>NZ_BAABBE010000005.1:0-417852 GCF_039537795.1 Lentzea roselyniae
TACTTGCCCTTGGCCGCGGCCTTGGCGGCCTTCTTGAAGTCCCGCACCTCGAGCAACGACTTCTGGTCCGTCACGTCAGCGACGCTACGTCGGCTTCCGTCCTCGCCGTAGTGCCCGGCGGCCTCACGCCACCCGTCCGGCGTGACGCCGAACTGCTTGCCCAAAAGGGCCAGGAAGATCTTCGCCTTCTGGTCCCCGAACCCCGGCAACGCCTTGAGCCGCTTGAACACCGCGGCCCCGTCCCCGTCGGCCCAGATCCGCGTGACGTCCCCGTCGTAGTGCTCGACGACGTACTGCGACAGCGCCTGCACCCGCTTGGCCATCGAACCGGGGAACCGGTGCACGGCGGGCGGGGTGGCCATGATCGTGGCGAAGGCCTCCGGGTCGGCCTCGGCGATGCGGTGCACGTCCAGGCCGTCCATGCGGTCGGCGAGGACCTTGGGGCCGGAGAAGGCCTTCTCCATCGGGATCTGCTGGTCGAGCAGCATGCCGAGCAACAACGCGAACCGGTCTTCTGCCAGGAGGGCGTCGGCTTCGGGGTTCTGCGCGAGGCACACCGTGCGGGTCATGGCGGCAATCCTGACACGTGCGCCGGATGGCGGCGCGCTCGCGGACCACGTGTTCCAGGTGCGGGTGCGTAAGCGGAAAGGCCGACACCAACCTCCGCAGCGGCACGCGGCACGTTGAATCGGTGCGGTCGGTGTGCAACGGGTGACGCATTTACATGTGAAGTGGCCGCCTGCGGAAAATGTGCGAGCGGCCACTTCACGTGCACCTCAGATTGTTAGTTGGCCTGGTAGAGCGTGAACAGCTGGTTGTTCAGGCTCTCGCAGTCCCACTGCAGGAATCCGGTGCCATTGACGGTGTTGCGGTTGTCGAGGTCGAGGCACTTGCCCGTGGCGCGGTTCTTGAACATGACGGGCCAGTCGTGGGTCGCCGGGTCGGCGCCTGCGGGCAGCACGACCTCCCACTGCTGGTTCGAACCGTTGTGGCAGTTCCACTGGATCACGTGGGCGCCGTTGGCGGTGGAGCCGTTGGCCAGGTCGAGGCACTTGCCGGAGCTGGCGTTCACGAACATCGCGGCGCCGTACGGGGTGCCGGTGCCGGCGACCCAGATCGGGGCCCACTTCTGGTTGTTCGTGCCGTAGCAGTCGAACAGGATGACGCGGGCGCCGTTGTCGACGGAGTTCCACGCCACGTCGGCGCAGCGCGGGTCGCCGCCGACGTAGCTGGGGTCGGTCGTCCTCGGGACGATGTAGGTCCACTCGGCCTCGCCGGCCGCTGCGGCCTGCATCTGCGCGCCCGTCTTGGGGATCTCGTACGGCTCGAGCTTCGGCGCGGCCGAGGACGGCGAGATCGCGAGCGACATGAGAGCGGCGCCGGCCGCAATGGCAATGGAAACTCTGCGAATGACGTTCTTCACTTCAATCCCCCATGATTAATCTGATGAAGACGGCATGGGAGAGCGCCCTCGACTTCAAACTGCTCCCCCCAGTTGGCGAACCCAATCTTTCAGGCCGTCAGTCGCCCGTCAAGAGGTAATTCGTCTCAACTCGGAGATGCATTCGTACGGAGGCGAAACAAGTCACGCGCCGGCGACTCGGACTTCGGAGACCACCTGCCGCACCAGAAGGCGCAGCGCCTCGCGGTCGACCGTGGCCGGGTCGTCGGCGAGCCAGTCGCCGATCTCGCGCACGAACTGGTCCGGGGTCATCGGCGGGACCTCGAAGTCGAGGTCGTCGTCGCACGTGATCTCGCCGGCCCGGCTCGGGTAGACGATCATCGCCCCGCGGATCTCCAGCCACGGCAGGATTTCGGCGAAGCGCTCCACGCCCTCGATCAGCTGCGAGCCGCCGCCGCGGAACGGGTGGCCGTTGCGCCAGAGCTCGCCGTCCTCGTCGCAGTAGTAGTGGCCGGGCAGCCACGACTTCGACTCGATGAGGACGAGGCGGCGCCCGCACAGCAGCGCGTGGTCGATGTCGGTGAAGACCGAGCCGGGCCAGGCGAGGCCGTGGAAGATGCGCACGCCCGGTAGCTGCGTCATGTACTCGGTCAGCAGTCCGGCGGTCAGCCGTTCGCGTCTGTTTTCACCCGGACGGCCGAAGATGGTGTTCCCGTCGTACTCACCGGCGAACGCCCGTTCGGCCCTCGTGGTGGCGATGTAGCGGCGCACCAGTCGGAACGCCGCGTAACCGGCGCCCGCGACGAGGGGGAGCCAGACGGCCAGCAGCAGCGGGGACAACGGCAGTGCCAGCGGGATCAGCAGAACGAACCACCCGCCGATCGCGGCCGCCGCGGGGGCGTGGCCGACGCGCGTGGCGGGCACGTAGCGGACGCGCTGACCCAGGTCGATGCGGTTCCACCAGTCCATCGAGCCGAGGTCGACGCGGGGGCGTGGTGCCATGTAGTTCGGGTCGTCGCCGAAGTCGCGCAACCTGCCAGTACGGCCGGTTCGGCGAGGTCGCGGGCGTGCCTGCGGGCGCACCACGGGTGGCGGCGGTGCGGCCGGGCGGTCGTAGTCGGCGCGCCTGACCGGGTCCTTCAGCGTCTCGTAGGCCTCCTGAAGCATGCGGAAGCCGCCAGACGTCCCACCCGCGTCGGGGTGCATGACCTTGGCGAGGGAGCGGTACGCGGACTTGATCTCCGCGGCGCTGGCTCCCCGGCTCACACCGAGCAACTCGTAGTAGTCGATCCCTGGCACGACACCGTCCAGTCCGAGGTTGGTGCATGAACCTTATTGGGTCCAACACTTTCGCAGGGCATACGGCCCGGCATTCGCCGACTAGTGTGGGTGCAGCGGTAGGCGATGGGGCCTGTAGCGCAGTGGTCGACGCGCCCTCCGGCACGGAGGGAGAACGCCGGTTCGAATCCGGCCGGTCCCGCTCAGCTGACGGGTTGCCTCCTTCCCTCCTCCTCGTACGTCTCGGTCGTGTTCCCGGTTCACCATTGACGGCAGTGGTCTAGTCCACTTAGCTTGAGGTGAGCGCCGCCGCGCCGTCACCCATCGAGGAGACCGCTATGTTCAGGCGCAGAATCATCGCGGCGGCATCGGCACTTCTGATCGCGGCAACGCTGGCCGCACCGGCATCGCAGGCGCGGGAGGAGGCCGGCGCGCAGGCGATCGCCAACCGCGTCGTCGGCTACTTCGTGCAGTGGGGTGTCTACCAGCGCAACTACCACGTCAAGAACATCCGCACGTCCGGCTCGTCCAGCAAGCTGACGCACATCAACTACGCGTTCGGCAACGTCTCCGGCGGCCGCTGCGTCCTCGGCGACGCCTATGCGGACTACGACAAGTTCTACGACGCGGCGTCCTCTGTGGACGGTACGTCGGACACCTGGGACGCGGGTGCGTTGCGCGGCAACTTCAACCAGCTGCGGAAGCTGAAGAAGCTGCACCCGAACCTCAAGGTCCTGTTCTCGTTCGGCGGCTGGACCTGGTCCGGCGGCTTCCCGGCGGCGGCGAGCAGCCCGAGCGCGGCGGCGGCCTTCGCGGACTCCTGCTACAAGCTCGTCGAGGACCCGCGCTGGGCCGACGTGTTCGACGGCATCGACATCGACTGGGAGTACCCCAACGCGTGCGGACTCACCTGTGACACCAGCGGTTTCAGCTCGTTCAAGACGCTGATGCAGGCCGTGCGGGCACGCTTCGGCTCCGGCAACCTCGTGACCGCCGCGATCACCGCCGACGCCTCGACCGGCGGCAAGATCGACAAGGCGGACTACGCGGGTGCCGCGCAGTACGTGAACTGGTACAACCCGATGACGTACGACTTCTTCGGCGCCTGGGCCGCCCAGGGCCCGACCGCGCCGCACTCCCCGCTGACCAGCTACCCCGGCATCCCGCAGCAGGGCTTCAACACCGACGCCGCGATCCAGAAGCTCAAGAGCAAGGGCATTCCCGCCAGCAAGATGTTGCTGGGCCTCGGTTTCTACGGCCGCGGCTGGACCGGCGTCACCCAGTCCACACCCGGCGGCACTGCGACCGGCGCCGCACCCGGCACCTACGAGGCCGGCATCGAGGACTACAAGGTGCTCAAGACTCGTTGTCCGGCCAACGGAACCGTCGCGGGCACCGCGTACGCCAAGTGCGGCAGCCAGTGGTGGAGCTACGACACCCCGGCCACGGTCCGCAGCAAGATCTCGTGGGCCAGCGGCCAGAACATGGGTGGCGTCTTCTTCTGGGAGCTCTCCGGTGACACGTCCAACGGCGAGCTGATCAGCGCGATCCGTTCCGGCATCGGCTGATAGAACCGCCACCGAAGGCGCAGGATGTTCGGGTGGACGCACTCGAACACCTGCGCCGCCTCTGCCTGGCGCTGCCAGAGGTGACCGAACGCCTGAGCCACGGCGAACCGACCTGGTTCGTCCGCGGCAAGAAGACCTTCGTGATGTTCGCGAACCAGCACCACGACGACCGCGTGGCGTTCTGGTGCGCGGCGGGCCCGGACGTCCAGGAGACCCTCGTCGCCCAGGCACCGGACCGCTACTTCCGCCCGCCCTACATGGGCCACCGCGGCTGGCTCGGCGTGTACCTCGACGTCGAGGTCGACTGGGACGTCGTCGCGGACCTGGTCGAGGACGCCTATCGGGTGATTGCCCCGAAGACGCTGGTCGCGCAACTCGACGCCTCAAGTTGCCGACCTGACTGACCTGTCGCAGTCTTCGCGCATGGCGACCTGTGACGTCTGTGGCAACGAGTACTGGATGGCCTTCGAGGTGCGCACCGTCGGCGGCGGCGTGCACACGTTCGACAGCTTCGAGTGCGCGATCCAACGCCTCGCGCCGCGCTGCGAGCACTGCGACTGCCGCGTGATCGGGCACGGTGTGGAGGTGGAGGGCCGCTTCTTCTGTTGCGCCCACTGCGCGCGTTCGGCGTCCGCCGACCTCGGGGCGCAGATCCGCGACACCGTCGGCGCCCATCCGGGCTAACGCAGGACGAGGTCCAAGCTGAGCGGCACGGGCGGCGGCAACTCGTTCGTGCCGGTTCGGAACGCCTCCAGCAGATAGGCGACGAGCCGCTGTGAAGCGGCCACTGCCACGTCGACGGGCACGCCGGCGAGGCCGCCGTTGGCCAGGAGCACCAGGGTCAGGTCGTGCGGCGAGAAGTCGGCGCGCAACTGTCCGCTGTCCTTCGCCCGCTGCACCAACGCGCTGAAGCCCAGCCACGTCCGGTCCCGCACCTCGGAGTGCATGTCGGGGAACGACGCGACGAACGCTGCGGTGAACCCGCGATCCGTGGCCTGCAGCAAGCACACCTTCTCGATCACCGTGCGGAGCCCGCGCCACGGGTCCGGATCCGCCAGCGCCTCCTCGATGGTGGCCTGGCAGAGGGCGAACTGCTCGGTGAACGCCTCCATCACCAGCGCTTCCTTGGTGGGGAAGCGCCGGTACAGCGTGGCGACCCCGACTCCGGCGTGGCGGGCGATCGCGGCCATCGGCACTTCCAGCCCGCGCTCGGCGAACAGCTCGCGCGCGACGGCCAGCACCCGCGCGCGGTTCTCCCGCGCGTCTGCACGCATCTGAGACGGTTCGGCGGTCACTTCTTCTCACTTCGCGTCAAGTGGACGGGGTTCTCCACTTACGAGGCTACGTTGGCGGACATGAACTTCAAGGGACCGGTCGTACGTCACCTCAACAAGTTGATGGTGGGCCTGCGTGACGCACCGCTCGTGGGGAAGCTCGTGCGCAAGGTGATCACCGTCGTGTCCTACACCGGACGGCGCTCCGGCCGTACGTTCTCCACTCCTGTCAGCTACCAACGCAACGGTGACGTCGTGGCCATCCAGGTGATGATGCCGGACGCCAAGACGTGGTGGCGCAACTTCAACGGCGAGGGCGGCCCTCTCACTCTCGAACTCGATGGCGTGCAACGGACCGGACACGCGACATCGCACCGTGACGACCGAGGCCGTGTCACGGTGCGAGTGCAGCTCTAGAACCCTTACGCGGCAAGGGAATCCAGGCGGCGACCTTCCAGCACCGCCGCGACCGCGTAGGCACCGCCGCCCAGCACGGCGAGCACACCGAAGAAGTCGGGCGCGGGCACGAACAACGTCGCTGCCGCCACCAACGCGAGCCAGGTGCCCAGGTTGTAGTGCAACGCGTTGCGGCGCACGGCTCCCTCTGCGATGTAGGTCAGTCCCACGACGATGGTCGCGCCCGCGGGCCAGAGCACGGTCTGCAGCCCTGGTTTCTCGAACACGGTGCTCAGCGCTGTGATCATGAGAGCCAGCGCGGCGAATCCGGTGACCCAGGCCGTGCCGACGAGCTTCTCGGCACGGCGGCGTTCCGGAGAAACAGCGCGCTGAGCCCGCAGCGAGGCCGTCATGGCCAGGACCGTGCCGGCGAGGAGCCCTGCACCGAGGAAGCCGATCGGCAGCCAGGACGGCATGACGACCAGGCCGGTCTCGGAGAGCACGGCGGCGCCGTGGCCGAAGACGTAGGCGAACGCGAAACCCAGGTAGGCGGCGCGGTTGTCGACCTCACCGGCGAGAACGGTGGTGCGGACAGCGGTGGCGTTCATGATGGGGACCTCCGGGAAGTGAGTGACGTGATCAAGCGGGTGCGAGAGCGGAGAGGCAGCGGCCACGGTGGTCTGGCGGTCGGTCACGGCTCCGGGACGATCACGACCTTGCCCAGCACGGTGCGCGACTCGGCCAGCGCCAGCGCGGAAGCGGCTTCGGACAACGGAATGCGTGCGGCGATCTGCGGCGTGAGCACACCGGCGCCGACGAGACGGAGCACCTGCGTGAGGTCGTCCCGAAGCCGTGCGCGGAACGCGGCGGGACGGAAACGCTTGCCGGCCCAGAAGTTGTAGAAGCCCGCGCGCTTGCCATTGGGCAGCACGTTCCACAAGAACAGGCGTCCGAACAGTTCAGCACCGGCAGCATCGCGTTGCCGGGCTCGTCCTTCGTCGCCGCGGTGCCGTAGTTCACCAGCGCACCGCCACGGCGCAGCAGCCGCCACGACTTGTGCAGCCCCTCGCCACCGACGTGGTCGAACACCGCGTCGACACCGTCGGGCGCGAGCTCGTGGATCCGGTCGTACATGTGCGGATCCCGGTAGTCGACGGGGGTCGCACCCAGCTCCCGCACCGCGTCGTGGTGGCGGGCCGAGGCCGTGCCGATCACCTTGATGCCGGCGTGCCGGGCGAGCTGCACGAGCGTCGAGCCCACGCCGCCGTTGGCGCCCAGCACCACGATCGTGCCGCCGGTCCTGACCTTCGCGGTGCGGTGCAGCATCTGCCACGCCGTGACGCCGTTGACCACGACCGTCTCCGCCGCGGCCGGCTCGACGCCATCCGGTACCGGCACCAGGTCGGCGGCCTCGACGATCAGGTGGCTGGCCCACCCGCCGACCTTGGTGACCGCGGCGAACCGGTGGAGCTTCAGCGCGGGGTCCACGCCGGTGCCCACGGCGACGACCGTGCCGACGACGTCGTAGCCGGGCACGAACGGGAACGGCGGCTGGTCGAAGTACTTGCCGAGGCGCATCTGCTGCTCGGCGAACGAGACCCCGGTCGCGTCCATGCGCAGGACGACCTGGCCCTCACTTGGCGCGGGCAGGTCGCGGACCTGCACTTTCAGGCCGCTGGGCGCGACGATGCCCGGCAGGACGACCTCGGTGGTGGTGTTCATCCGGTGGCTCCTCGGCTCGCTGTGCTGACGGACGTAAGCTAACGACCGTAAGTCTACGAGCGCAAGACCTAACAACCATAAACTTTCAGGTGTATGGTTACGGCCGTGACGAACACGGAGCCACGCAGGCGCAACCGCCGCGGCGAGGGCGGCAAGCTGCGCGAGGAGATCATCGCCGCGGCGATTGCCCTGCTGGACGAGGGCGGCGACGAACGCGCGGTCACGCTGCGCTCGGTCGCACGCAAGGCGGGCATCGCGGCGCCGTCGATCTACGCGCACTTCGCGGACCAGCCGTCGATCATGCTGGCGGTCGTCCAGCAGGAGATGGACCGGCTCGCGGCGGCCCTGCGCGAGGCGGACGAGAAGGCCGGCCAGGACCCGCGGCAGCGGCTCTTCGCGGTGTGCAACGCCTATCTGGACGTCGCTCGGCAGCACCCGCAGCGCTACCGGATCATGTTCGGCGGCTTGTGGACGCCATCGGTGGAGGACACCTCGATCACCGACGACGAGCTCGAGTCACTGGGCGCCGAGGCGCTCACCCTGCTCGCCGACGTGCTCGGCGCGTGTGTCGAGGCAGGGATCGCGCACGACAGCGACGACCTCTACGGCGACGCGGTGGCGTTGTGGCTGGGGCTGCACGGCCTTGCGCACCAACGTGCCGTGGTGCGCAAGATGCCAGGACCGGCCGACGTCGCGGAACGGCTGATCACCGCGCTGGCCCACCTGAAGTCAGGGAGCCTCGAACAGGGTTGAGACCGACTCGCCGACGTTGATCCGGCGCATGGCCTCCGCCATCGCCGGCGCGATCGACAGCACCTTCAGCTTCGGCACGATCTTGTCCGAGGGGATCGGAACGGTGTTCGTCGCGACGATCTCGAGCACGTCGTCGAACGCCTGCAACCGGTCCAGCGCACCGGACGAGAACAGCCCGTGCGTGCAGGCGGCCCGGATCGACCCGGCTCCACGCTCCCGCAGCTTGTCCAGCAACTCGATGACAGTCGACCCCTTGGCGATCTCGTCGTCCAGGACGATCACATCGCGCCCGGTGACGTCACCGATCACGGTCGAGATCTGCACGTTGTCGTCGGCGAACCGCTGCTTGGCGCCGGCCGCGACCGGCAGGCCGAGGATCCGCGCGAAGTGCGCCGCCTCCTTGGCGTTCCCGAGGTCCGGCGACACGACGACGGTGTTCGTCAGGTCGTACTGGGAGAAGTGTGCGGCCAGCTCCCGCAACGCGTGCAGGTGATCAACGGGCACCGAGAAGAATCCGTGCACCTGCGGAGAGTGCAACGTCATCGCCAGAACGCGTGATGCGCCGGCGGCCACATCAGGTCGGCGACCAGCCGTCCGCCGATGGAGATTCGCGGTGCGTCCTTCTTGTCCGAGCGTGCATAGGCGTAGTGCGGCAGCACAACGGTCGTGCGCGCCGCCGAAGCGCCACGGGCAGCGTCCAGCATCAGCAGCAGTTCGACGAGATGTTCCTGCACCGGCGGCACCAGTGGCTGGATCAGGAACACGTCCCGCTCCCGGCAGTTCGCCTGCAGCTGCACCTCGAGACAGTCGTTGGCGAACCGGGTCAGGCGGCTGGGTGACAGGTCGACGCCGAGATGACGGCAGATCTCCTCGGCGAGAGCGGGATGAGCAGAACCACTGAAGACAGCGATGTCACGCACATCGACGAACTTAGTCGATGACCAGCACCAACTTGCCGTCCTGGAAGAACGGTGTCAGGTTCCCGCGCGTGTCGACCGTGTGCGTGCCACGCGGTAAGACGGCCTCGATCGCGGTGAACGCGAGGATGTCCGAAACACCGTGACGGCCGCGCAACGAGCGTTGGCCCTGGAACCGCAGAGCACGCCCCTCGCGGCGGTACTGGTGGGCCTCGGCGGCGGTGGAGGCGCCTGCTCGCAGCGCGTCCGGTCCCGCGAGACGCCCCGACGAGGCACTGCGCACCGCTACCCCGAAGCCCTGCTCGACCAGTGAGTTCACCACCGCGTCGGACGGGGGCATCGGCAGCAGGAAGGACATCGCGTAGTGCGACTCGACCTCGTGCACCACGACCGTCCTGGCCGTGGTCAGCACGGTGTCGTGCAGCTCCAGCGCGATCTTCTCCGCTTCCCAGCGGTTCTCGTAGCCGGCGTCGATGCCGACGAAGGTGCTGGTCACCTGACCTCCACGAAGATCGGGTTGGTGTAGCACCACAGGTCCTCCCACGGGTTCGCGGCTCCCGGAGTGTCCGCCTGCGGTTCGAACGCGCCGCGGTTGCCGTCGGTTCCGCGCAATCGGAGGTAAAAAGGCTCTCGGACGTTGCGGAACGTGTGCGTGAAGACCGCATAGTGCCAGCGCGGCTCGTAGGATTGCTCGACGTTCACATGTGGCGTCGACAACGTTTCGGGCGACGCCGGACCGGTTACCAGGCCCTTGACGACGTCCAAACGACGCAGGCGCGGCACGAATCCCGCGCTGTTCGGGCGTGTCGCCAAACGGGCCTTGACCTGCGCCGTCACGGTGGATCCACGCCGCACGCACAGCCGCTCACCGAGGCCGGCGGAACCGCTGGAACCGTGGACGCTGAACCGCAGGTCGTCGACCAGCCCGCCGTGCGAAACCCATGCCCGTCCGGCCCGCAGACCCTCCATCACGGCGCCCCGCGTCCGCCGGGTCGCACCGACGGCGGTCCGTGAAGATTCACAGGGGAAGAAGTCGACATAGGGCGGCTGGACCTGCGGCGGGCCGGAGTCCACCGGGTCGAGGTGCTTGCCGTGGAGATCGAACTGGTTTCCCGGCTCCGGCACGCGGACGATCGTGTCGCGCGAGTTGAAGTGCGAGTCGGAGTTCGACGTGATCCACCAGCCGAGGCCCTCGGCGAGCAGCGAGTCCCACACGCCACCGAGCTTCGCCGTCATCCAGTCGAAGCCGCCGTAGGTCTTGTAGGCCTCCGGCGGGTAGGCCGCGTAGGAGTTCGAGCCGGGACTGTTCGCGTACCCGCCGCGGTGGCCGCCGGGGCCGCGCAACGGATCGCCGTCACCCTGCGCGCCGGGCGCACCCTCCATGCCGACAACGATGTCGGGCGCCAGGTCGCGCATGTTCCGCAGTTCATGGGGCGCCACGCGGCCGTTGCGCAGCGGGTGGTTGACGAACACCAGAGCGGACTTCATGGTGCCGTTGCGGATCTTGGTCTGCAGCCAGCGGATCGCGTCCAGAGCCTTCTTCTCGTTGGCGGGACTGGAAGCTTCCTGCCCGTTCAGCCGCCAGTCGAACTGCCGCTCGAAGTCGCGCAGCACACCGGCCTCGTCGTGGCAGTCCTCGAAGAAGAGGGTCGCGTGCTCGGCGCCGGGAACGTTCCACTCCATCCCTTGCCACAGCAGCAGTTGCGGGAACTTCCGCTGTGCCCTGCGGATGTCGGCGGCCGTTGCCTCAACGGAATGCGCCTCGTGCGACGCGTGTCCGTGGTCGGTGATCACCAGCCAGTCCGTGCCGTACCGCAACGCACCGCGGATCTGCTGCTCGATGGTGTACATGCCGTCGTACGAGTACTGCGTGTGCGTGTGGTGGTCGCCGGAAAGCCAGTGGTAGCGCGACGATGCGGAGGCACGTCCAGCGCCGAGCGCACCCGCTGCACCCAGCGCACCCGCTCCCTGCAGGAAGCGTCTGCGGGCTACGTCGGACACGGCTGATCCTCCACACGACTGGTCGGGGTTCGTGGAGGCTAGACCGATCGGGTGAGGCGCAGGTAGCCGCTGAATGGATGGAGCAAGAACACTAGATCGGCAACAGGTCCACCCAGTCGAGGAACGGCAGCGCGCCAGTGGCCTGCAGGGCCGCGAGTCCGAGCCACACCGACAGGATCGTCACGACGGGACCGACGATGGCCATCTCGACGACGCCACCGGTCTTCATCCGCATGATCTTCGGCGGTGCCACGGGGAACCACGTCTTGCCCATGATCGGAACCGGCCAGAGGATCGGGCAGCCCTGCTCGGTGATCGCATCGCCGATGTAGTGCGCGAAACAGCCGACGCCGACCGCGATTCCGCACGCCGCGGCGGACGCGTTCGACTGGGAGGTCCACGCGATCATCGCCCACGTGATCCCCGCGGACACGACGGTGATCAGCAACGCGTCCTGCTTGGGGCACCAGTCGTTCATGATGCCGCGCACCGCGAGACCGGCGAACACGAACATCAGCACCGGCAGCGCCCACTTCTGGCTGTTCTGCACGACCGCGGTGGTGAAGACCGCGGCGAACAACGCGAAGACGAGCGTGTGCGTGAGACCGCGATGTCCGCCGTCTCGCTTGGAATCCTTCTTCGTTCTCGTTGTCCGGTACACGAAGCTGCTCAACGCGTTGATGCCGGCGGACAGCCCGCTGCTCAGTGCTCCGAACGTGCGCGAGATGGTCGAACCGGGGTGGTCGAGATCCGGCAGGAGTGCCGCTCCGGTGGCGAGAACCGCGCCAACGGCCCAGCTCTGCGGCGAGAGCTGGCCGATCGGGTGACTCGATGCGAGTGCGGTGACGGCGCTCCAGGCGAGCAGCCCGCTCATCGCATGTGTTGGCCCAGTTGACACTTACGTCCCTTCTGATGATCACCCGATGGTGAAAACAGTAGCCGCAGGTATCAGGTGCCCGAGCCGAATCTCCATATCTCCGGACAACCAACTCCTCTGCAAGGAGCACGGACATGGGGCAGGTTTGGCTCATCACCGGCAGTTCCCGCGGCATCGGCCGCAAGACCGCAGAAGCGGTGCTCGCCGCCGGACACCGGCTCGTCGCGACCGCGCGCAACCCACGTGATCTCGACGACCTCGTCTCTCAACACGGCGACCGGGTCAGATCTGTTGCACTCGATGTCCGCGACGCCGGGCAAGCCAGGGCGGCCGTGGCGACGGCGGTCCGCGAGTTCGGCCGGCTCGACGTCGTGATGAACAACGCGGGCGCCGGTCGCGTCACGTCGATCGAGGAGTGCTCGGAGGCCGACTTCCGCGACCAGCTGGAGATCAACCTCATGGGCGTCGTCAACGTCACCAAGGCCGCGCTGCCCGTCCTGCACGAGCAGCGGTCGGGCCACTTCCTGCAGGTCGGGTCGACCGCCGGCCACATGGCGTTCGGCGGCGGGCTCGCCCCGTACGTGATGGCCAAGTTCGCGCTGCGCGGCTTCACCGAGTCGCTGGCCGCGGAGTGCGCGCCGTTCGGGGTCAAGGCCACGATCGTCGAACTGGGAGGCTTCCAGACGGACTGGACCGGCCCCTCTCTGGTGGTGACCGAGCCGGGAGAGGACTACGTTCCCTCTGTCGGGGCAATGCTCGACATGATGCGTGGCGCGCACGGCAACATGCCTGGTGATCCGGCCAAGGCCGCCCGGGTCATGCTCGACGTGGTAGCCATGGACGAGCCTCCGCTGAGTCTGCTGCTCGGCAGCGACGCGGTGGACATGGTCCGCATGGCAGACCAGGCACGGAACGCTGAAATCGACAAGTGGGAGCACGTGAGCCGTTCGACGGACTTCGACCCTGAATCGGTGTAACCAGGGTCGCAGGCACACCTCGGCGGTTTACCAGTACGCTTGTCTTGCTTGCATCGTCGCGAGAGGAGCGCCCGGAGTTATGGGCAAGATCAAGGTTCAGGGCACCGTCGTCGAGCTCGACGGCGACGAGATGACCCGGATCATCTGGCAGTTCATCAAGGACAAGCTGATCCACCCGTACCTGGACGTCACCCTTGAGTACTACGACCTGGGCATCGAGCACCGGGACGCCACTGACGACCAGGTCACCATCGACGCCGCCAACGCCATCAAGAAGCACGGCGTCGGCGTCAAGTGCGCCACCATCACCCCCGATGAGGCGCGCGTCGAGGAGTTCGGCCTGAAGAAGATGTGGGTCTCGCCGAACGGCACGATCCGCAACATCCTCGGCGGTGTCGTCTTCCGCGAGCCGATCATCATCTCGAACGTCCCGCGCCTGGTCCCCGGCTGGACGAAGCCGATCATCATCGGCCGTCACGCGCACGGTGACCAGTACAAGGCCACCAACTTCAAGGTGCCCGGCGCCGGCAAGCTGACGATCACCTTCCAGCCGGAGGACGGCTCGGAGCCGATCGAGCACGTCGTCACCGAGTTCCCGGCGGAGGGCGGTGTGGCGATGGGCATGTACAACTACAACAAGTCCATCGAGGACTTCGCCCGCGCCTCGTTCTCCTACGGCCTGCAGCGGGGCTACCCCGTCTACATGTCCACGAAGAACACGATCCTGAAGGCCTACGACGGCGCCTTCAAGGACATCTTCCAGCGTGTGTTCGACGAGGAGTTCAAGGCGGAGTTCGACGCCAAGGGCCTCACCTACGAGCACCGCCTCATCGACGACATGGTCGCCGCGGCCATGAAGTGGGAGGGCGGCTACGTCTGGGCGTGCAAGAACTACGACGGTGACGTCCAGTCCGACACGGTCGCGCAGGGCTTCGGCTCGCTCGGCCTGATGACGTCGGTCCTGATGACGCCGGACGGCAAGACCGTCGAGGCCGAGGCCGCGCACGGCACCGTGACGCGTCACTTCCGCCAGCACCAGGCCGGCAAGCCCACGTCGACGAACCCGATCGCGTCGATCTTCGCGTGGACCCGCGGCCTCATGCACCGCGGCAAGCTGGACAACACCCCCGAGGTGATCCGCTTCGCCGAGGCGCTCGAGGAGGTCGTGATCGAGACCGTCGAGGCCGGTCAGATGACCAAGGACCTGGCCCTGCTGGTCGGCAAGGACCAGGCGTGGCTGACCACCGAGGACTTCCTCGCCGCACTGGACGAGAACCTCAAGAAGAAGATGGCGTCGTTCTGACGTTCGCCTGATTCACGCAGTCGAGAAGGCCACCCCGGTCACGCCGGGGTGGCCTTTTCCGTCCCCGCGTCACCCGGTCGGTTCCTCTTGCGGGTGGTTGCCGCGCCGAGCCCTCCACAGGGGTCTGTCAGCCGCTATATCTGCAGCTCCAGGGCAGTGCGGTATTCGGAGGCTGGCGATGTTGGGTGTTCCGGTCAGGGGCATGATCGTGATTGGCGTGCTGGGCATCGCCGGCGTCATGTACGTGGCGAACGGCGGCAAGCAGATGACCAGTGAGCAGGGCGCCCAGATCTGCAAGGTCACGGTGACCGCGGACATCCTCAACGTTCGGTCGGGCCCCGGCGACATGCAGCCGATCGTCTCGACGATGCCGCGCGACGCCGTTGCCGACGCCCAGCCGCGCGTCGAGAACGGCTACCGGATGCTGAGCGACCGGCGCTGGGTCAGCACGCAGTTCGTCGCGCTGACCAGCGACTCGACCTGCAAGTGAGAGATGCTCCGAATTTCCGGCTGAGATACCAGGTGTTTCCCAGTTGGGTCAGGCCTTTCCAGGTCCGGGGACCCTCCATAGGATTGACCCGGCTGGACTAGTCAGGACGGCCCTGAACGCGCCGCCACGTGTTCCAACTGCGTGTGGCGAAGGGGCGTGCCCGGGTGGCGGTCACGAGTTCCGTGGTGTCCGACCGCAAGCGCGAGCTGACGGCTCTGCGGCGTGCGCTGGAGGAGGCCGCCGCGGGCACGCCCTGCGTGGTCTGTGTCGAAGGCCGCGCGGGCATGGGCAAGACGTCGGTGCTGACCGAGACCGTGCGGATGGCACGTGAGCTGGGGTTCGCGGTCTTCCGGGCGCAGTGCTCGTCGTCGGAGTCAGGGTTCCGGTTCGGTGTGGTCGCGCAGCTCTTCGAGAGCGAGGCCGACGAGATCCTCGACGGCGACGCGGACCAGGCCGCGATGCACCGGATGCACCGCCTGGTCCGCGAGATCTCGCTGGGCGCTCCGGTGGTGCTCGCCGTGGACGACGTGGAGCAGGCCGACGCGCCGTCGTTGAACTTCCTGTCCTACCTGCGAAGACGACTGGGCGAGCTGCCCGTGGCCGTGGTCGTGACGCGCGGTCTGGCCGTGGACGCGACGCCGTTGCTGCGCGAGGTGGTCGGTGACGCGCGACGGATCCGGCTCGCAGGGCTTGACCAGCAGGCGTGTGGCCGGTTCCTGCGGACGATCTTCTCGAGCGGTGTCACCGACGAGGTGGTCGCCGACTGGCGGGTGGCGACCCGCGGCAACCCGTACCTCCTGGGGCTGCGTCCTCGCGACCTCGGGGAACGGTCCGGCGAGCTGGTCGCCCGGCTCGCGCAGGCCGGGCCGCAGGTGGTGGCACTGGCGCGGGCGTTCGCGGTGCTCGGTGAGGTGGACATGGCGCTGGCCGGCGCGGCAGCGGGATTGGGGCCGCAGGAGGCCGTGGACGCGTCACGGGCGTTGAGCGGCCTGGGTTTCGCGGGTGTACCGATGGTGCTGACGACGTTGGCGCAGAGCACGACCGCGTTGGACCGCGCGGCGGTGCATGCTCGTGCGGCACGGTTCCGGCACGACGACCAGGCGCCCGTCGAGGAGGTCGCGGCGCATCTGCTCCAGGCCGCGCCGATCGGTGAGGACTGGGTGCGGGACGTGCTGCGCATCGCGGCTCGCCGGTCCACCCCGGACAGAGCGATCGCCTGTCTGCGCAGGCTTTTGCGCGAACCGCTGCCGGACGACCTGCGCGGCGAGGTGCTGGTCGAGCTGAGCGAGGCGCAGTCCCTGGTCGATCCGGGCGCGGCGATCGCGTCGCTGAACAAGGCCGCCAGCGCGTCGATGGACGTGCTGGCCGAGGGGCGGATGGCGTTGCTGCTGGCCTGCGACCTCGCGGGCAGGCGGATGTACCGGGACGCGGTCGCGAAGGTCGAGTCGGTGGTCGCGCGGGTTTCCGGGGTGGACGCCGATCTGGCTCAGCGGCTGGACCTGTACGCGTTGTCGCTCGGTCTGGAGGAGTCGTTCTTCTCCGGCGAGGTGGAGACGCGGATCGCGCGGTTGTGCGGTGCGCGGATGACCTCGGCGCGCAACGAGCGGTTCCTGAACACGTTGCTGGCGTACCGCGGTGCTTCCGTCGGCGTGAACCTCGGGGAGACGCGGCGGCGCGTGCAGTCGTCGTTGCCGCTGCAGATCGGGCGCGACCTGATCGACCAGTTCTCGTTCGCGCACCTGATCGTGGCGTTGATCGGCATCGACGAGTACGAGCAGGCGGACCGGCAGTGCGAGGAGGCGCTGCGGGTGACGGCCGAGCGCGATCTGGCCGTGTGCGCGGCTTTGGTGCAGGGGCTGCGGTGTCACGTGGCGCGGCGGCTGGGGACGTTGCCTGCCGCGGAACAGCTCGGCCTCGCTTCGTTGGCGCGGCTCGATGCGTTGGGCGCCAACCAGGACGGCAATCTCGTGATCGCTGTCTCCGGGCTGGTCGGCGCGTGGGTGGACACCGGTGACATGACGTCGGCTCTGCGGCTCGTGCGTGAACGCGAGCTGGACGGCGATCTGCCCGAATACACGCACTACCAAGCACTTCTGCACCAGCGTGGTCGCCTGCACCTCGCTCTGGGCGATCCCGCTTCGGCGTTGCGCGACCACCTCGACTGCGGTCGGCGAATGGAACGCCGTGGCGCGCGCAACCCGTCGTTGCAGCCGTGGCGTTCGCACGCGGCGTTGGCGCACTTGGCGTTGGGGGAGCGGGATCACGCTGTGCGGCTGGCCGCGCAGGAGCTGGAACTGGCGCGAGACTGGGGACTTGCCGTGCCACTCGGCGTGGCTCTGCGGGTTTCCGGTGTGGTGGCTGGAGATGCCGCTTTGCTGGAGGAGGCGGTGCTGACGTTGCGGTCCACTCCGGCACGGCTGGAGCTGGCGCGGGCGTTGGTCGACTGGGGTGTCGCACTGCGGGCATCGGGCCGCGGTCCGGAAGCGCTCGCGGCGTTGCGGCAGGGCCACGACGCGGCGAAGCGGTGCGGCGCCATCCCGTTGATGGGCCTGGCCGCGCGTGAGCTGCGTGCGGCGGGAGGCCGCCCGGCCCGCACACCGTCGGGTTCGGTCCTGACCGCGCAGGAGGAACACATCGTGCGGCGTGCTGTCCACGGGCTGACCAACCGGCAAATCGCGGCTGAGCTGTTCGTGACGCCACGGGCCGTTGAACTGCACCTGACGCGTGCGTATCGAAAACTGGGAATTTCCGGACGGCGTGATTTGGCGGCGGCATTGGAAAAGGCCGGCGCGTGAGGGCGGCGCCGGCCTTTTCCTGCGCGAGTTACTTGATGACGATGATGCCCGACGCGACGATCTTGCCGTCGACCTCCTTGCCGTTGACGTCGACCGACGCGCCGACCTTCAGCTCACCGGAGATGTTGGTCTTCTTGAGGTCGTAGTCCACGTCCACCGTCGTGGAGGCGTCGACGCGCACCTTGATGGACTTGCCCTTCACGACCGCGACGACCTCGCCGGTCACGTTCGCCGCCGCCGCCGCCGTCGACTGCGACGTGGCCGGGGCGGCGACTGCCTGGGCGGCACCGCCGAAGAGGACGGCGGTTGCGGCGAGACCGGCGAGGACACCCTTGATCGCGTTCGTTTGTTCTCCTTGGTGCTTCGGGGAGATTTCCTGGGCCCGTTTCGAATTTGGCCCATGCCGATCCGCACGCTCAAGGGCCCGCTTTCAACGTTTCGTGTTCGCCGAAGTGGCGGTTTGCTTTGGTCAACGGCTTCGGTGGCGTGTGGCAAACTTGGGGCATGCTGCGGAACATGTTTCGGTGGGGCCGGGCCAAGGCCGTCACGCAGTGCTCGTGCACCCCCGAGTGGCAGGGCCTCTACAC
The DNA here is from genome assembly GCF_039537795.1 of Lentzea roselyniae. NCBI lineage: Bacteria > Bacillati > Actinomycetota > Actinomycetes > Pseudonocardiales > Pseudonocardiaceae > Lentzea > Lentzea roselyniae. Next base: position 18,341 of record NZ_BAABBE010000005.1, read on the forward strand.
CGAGATGGACGGTCAGCGCCAGCTGGCGCTGCCCCGCGACGAGATGGCGACCATCGTCGGCTACCTCGACCTCACCGCGCACTGCGCGGGCTGCGGCGCCGAGTACCCGAAGCCCTGGGGACTGGCGTCCAAGTAGGCTGCGCGCTCGTGCTCACGGTCTCCACGGTCAACGTCAACGGTCTGCGCGCTGCCGCCAAGAAGGGCTACCTCGAGTGGCTGGCCACCACCTCCGCCGATGTGGTGTGCCTGCAGGAAGTCCGCGCGGAACCGGCCGAGCTCGCGCAGGAGGTCCACTCACCGTCCGGCTGGTTCGGCGTCTACGCCCCGTCGTCGCTGAAGGGCCGCGCGGGCGTCGGCATCATGTCGCGCGTGGAGCCCTCCTCGATCCGCGTCGGCTTCGGCACCGCGGAGTTCGAGTCGAGCGGCCGGTACGTGGAGATCGAGCTGCCGGGCGTCGTGGTCGCCTCGCTGTACCTGCCCTCCGGCGACGTCGGCACCGAGAAGCAGGACGAGAAGGACCGCTTCATGGCGGCCTTCCTGCCGTACCTGGTGTCGCTGCGGGAGAAGGCGGCCGTCTCGGGTCGTGAGGTGCTCGTCTGCGGCGACTGGAACATCGCGCACCAGCAGGCCGACCTGAAGAACTGGAAGACGAACCAGAAGGAGTCCGGCTTCCTGCCGTACGAGCGGGAGTGGATGTCCTCGGTGTTCGCCTCCGGCTACAACGACGTGGTGCGCGCGCTGCACCCCGACGTGGCCGGGCCGTACTCGTGGTGGTCGTACCGCGGCAAGGCCTTCGACAACGACTCGGGCTGGCGCATCGACTACCACGTCGCGACGGACGGGCTCGCGGCTCGGGCTGCTTCGGCGGTGGTCGAGCGGGCGGCGACGTACGCCGAGCGCTGGTCGGACCACGCCCCGGTCACCGTCGTCTACGCCGACTGATGCTGGACCAGTGGCGCGCCGTCCTCGGTGAAGTGGACGTGCCGGCCCCTGCTCCGGCTACCCGCGCCGCATCCGGGATGCCCAGACGTGCTGCAGCCCGAGCCCGAGCCCGATCAGTCCCAGCGGGCCGAACATGATCGGCAGCGCGTACGGACAACCGCCCTGCCCCTCGTTCGTGAAGACCTCGCCCGGAGTGCCGATGTCGAACGCACGCACGCTGTCGCCCTGCTTCAGCCCGCGCGGCAGACCATTGCGCACGTGTACGCCCGTGCGCGTGACTTTGCCGTCGTCGCTCGTGAACGTTCCGGTGCGGGTGTAGCAGCGGAACGAGCACTCGGGCACGTCGCCGACCGCGTAGACGCCCGGCGTCCCGAGGTCGAAAGCGATCTTGACCGCCTTCGGGAACGTCGGGACGCACAAGGCCAGCAGCAGGATGCCGCCCATGATCGCGATGACGGCGATCGTGTTTTCGCGGTCAGGTTCGGGATCGTAGGTCTCGTCGTCCGGGTCGGGCAGCAGTCCGTCCTTCGCCATGACACCCCCAGTTGTCGGCAACCGTGCTTCAACGTCGTCCGGCGAGACTCTGTTGCAGTACTCCGACTGATCCAGCCCGACCAGCCTTTATCGCTCTTGTCGCCCACCTGACGGCTCGATTTCACCAGCTAGCTCCCCGAACATGAACACGATTCACCATCAATGAATCGGGGGCGCGCTCATGACGGGTTTCAGCCGGCGTTCATTCCTTCTGGCGATGGGTGTGGGCGCGGCAGGTGTGCCACTCCTCGACCGCCAAGCGTTTGCGTTCACCGCGGGCACCACGCTCGACGTCACGGCCGCGCCGATCGGCGCCAGCGGCTACCGCAGGCTCGCGGCCGGACCGGGCTGGCCGACCGTCGTGCGCAACGACCTGATCGCGGCCAAGGCGGGCAGGGAAGCACGGCGCCAGGCACTCGCCAGCTTCGTTCAGTTCAGCGACATGCACATCTGCGACGCGCAGAGCCCGCTGCGGTTCGAGTACCTCCACCCGATCATCGGATCGGGCGCGCACCGGCCGCAGGAGACGCTCACCGCGCAGGGGTCGACGTCGCTCGTCAGGCGCGTCAACGCGGTCAAGCGCGGCCCGCTGACCGGCAGGCCGTTCGACTTCGTCATGACGACCGGCGACAACACCGACAACCACGAGCACATCGAGCTCGACTGGTTCCTGACGGTCCTGAACGGCGGCCGGATCGTCCCGAACACCGGCGACTCCAGGTACGAAGGCGTGCAGAACGCGGGCATCAGCACGTTCTGGCAGCCGGACCTCAGCAGCACGGACGACTACAAGGCAAAGGGTTTCCCGCAGCTCGACGGGCTGCTCGACGCGGCGGTCCGCGAGTTCACCAGCCCCGGCCTGGACATCCCCTGGTACTCCACGATCGGCAACCACGACGACAGCGTGGTCGGCTCGCTGCCGGACGGGCTCCTCGACAGCTGGTACACCGGGCGCAAGAAGATCGTCGGGTTCGGCGACCCCGTGCAGAACGCGAAGGTCGCGCGGGCGTTCAGCGATCCCGCGGCGCTTCCCGAGGCGCTCGCCATCCTCGCGAGCGGCGGCGTCGTCCGCACCGTCACGCCGGACGAGCGCCGCAGGTTGTTCGACACCGGTGAGTTCGTGCGCAAGCATCTGCCGACGGGCGGCCACGGCTACACGGAGGCCAACGCGGACGGTGTCGATGTCTTCTACACGTTCCGGATGGCGCCGGGCGTGACCGGCATCAGCATGGACACCACGAACCTCGCCGGCTTCGCCGAGGGCTCGATCGGGCTGCACCAGCTCAACTGGATCGAGAAGACCCTCAGGCGCAACAGCTCGCTCTACTACGACTGGCTCGGCAGGCCGACCCGGCAGAACGTCAGCGACGAGCTGTTCGTCCTGTTCAGTCACCACACGTCCAAGTCGATGAGCAACGTCCTGCCGGATCGGCGCCGGCCGCTGGACCCGCGCATGAACGGCGACGCGCTCGTGTACCTCCTGCACCGGTTCCCCAACGTGCTGGCGTGGGTCAACGGGCACACGCACCGCAACGTGATCACGCCGCACCGGCACGACACGCCCAGCAGGAGCTTCTGGGAGATCAACACCGCCGCCCACGTCGACTACCCGCAGCACGCCCGCGTGATCGAGGTCGCGGACAACGGGGACGGCACGTTGTCGCTGTTCACGACCCTCCTCGAAGCCGACGCGCCGTACCAGGTCGACTACGACGACAGGTCGGACACGGGGCTGGCGAGCCTGTGCCGGGAAATCACCTACAACGACATCCACTCGCGGACGAACCCGCTGGGAACGCCGCTCGACCGGAACACGGAACTGCTGGTCAGCGTGCGGTGACGTAATCCTTGCCACACCCCGATCACCGTGATCAGGAATTTCGGCGGCTTAAGGTCGTTGACGTGGCAGTGGACATCTCGCTAACCCCATCGCAGCCCCGTCCGAGCGCGGCGGCCATGAGGCGTGCGCTGCGCCGGGCCGCTGACGGTGCCGTTCTCGATGCGACCGAGGCCGCCGTGCTGCTGCATGCGCGCGGGGAGGATCTCGACGCGCTGTTGACCGCGGCGGGCAAAGTGCGTGACGCGCACCTGCTCGCCGAAGGGCGTCCCGGGATCGTCACGTACAGCCGGTCGGTGTTCATCCCGCTGACCAGACTGTGCCGCGACCGGTGTCACTACTGCACGTTCGCGACCGTGCCGCACAAGCTGCCCGCCGCGTTCCTCGAACGCGACGAGGTGCTGGAGATCGCGCGGGCAGGGGCGGCGCAGGGCTGCAAGGAAGCGCTGTTCACGCTCGGTGACAGGCCGGAGGACCGGTGGCCCGCCGCCAAGGAGTGGCTGGAGGCGCGCGGCTACGAGTCCACTTTGGACTACGTGCGCGCCAGTGCCATCGCCGTGCTCGAGGAAACGGGTCTGCTGCCACACCTCAACCCCGGCGTGCTGAGCTGGGAGGAGCTGCAGCGGCTGCGTCCCGTCGCGTCCAGCATGGGCATGATGCTGGAGACCACGGCCGAGCGGCTGTGGAGCGAGAAGGGCGGGCCGCACTACGGCAGCCCGGACAAGGATCCCGCTGTCCGCCTTCGGGTCCTCACCGATGCCGGACGCGTGAACGTGCCGTTCACCACCGGAATCCTGATCGGGATCGGCGAGAACCTCACCGAGCGCGCCGAGTCGTTGCTCGCGATGCGCCAGATCGCCAAGCAGTACGGGCACATCCAGGAAGTCATCATCCAGAACTTCCGCGCCAAGCCGGACACGGCGATGCGCGGCATGCCCGACGCCGACCTGACCGAGCTCGCGGCCACGATCGCCGTGGCGCGCCTGGTGATGCCGTCGACCGTGAGCGTGCAGGCGCCGCCGAACCTGGTCGGCGAGGAGTTCGGCCTGATGCTGCGCGCGGGCGTCGACGACTGGGGCGGCGTCTCGCCGATCACGCCCGACCACGTGAACCCCGAGAAGCCGTGGCCTCAGGTCGACAGGCTCGTCGACATCACGCGCGAGGCCGGTTTCTCCTTGCAGGAGCGGCTCAACGTCTACCCGCGCTACGTCCGCGCGGCGGCGGGGCAGTGGATCGACACCCGGCTCACCGCGCACGTTTCCGCGCTGGCGCTGGAAAACGGCCTCGCGAACCCGGACGCTCCCGTCGTCGGCCGCGAGTGGCAGGAGCCGGACGGCGGGCTCGACACGTTCGGCCGTGCCGACCTGAACACCGCGATCGACACCGAGGGCCGCACGAGCGATCGCCGCGGTGACTTCGACGAGGTCTACGGCGACTGGACCGAGCTGAAGATCCCTGTTGCACCGCAACGGCTTTCCGAAGACGTCCAACGTGGACTGAAGATCGCGGCGAACGACCCGGCCGCGTTGCTCGACGACACCGATGCCGCGATGGCGCTGCTGACGGCGGACGGCTCCGCCCTGGAGGAGATGACGCGCCTCGCCGACGACCTGCGGCGCGAGGTGGTCGGCGACGACGTCACGTACGTGGTCAACCGGAACATCAACTTCTCGAACGTCTGCTACGTCGGCTGCCGCTTCTGCGCCTTCGCTCAACGCGAGCGCGATGCGGATGCCTTCAGGTTGAGCGCCGAGGAGGTCGCCGACCGCGCGCAGGAGGCGTGGGACTCCGGTGCCACCGAGGTCTGCATGCAGGGCGGCATCGACCCCAAGCTGCCGGTCACCTACTACGCGGACGTCGTGCGCGCGATCAAGAAGCGTCTGTCCGAAATGCACGTGCACGCGTTCAGCCCGATGGAGATCGTCTCCGCCGCGGCGAAGGCGGGTGTGAGCGTGCGCGAGTGGCTGACGGAGCTCCGCGAGGCCGGCCTCGACACGATTCCGGGCACGGCGGCCGAGATCCTCGACGACGACGTCCGGTGGGTGCTGACCAAGGGCAAGCTGCCGACCGCGACCTGGCTCGAAGTGGTCGGCACGGCCCACGAGCTGGGCATTCGCTCGTCGTCGACGATGATGTACGGCCACGTGGACCACCCCGGTCACTGGCTCACCCACCTCCGCGTGCTGGCACAGCTCCAGGACCGCACCGGCGGGCTCACCGAGTTCGTCGCGCTGCCGTTCGTGCACCGCAACGCCCCGATCTACCTCGCGGGAGTCGCCCGTCCCGGCCCCACCCGCCGCGACAACCGCGCCGTGCACGCGTTCGCGCGGCTGGCGTTGCACGGGCGCATCGACAACATCCAGTGCTCGTGGGTCAAGCTCGGCGACGAGGGCACCGCGGAGATCCTCAACGGCGGTGCGAACGACATCGGCGGCACGCTCATGGAGGAGACGATCAGCCGCATGGCCGGGTCCGAACACGGGTCGGCGCGTACTGTGCGTGAGCTTGAGACCCTGGCTTCGCTCGCAGGGCGTAACGCCCGTCAGCGGACTACGACATATGGGCGAGTGCGAACCGATCAACAGTGACCGATAGTCTGATTCGGCGCATCGACGCTACCGGTCATCGGTAGCTTGGCGGCCAATCAGTCAGCAAGGTTCACCCTTCCGGGGTGGATCTGTGCCTTGGGGAGGCTCGGCAAGTGCACGGCATGAGTCTGGTACTGAGCGCTGCGGTCGAGAGCAGCATGACCGGTACCGCTGCTGCAGGTCCCGTGGGTCTGGTCGCGGTCACGGCCGGCGTGGGTGGTCTGGTGTACGGCCTGGTGAAGCGTCGCAGGCCGGCCCCGGTCACGGCGGCGAACCAGCGCATCGACCTGGTTCAGCAGGACACCGCGCAGAACTGATTCGCCTGGTCTGAGAAGATTTCGTTCGTGTCCACGGAGAACGCACCCACCAGTCGTCCCCGAGTGCTGTCCGGCATCCAGCCGACCGCAGGCTCGTTCCACCTCGGCAACTACCTGGGTGCGGTGCGGCAGTGGGTCGCGCTGCAGGAGGAGCACGACGCGTTCTACTGCGTCGTCGACCTGCACGCGATCACCGTTGAGCAGAACCCGAAGGAACTGCGCCAGAACACGCGCGTCTCGGCGGCCCAGCTCCTCGCGCTGGGCATCGACCCGGACCGCGCGACGCTGTTCGTGCAGTCGCACGTCCCGGAGCACGCCCAGCTCGGCTGGGTCATGCAGTGCATGACCGGCTTCGGCGAGGCAGCGCGCATGACGCAGTTCAAGGACAAGTCCGCACGTCAGGAGCAGTCCGTCGGCGTGGGCCTGTTCACCTACCCGATCCTGCAGGCCGCAGACATCCTGCTGTACCAGGCGCACTACGTCCCGGTCGGTGAGGACCAGCGCCAGCACCTGGAGCTGACCCGCGACCTCGCGACGCGCTTCAACTCGCGCTACGGCAAGACGTTCCGCCTGCCGGAGGCGTACATCGTCAAGGACACCGCCAAGATCTTCGACCTGCAGGACCCGACGGCGAAGATGAGCAAGTCGGTGCCCGGCGGCGTGGTGGAGCTCCTGGAAGACCCGAAGCGCTCGGCCAAGAAGATCCGCTCGGCGGTCACCGACACGGGCCGCGAGATCATCTTCGACGTCGAGAACAAGCCGGGCGTCTCGAATCTGCTGACGATCTACTCGGCCCTGACGGGCCGCTCCGTGGAGTCGCTGGTTCTCGACTACGACGGCAAGGGCTACGGCGACCTGAAGAAGGACCTCGGCGAGGTCTTCACCGAGTGGGTCACGCCGGTCCAGGAGCGCGTCCGCATGTACCTCGACGACGTGGCGTCGCTGGACAAGATCCTCGCCCGCGGCGCCGAACGCGCCCGCGAGGTCGCCTCGGTCACGTTGCGCCGCTCGTACGAGAAGATCGGGTTCGTCCTGCCTGAGTAGTGCGCTTGCACTAGCGTCTCGACCGTGGACAAGTGGCGGCGGAAGTACGCGTGGCTCGACCACATCCTGCTGGCCTACGAGCGCTTCACCGAGAGCTACGGCACCCACTACGCGGCCGCGGTCACGTACTTCAGCGTGCTGTCCCTCGTCCCGATCCTGATGATCGGCTTCGCCATCGCCGGTTTCGTGCTGCAGTCCCAGCCGGACCTGCTGGCCGACCTCCGCGCGAGCATCGCCGAGGCCGTGCCGGACCAGCAGCTGCGCGACCAGATCAACGAGGCCGTGAACACCGCCCTGGACTCCAAGGGCACGGTGGGCATCATCGGTCTGCTCGGTGCCGCCTACTCCGGCCTCGGCTGGATGAGCAACCTCCGCGACGCCCTGACCGCGCAATGGGGCCACGCCAAGGCGAACCTGCCGTTCTTCGGCACGTTGTGGCGGGACCTGCTGTCGCTGGTCAGCCTGGGCCTCGCGATCGTGCTGTCGTTCGCCATCACGGCCGCCGGGTCGGGGTTCGCCGAGAACCTGCTGGACTGGCTGGGCTTCGAGAACGCCGGCTGGGCGCACGCGCTGGTGCGGATCGCCTCGATCGTCCTGTCGCTGCTCGCCAACTGGATGGTGTTCATCTGGGTGCTGGCCCGGTTGCCGCGCAAACCCGTCGGGTGGCGCAGTGCGTTGCGCGGGGCTTTCGCGGCTGCGATCGGGTTCGAGGTGTTGAAGCAGGCGGCGACGATCTTCCTGTCGTTCGTGACCCGCTCGCCCACCTCGGCCGCGTTCGGGTCGGTGATCGGTGTGCTGGTGTTCGCGAACCTCGTCGCGCAGTTCCTGTTGTTCATCACCGCTTGGACGGCTACCGCTCGGGAGAACCGGGAGCCTGAGGTGGTGCCGGCGCCGCCTCCCGCTGTCATTCAGCCGGTGGTGTCGATGCGGTCCGGGCCCTCGCCCTCGTTGATGCTCGGTGTCGGGGCTCTGGTGGGGGCGTTGCTCGGCCTTCGGTGGCGCAAGCGGTAGCCCTGCTGACGCGAAACGGCCCCAGCGCGGTTGCGCTGGGGCCGTCGTCGTTGCGGGCTCAGACGCCCTGTGCCGCCTGAGCGGCCTGGCGGCGTGCCCTTGCCGCCTTGGCCCGCTTGTTGCGGATGTAGAGGAACACGGCGGCCAGGAGGCCGATGCCTGCCGCTGCCGTGATCGGGAGGCCCACGGTGCCGAACGCGGTGGGCGTCGGGCGACCCGTTCCGGGGTCGGCCGCTGCCGCGTCGTCAGGGGCGTTGCTGTCCTGGGTGGGGACGATCTTCGGCTTGGGCTGCGGGGCGCCGTCGACGAGCTTGCCCACGCCGCCGGGGCCCATGTTGAAGCCGTAGTCGAGGAGCTTCGCGGCCTGGTTGGTGATGTGCGTGGGCTGTTGCTGGCCGCGCAGCATGGCGACCACCAGGCGGCGGCCGTTGCGTTCGGCGGCACCCACGTAGGTGTGCTGCGAGTCGTCGGTGAAGCCCGTCTTGCCACCGAGGGCGCCCTGGTAGTTCGCGAGCAGGCGGTTGTCGTTCGTCAGCATGATCGTGCCGCCGTTGCGGCCGGGGAACTGCGCCTGCTGGAGCTTGATGGCCTGGGCGAACTCGTCGTACTTCATCGCGCCGCGGAAGATCAGGGCGACGTCGTAGGCCGAGGTGCTGGTGCCGGGGGCGTCGAGGCCCGACGGGGTCACGGCGCGCGTGTCGAGGGCGCCGAGCTCCTTGGCCATGGCGTTCATCTTGCGCAGGGCGTTCGGCACGCCGCCGAGCTGGCGGGCCAGGGTGTGCGCCACGTCGTTGCCCGAGGTGAGCAGCAGGCCGTGCAGCAGCTGGCGGACGGTGTACTGGCCGCCGTCCTTGAGGCCGACGCAGGTGCACTCCTGCTGGGTGTCCTCGGCGCTGGCGGTGACGACGAGGTCGCCGCGCAGCTCCTTGGCGACGACCATCGCGAGCAGCACCTTGATGATGCTCGCCGGGCGCTGGCGACCGTGCGGGTCGTATGCGGCGATGACCGCGCCGCTGTCCATGTCCGCGAGCAGCCACGAGGCGGCGGTGATGCCGCTGGGGGGCTGCGCGGAGTTCGGCGGCAGGATCAGGCCGCACTCGCCCAGCCGGTCGCCACCGATCGGTTTCTCCGGCACTTCGAGCGGCGTCGGCGCCTTCTGGCCGGGCGCCGGCTGCTCTGACGTGTCCACCGGGGGCGGCGGGGTCTCGCGGTTCGCGCACTGCGCCGAAACGGCCTGCTGCGCGGTGCCGGTCGGTGCGGCGAACGCGGCTGTGGCCGTTGCTAGGACCAGGGCGACGATGAGCCGTTTGGTGAAGGGCACGCCTCCAGGCTATCCACCCCCGTTTAGCGTCTTGCACGCACCACGTCTGATACTGGTCGCCGTGAAGCTCTCGCGCCCGATGTCACTCTTCCTGGTGGCTTTTGGTGTGTGGTCGTGGGTGATCTGGCCCACGTTCCTGAAAAACATCTGGGAAGACCCGCGTTCGTTCAGCGACGGACCTACTGCTTTCTTCACGGTGCACCTGGTGCTCGTGATCGTCTCGCTCGTGCTCGGCAGCATCATCGGGGTGCTGGGCGTGCGGGGCTTCCTGGCCACTCGACGTCGATAGGAAAACGCTGTGGAGTTCGTACGCCTGCTGCTGGTGTTCCTGCACCTGCTGGGCATGGGCATGCTCGTCGCGATGATCATGTTGCAGGCCAGGGCCGGCAAGGACGCGCCGGTCAACAAGGGCTGGCTGCACAGCGCCGCCCTGCAGCTGCTCACCGGGGTCGCGCTGGTCGGCATCGACCCGCTGGTCGACTCGGTGAAGTACGACCACATCAAGATCGGCGTCAAGCTGCTGGTCGTCGTGGCCATCGCCGCCGTCGTGGCGATCAACGTCAACAAGCCCAAGGCCCCGTCCTGGCTGATGCCGACCGCCGCGTCCCTCGTCGTGCTGAACGTGGGCATCGCGGTTTTCTGGACCTGATCGAGCGATCTCGGACGCACTCGTGGGTGACGTCCGCCTGTACGGCGTGCGACGTGCCGCACCTGGGCGAACCATCGCGGCATGTCACGTATCGCCTTCATCGGTGTGCTCACCGCCGGCGCGGTGTTGACGATCGTCGCGCTGCACGGCGCCGCCTCGGAGGCCACGGCCTCCGGGGACGGCCGGGTGTGCGCCGCCGCGTGGTGCCCGAAAGAACGGCCAGGATGGCGCACGCCCGAGCCGAGAGGTGACGAAACTTCCACCTCGACGTCCACGTCCACCACCACGTCGTCCACCACCACGTCGTCAACGACCACAACGACGACGCCGGTTTCGACGACGACTCCGGTTTCGACCACGACCACCACGTCGTCAACGACCACGACGACGACACCGGTTTCGACGACGACGCCGGTTTCGACGACGACGCCGGTTTCGACGACGACGCCGGTTTCGACGACGACGCCGGTTTCGACGACGACGCCGGTTTCAACGACCACGCCGATTACTCCAACGTCGACGACCACCACTCCAACGACAACGACCAAGCCACCGACCACGTCGTCCACGCCCGTCACGAAAGCCCCACGCCATCAGGACGACCGCCTGGCCAGCACGGGTGCTTCGGTCGGCTGGCTGCTGCCGCTGGGAGTGCTGCTCATCGTCGCCGGAGCGCTCATGCTGCTGATCGACCGCAACAGGCGCGCCTCCCGCCGCTGACCGTCAAAAACTGTCGGTGGCGCTTGTCACACTGACTCCATGCTCATCGAACACCTGCGCGAACGCAGCGATCTCGGAGTCATCACCGCCACCACCCTGAAGTCGCTGGGAGTCTCGAACCCCTGGCGCCGTTGTGAACCCGGCGGGCCGTGGCAGCGCATGCACCCTGGCGTGGTGCTGCTGCACAACGGCCCGCCCACGCGAGACCAACAGGTCACCGCCGCCCTGCTGCGAGCAGGCCCTGGCGCCGTTCTGACCGGCGCGGAAGCCTGCCGCCGCCACGGCCTGCCCGCCTCCGGCACCGAGATCCACGTGCTGGTGCCGGGTTTCGCCCGCGGCAGCGGTGCGTTGATCCTCGAACGCGCCTCCCCGGTGCCCGCGTCCACCGACGTGACCGGCTTCCCGGTGGTGTCCGCGGAAAGAGCCGTGGTGGACGCCTGCCGCCAGCTGCGCTCCATCGACGCCGCCACGGCCCTGGTGGCCGCCGCCGTCCAAAGAGGCCGGTGCACGCCAGAGAGCCTCGCCGGGGAGGCCCGCACCAACCGCTACGGCACCAAGCTCGTCCGCGCCGTCCTGAAGGAACTGGGCCGCGCGGAATCGGTCGCCGAACGCGACGCGCGCCGCCTCTCCCGCCGAATCCGCCTGACCACCCCGCACTGGAACGTCCCGATCGCCGACGCCGACGGCCTGGTCATCGGCAGACCGGACGCCTGGTTCGACGACGTGGGCCTGGCCTGGGAGATCGACTCGAAGGCGTTCCACCACGGCCCGCGCGACTACGAGCGCACCCTCGCGCGCAACAGCCGGTACGCGGCAGCCGGAATCCTGGTCCTCCAAACACTGCCCAGTCGGTTGCGCGACGACCCGGACGCGGTGGCACGCGAGCTGAAGAAGGCACACCGGGCAGCGGCAGCGCGGCCAAGGCCGCCGGTGTGCATCGTGCGCCTCGATCACCCTTCGGCTTCGGGAGATCCGCCGCGGAAGTCGAACCGGTAGACGCCGTGCCCACCGACCACCACCAGGTCGGTGTTCCCGGCCCAGGTACATCCGGTCACCGTGCCGTCGAGCCGAATGGAGGTGAGGCACCGCCAGTCGGTGTTGTCGTAGATCCGGACGGTCTGGTCCTTCGTGACCATGGCGACCACCGAGTTGTCCGGCGTCCAAGCCGCGCCCTCGAGGTCGGAGCTGATCTCCGTCAGGACGGTGTGGCGTGTCCACGTGTTGGTGCTCCACACCTGCAGGCCGTCCTGAACTCCGACGAGCAGCCAGCGGTCGCCTGGTGTGACGCGTGCTCCATAGGGCTGCGTTCCGACGTTGACAGTCTTGATCACCTCGCCCGTGGCAGGTCCGAGGACGAAGACCGCGGTATCGGTGGTCACCACGACCGAGCTGCCGGACGGGGCGACCGCTGCCTCGACGATCTCCGGCGGTGCCGACCTCCGCAGGAGTGGTACGGCTCGGCGCGGGCTCTCCGGCATCGGCCGGTCGGCCAGCCGCACCGAGTCGCCGTCGGCCACGACGAACCTGGGCGGGCCCCAGTTGTCGACGTCCCACAACAGACCCTGCCCTCCGGATTGGGCGCAGACGTATGAACCACCGCCGGTGGCGGAGCTGAGCGTGTTGCCTTCGGGATGCGCCAGCACGCGGCCGGCGCGCCAGTCACCCGCGTCGCAGAGGAGGACCTCGCTGACCAGTTCCACCAGCAGTTGCCTGCCGCCGTGCAGCGCTACGAGGCTGTAGGCGCGGGTCGCGAACTCGAGCTCCAGAGCGGGCTGGGGAGGTGCGAGCCGCTGGATGATCGTGCTCGTCGGCGTCCCGATTGCCAGCCAGGTGCCGTCAGGTGCCGCGGCACAGGTGGACGCTGCGGTGTGCTGAGCCCGTTCTGATGCCAGCGCGGGATTCCAGAGCCGGGCGGTGCCGTCGGCGCTCGTCGAGGCGAGCGTGGAGCCGTCGGGGGAGAAGGCCAGCGCGTTGATCGCCGAGCCGTGGGCGGCGATCTGCCCGACCGGACGCCACTCCGCGACGGTCCAGATGGAGATCATGCCTTTGGCGTCGCCGGTGGCGAGCAGGTCTCCGCTCGGAGACGAGGCGACCGCGGTCAGGTCGGTGTGGTGCCTCAACATGCGCGCGGGCCGGCCGGGGCGGGCCAGGTCGTGCACGGCGATACCGAAGTCACCGGCGAGCGCTGCCCAGCGGTGATCGGGGTCCAGCGCGACGTCGGTGACCCCGTAGGTCGTCTGCAGCTCGGTGAACGTCGTGTGCTTACCGGTGTCTGTGTCCCACAGCCTGACCAGGCCGTCGTCGACGCCCAGCACCGTGGTGCCGGTCAGCGCGACACAGTGATCGAGATTCTGCTCGATCTTGAACTGCCGCAGCTTCTTTCCCGTGACCACGTCCCACACGATCAGCTGGTCCCGCGAGTCGGCCAGGACAAGCGTGCGGCTGTCGGCCGTGAAGGTGAAGCACCTGACCGTGCCACGGCCTTCGAGAGCAGCCTGCACAGTCCACGTTTCGGTGTCGAACACGTTCACCACCGAGCGAAAACCTTCGGCTGCCAGCCACCTGCCGTCAGGCGAGAGTGCGCTTTCGCCGAACAGCCAGGTGTTCGTGGTGATGACCTGCAACACACGACCGCTTTGCGGCTCCCACACCCGGATCGTGTCGTCCGCGCCGACTGTGGCCAGCCACGCTCCGGTGGGCGAGAAGTCGCATGCTTTCACGGCGCGGTCGTGACCGGTGAGCACCCGCTTCAACGCGGGGTCGGGCAGGTCCGGCATCGGAGCGCTCGGCACCAGCCGTGGCACCCTCCGCGTTTCCGCGATCGCAGCCTCGTGCAGCTTGCTCAGCGCCGGATAGTGGGCGAGCCGATGAGCGAGTGCGTTCACCACCGCGTGCTCGGGGATGGTCGGCGTCAGCGTGTGGCCCAACTGGTCGAGGAACCGGGTGAGCTCGCGGCTGTGCTCGTTGTCGACGAGTGCGACGTCCTCGGCCACGGCGACAGGACCGAACCTGCGCAGTTTGCCGATGATCCAGGCCGGCGCCTCCACGAGCGCGGCCAGTTCCTCGGTCCGCTGAGCACCGGTGAGGTGGTAGGCGAGGGTGCGCCACAGGTGTTCCTGCTCGCCGGGAATCTGCCACCATCCCGCCGCACCTGGCGGGAGCGTTGCGGCGACACCGTCGAGAAAGGTGTTGTGCAGCGCGGTCAGCCGATCGAGCCCGCACTCGTGCCGCAGGTAGGTGCGAATGACGTCGTGCAGGCGTACGCGGTGCAGCCCGGTGGCCAGGGAGAGGTCGACGATCTCCTGACACAGCAGGTCGGTCTCGTCGCGCGACAGCCCCGCGGTGCGGTGCCAGAGCAGCGCGATCAGGTCCCGCGGGATGTCGGTGTCCTCGGGGAAGATCGCCAGCTCGACGACTCGGTCCCGGCGTTCGCCGAGCAGGCTCAGCGAGGATTCCAGGGTGGCGGCGACCGTGCGGTCACGGCGATCCGCGTCGGTGACGTCGAGCGCGGCGGGGCCGAGGTTCTGCAGGCGTTGCAACAGCTTCTGCGCGGTCTCGGTGACGTCGGCGCCGGTGCGATCCGCTCGTCGCAGAGCGGCGTTGGCCAGGCTCAGGGCGAGCGGCCAGCGGCCGGTGATGTCGAGCAGACCGTCCCTGACGGAGTCGGGCAGTCCGGCGATGCCGCTGTTCACCAGGGCGCTCGCCTGTTCCGGCCGCATCTGGTTGACCTCGACGGGTTCCGCGTCGCTGGGCAGGACGTCGGAGAACCTGGTGGTCACCAGCAGCGTGCAGCCGCGGCCCGCGTCCAGGAACGGGCGCAGCTGCTCGGCGGACCAGACGTCGTCGACGACGAGCAGGGAGCGGCCGCGCTCCTTCAGCAGCGCGCCCAGGTGCATACCTGCCTGTTCCGGGCGGGTGAGGCCGGGGCTCTGGCCGTCGATGCGCTTGATGACGTCGTTGATCGTGTCCGCAAGTGCCGCGCCGCGGACCTCCTGGCCCACGGTGACCCACCAGATGTTGGTGCCGAACGCCGCCTTGATCTCCTTGTTCTCGCACACCTCTGCGGCGAGCGTCGTCTTGCCGAACCCGCCGGCACCCCAGAGCCCGGTCGTGATGGCGACCTTGCGCGTCCCCGTGCCCAGCAGCAGGCGCACGATCTTTCCCGAGAGCTCCGGCCTGGCAACGATGCCGCTGGCGGAAGCCACCGGCGGTGCTCCGAGAGGCTTGGTCCGGCCGGCCGAGACCTGCCACACCGCCAATGCCACCCAGATGACGGCCAGCACGGCGAGCAGCACGAAGAACGTCCAGCTCCAGCCCGACGTCAGCAGATTCACGACGATGGCGACGGCGATGCTCACCACGGTGACCGCCGCCGCAGCGGTTGTCTGCTTCTTCAACGTGGCCTCACGGTGGTCCGGTCGTGCGCGTCCGGAAAGACTTACCACGCGCAAAGCGAAGCGCCGCGCCCCCAACGGGAACGCGGCGCTTCGAAAACGAGAACTCAGATGCGCTTGAACAGCAGCGCGCGCTTCACTTCCTGGATCGCCTTGGTGACCTGGATTCCGCGCGGGCAGGCGTCGGTGCAGTTGAACGTGGTTCGGCACCGCCACACGCCGTCGATGTCGTTGAGGATGTCGAGCCGCTCCTCAGCGCCCTCGTCACGCGAGTCGAAGATGAAGCGGTGCGCGTTCACGATCGCCGCGGGGCCGAAGTACGAGCCCTCGGTCCAGTACACCGGGCACGACGTGGTGCAGCAGGCGCACAGGATGCACTTCGTGGTGTCGTCGAAGCGCTCGCGGTCGGCGACCGACTGGATGCGCTCGCGCGTCGGCTCGTTGCCGTAGGTCACGAGGTACGGCTTGACGGCGCGGAACGCCTCGAAGAACGGCTCCATGTCGACGAGCAGGTCCTTGTTCACCGGCAGGCCCTTGATGGGCTCGATGGTGATCGTGGTCTGCTTGCCGCCCTTTTCCAGCAGGTCCTTCAGCAGGACCTTGCACGCCAGGCGGTTGACGCCGTTGATGCGCATGGCGTCGGAACCGCAGATGCCGTGGGCGCAGGAACGACGGAAGGTCAGCGTGCCGTCCACGTACCACTTGATGTAGTGGAGGAGGTTCAGCACGCGGTCCGACGGGAGCGCGGGGATGTCGAACGAGTCCCAGCGCGGCTCGTCGTCGAACTCCGGGTTGAACCGGCGGATCTTGACGGTGACCGTGACAGCGCCGTCCGGAACCGGCGGCTGGGAGCCGCGCGAGCCAGCAGTGGTTTCAGCGGTGGCGGTCATCAGTACTTGCGCTCCATCGGCTTGTACCGGGTAAAGGTCACGGGCTTGTAGTCGAGGCGGATGTCCGCCGCCAGACCCTCGCCCTGCTTGTAGAACATGCTGTGGCGCATGAAGTTCGTGTCGTCGCGGTTCGGGTAGTCCTCGCGGGCGTGTCCGCCGCGGGACTCCTTGCGCGCCAGCGCGCCGACGACCAGCACCTCGGCCAGCTCCAGCAGGAAGCCGAGCTCGACGGCCTCCAGCAGGTCCGTGTTGAAGCGCTTGCCCTTGTCCTGCACGGAGATGTGGGCGTACCGCTCCTTCAACGCCTGCACGTCGTGCAGCGCCTGCTTCAGCGTGTCCTCGGTGCGGTACACCGAAGCGTTCGCGTCCATCGTGGCCTGCAGCTCGGTGCGGATGTCCGCCACGCGCTCCTGGCCGTGCTCCGACAGCGCCAGCGCGACCTGGGCCTCGACGGCGGCGGCCGGGTTCTCCGGCAGTTCGACGTGCTCGTCACGCGACAGCGCGTACTCCGCGGCGGCGATGCCGGCGCGGCGGCCGAAGACGTTGATGTCCAGCAGCGAGTTCGTGCCGAGGCGGTTCGCACCGTGCACCGAGACGCACGCGCACTCACCGGCGGCGTACAGGCCGGGCACGACGTTGTCGTTGTCCCGCAGCACTTCGCCGTGGACGTTCGTCGGGATGCCACCCATCGCGTAGTGCGCGGTCGGGTACACCGGGACGGGCTCGACTACCGGGTCGACCGCGAGGTACGTGCGGGCGAACTCGGTGATGTCCGGCAGCTTCGTCTCCAGCACCTCGGCGCCGAGGTGCGTGCAGTCGAGCAGCACGTAGTCCTTGTTCGGGCCGGCACCGCGGCCCTCCAGCACCTCGAGCGCCATCGAGCGGGCGACGATGTCGCGCGGCGCCAGGTCCTTGATGGTCGGGGCGTAGCGCTCCATGAACCGCTCACCCGAGGCGTTGCGCAGGATCGCGCCCTCACCGCGAGCGCCCTCGGTCAGCAGGATGCCGAGACCCGCGAGGCCCGTCGGGTGGAACTGGTAGAACTCCATGTCCTCCAGGGGCAGGCCCTTGCGGAAGACGATGCCCATGCCGTCACCGGTCAGCGTGTGGGCGTTCGACGTGGTCTTGAAGACCTTGCCGAAACCACCGGTCGCGAACACGACGGACTTGGCCTGGAAGACGTGGATCTCGCCGGTCGCGAGCTCGTACGCGACGGCACCGGTGCAGACCGGGCCGTTCTCCGTCTCGGTGAGACAGATGTCAAGGACGTAGAACTCGTTGAAGAACTCGATGCCGTGCTTGACGCAGTTCTGGTACAGCGTCTGCAGGATCATGTGACCGGTGCGGTCCGCGGCGTAGCAGGCGCGGCGCACGGCGGCTTCACCGTGGTTGCGCGTGTGGCCGCCGAACCGGCGCTGGTCGATCTTGCCCTCGGGCGTGCGGTTGAACGGCAGGCCCATCTTCTCGAGGTCGAGAACGGCGTCGATGGCCTCCTTCGCCATGATCTCGGCGGCGTCCTGGTCGACCAGGTAGTCGCCGCCCTTGATCGTGTCGAAGGTGTGCCACTCCCAGTTGTCCTCCTCGACGTTGGCGAGGGCGGCGCACATGCCGCCCTGGGCCGCGCCGGTGTGCGAACGCGTGGGGTAGAGCTTCGTGAGCACAGCGGTGCGGGCGCGCTGGCCGGACTCGATCGCCGCGCGCATTCCGGCACCACCAGCGCCGATGATGACTACGTCGTACTTGTGGAACTGCATTGTGGTGGGCTCCCCGCGCGGGTCAGTTCGAGATGTTCGGGTCGAAGGTGAAGATCACGAACGTGCCGAGCGAGACGATCAGCACCATCGAGACGTAGAGCAGCATCTTCAACCAGAACCGGGTGGCGTCCTTGCGGGCGTAGTCGTTGATGATCGTCCGCACGCCGTTGCCGCCGTGGATCTGCGCGAGCCAGAGCATCGCGAGGTCCCAGAACTGCCAGAACGGGGACGCCCAGCGGCCTGCCACGAAACCGAAGTTGATCCTGTGGATGCCGCCGTCGAGGATGTTCATGATGAACAGGTGGCCGAGGACCAGGACCACGAGCAACAGGCCGGAGAGGCGCATGAACAGCCAGCTGTAGAGCTCGCCGTTGCTGCGACGGGCCGCGGGGCGGCGCGGCTGGCGGGGCTTGTCGAGTGCGAGAGACATGGTCAGTGACCCCCAACCAGCTCGGAGATCGTGCGCTGCATCATGAAGTAGAAGCCGGGGATCATCACGACGACCCAGACGGCCAGCACGGTCCAAAGCATGACCCGCTGGTACTTGGCGCCCTTCTCCCAGAAGTCGACCAGCATGACCCGGATGCCGTTCAGCGCGTGGTAGAGCACCGCGCCGACGAGGCCGACCTCGAAGAGGTTCACGACCGGGTTCTTGTAGGTCTCGATCACCGCGTCGTACGCGTTCGGTGACACCCGCACCAGTGCGGTGTCGAGCACGTGGGTGAAGAGGAAGAAGAACGTGAGGACACCGGTGATCCGGTGGGCGACCCAGGACCACATGCCCAGATCACCGCGGTAGAGCGTCCCACCCCCTCGGGTGGTGCCCGACCGCTCGGGTGCGCCTGCGCTGGTCATGCGCCGCGGCCTCCAACGTCAGTGGTGGTGGTCGGTGAACAGTTCCTGCCGACCATGACCGGAAAATCCTAGTCCCGCACGTCGGACCCGACCCAGCAGGCGCACCCGCTCTGTGATCGACGAGACACGCTGTCGATCGGCCAAGCGGTCTTTATCGATCCCGAAATGCGGTTCACGCCACAAATGGCGCGCGCGTACCGGGAAAACGGAGGACGGCGGCCTGGACCTCCGCCTTGGTCCGGGCCGCCGTCGTCGGCAAGGGCACTTGCCGCCCTCTACACGATCGGGAACCCGCGACCGGTTCAACGTTCGGCGCAAGAAGTTTCGTCGAACGTCGAACCGCAGGTCAGCGGCGGTCAACCGGCAGGCATTCGCGAGTCAGTGTCGCGACACATCCTGGGCGCGTGGGGACGGAACTGCCGCCGGGTGGACCGGTCGCGGGGATGTCGGCAGCGCTCGAACGCCGGGCCTGGCGCGCGGAACTGCGCCGTTTGGGCGACGATCAGACCGGCGAGGCGCTCGAGGACGACGTTTCGCCACGCGCCGAACACGAATGATCACCACAGGTGCGGCCAATGCGTCGAATGCGTAACCGATAGGGGTCTTTGTAGGTGCTGGCCGCAACGGGGTTGGTTACTAAGAGGTACGGTGCGCCGTCTAGAACCCAACAACGTCGTTGGGGAGGAACCTCAGGGAGGAGACGAGCCGTGCGTCGTCGTATGCGTGGCGTCGCGGTCGCCGCGATCGCGCTGACCAGCGTGATGACTATGGCCGCCTGCGCGAAGGATTCGGGTGGCGGGAACAACTCGAACACCGGCAGTGGTGCCGCTTGCGAGTTCGCCACGCCTCCCACCGCGCCAACCACCTCGAACACCAGTGCGGCCAACGGTGACAAGGTGGACGCGAGCGCGCTGAAGATCGGTTTGGCCTACGACATCGGTGGCCGTGGCGACGCGTCGTTCAACGACTCCGCCGCCGCCGGTCTCGACAAGGCCATCGCGGACATGGGCATCAAGAAGGAGAACACGCGCGAGCTCTCCGCCGCCCCTAACGAGGACGAGTCGGCCAAGCAGACCCGTCTGCGCCAGCTCGCGAGCGAGGGCTTCAGCCCGATCATCGGTGTCGGCTTCGCCTACGCCGAGTCGATGAAGCTCGTCGCCGCGGAGTTCCCGAACGTCAAGTTCGGCCTGGTCGACTCTGCCGTCGAGGGCGCGACCAACGTCACCCCGCTGCTGTTCGCCGAGCAGGAGGGCTCCTTCCTCGCCGGCGTCATCGCCGCGTACCAGAGCAAGAAGTGCCACGTGGGCTTCGTCGGCGGCGTCGAGATCCCGCTGATCCAGAAGTTCGAGGCCGGCTACGTCCAGGGTGCCAAGGCCGCCGCGCCGAAGATCCAGGTCGAGAAGAAGTACATCACCCCGGCCGGTGACTTCACGGGCTTCCAGGACGCCCCGAAGGGCCAGGAGGCCGCCAAGGGGCAGATCGACAAGGGCGCCGACGTGATCTACCAGGCCGCGGGTGCGTCCGGTAAGGGCGTCTTCTCGGCTGCCAAGCAGGCCGGCGTGCTGGCGATCGGTGTCGACTCCGACCAGTACAACCAGGCGACCGTCGCGGACACCAAGGACGTCATCGTCTCCTCGATGCTCAAGCGCGTCGACGTCGCGGTGTACGACTACATCAAGGCCGCCGCCAAGAACGACCTGTCGTCGCTGCCGAAGGTCTTCGACCTGAAGGTCAACGGTGTCGGTTACTCCACCTCGGGTGGCAAGATCGACGCGAAGCTGCAGGGCATCCTCGAGGGCTACAAGGCCCAGATCATCGAGGGCAAGATCAAGGTCGCGGACAAGCCGTAGTCCGAGAAAGCCACAACTGCCGGGCCCTGTGAGGACTGCCCCTCACAGGGCCCGGTTCGTGGTAGGAGGAGCACTCGACGATGAGCAGTTCCACGTCCGTACGGACGGACGATCCCCCCGCGGTGGTGCTCACCGGCATCACCAAGCGATTCCCCGGTGTGGTCGCCAACAGCGACGTTCACCTGACCGTCCGCCGTGGCGAGGTGCACGCGCTCTGCGGTGAGAACGGCGCGGGCAAGTCGACCCTGATGAAGATCCTCTACGGCATGCAGTCGCCGGACGAGGGCACCATCGAGGTGAACGGCGAGCAGGTGCGGTTCCGCACGCCTTCGGACGCCATCAAGGCCGGTATCGGCATGGTGCACCAGCACTTCATGCTCGCCGACAACCTCACCGTCCAGGAGAACGTGGTCCTGGGCGCGGAGGCGCTGCACGGCATCGGCCAGAAGGCCCGCAAGCGCATCATCGAGCTTTCGGGCAAGACCGGGCTCAACGTCGACCCCGGCGTGCTCGTCGAGCAGCTCGGCGTCGCCGACCGGCAGCGCGTCGAGATCCTCAAGGTGCTCTACCGCGGCGCCAAGGTGATCATCCTGGACGAGCCGACCGCCGTGCTCGTGCCGCAGGAGGTCAACGAGCTCTTCGACACCGTCCGCGGCATGCAGGAGCAGGGCTACACGTTCCTGTTCATCTCGCACAAGCTCGACGAGGTCCGCGCGATCGCGGACTCGGTCACGGTGATCCGCCGCGGCACGACCGTGGGCAGCGCGGACCCGAAGACCGTCTCGTCGCGCCAGCTCGCCGAGATGATGGTCGGCAGCGAGCTCCCCAGCCCGGAGACCCGCGAGTCCACCGTCACCGACAAGGTCGTGCTGGACGTCACGGGCCTGAGGCTCATGACCCCCGACGGCTCGCGCCCGATCCTCGACGACGTCGACCTGGTGGTCCGTTCCGGTGAGGTCGTCGGCGTCGCCGGTGTCGAGGGCAACGGCCAGACCGAGCTCGTCGAGACGATCATGGGCATGCGCAAGGCCGGCGGCGGCACGATCACGTTGCTGGACAAGGACCTCACGAAGCTCGGCACGCTCGCGCGGCGCGAGGCGGGCATCGGTTACATCCCGGAGGACCGCCACCGCCACGGCCTGCTGCTCACGCAGCCCCTGTGGTACAACCGGATTCTCGGCTACCAGACGCGCAGGCCGACCGCCAAGGGCGTCTGGCTCGACACCGACGGCGCCAAGAAGGACACCGAGCGGATCGTCGCCGACTTCGACGTCCGCACGCCGGGCATCGACGTGCCCGCGGCCGCGCTTTCCGGTGGCAACCAGCAGAAGCTCGTCGTCGGCAGGGAACTGTCCGGCAACCCGGTGCTGCTCATCGCCTCGCACCCGACCCGCGGTGTCGACGTCGGCGCGCAGGCGTTGATCTGGGACGAGATCAAGCGCGCCCGTGCCGCTGGTCTCGCCGTGCTGCTGATCTCCGCCGACCTGGACGAGCTGATCGGCCTCTCGGACACGATCAAGGTCATGCTGCGCGGCCGGCTGGTGGCCGACGCCGACCCGAACACCGTCACGCCCGAGGACCTCGGCAGCGCGATGACGGGTGCGGGCAGCACGAGCGCCGCGGTGCACGAGACCGCGGTGGTTGAGGAAGGCGAGAACTGATGGGGAACCTGCGCGGCAAACTCCTGCCGCCCGCGTTGGCGATCGTCTTCTCGATGCTGCTGTGCGGCGTGGCGCTCGTGATCTCGGGCGCCAACCCGCTCAGCGCGTTCGGCGCGATGATGAGCCAGGTCGGGAAGGGCACGACGCTCGTCGACATCATCAACTCGACGGGCATCTACTACATCGCGGCGCTCGCGGTGGCGATCGGGTTCCAGATGAACCTGTTCAACATCGGTGTCGAGGGCCAGTACCGCGTCGCGGCCGTCATCGCCGCGGTCGTCGGCGGCTCCATCGTGCTGCCGCCCGGCATCCACACGCTGGTGATCATCATCGTGGCCGCCCTCGCCGGTGCCGCCTGGGCCGCGATCCCCGCGATCCTCAAGGTGACCAGGGGCGTCAACGAGGTCATCTCGACGATCATGATGAACGGCCTCGCGATCGGCTTCTCGGCGTACCTGATCCGCCGGGACGTCTTCGGTGAGCTTCGGGGCAACAACATCCGCACGGCCGAGATCCCGGAGAGCGGCTGGATGCCCGGCATCTCGTTCGGCGGCTCCGGCACGATGTTCGGCTTCATCTTCGTGGCCGTCGCTCTGGGCATCGGCTACTGGATCATGATGAACCGCACCAGGTTCGGCTTCGAGCTGCGGGCGTCCGGCGAGTCCTCGACCGCCGCGTCGGCCGGTGGTGTCAACGCCAAGAAGATGGTGCTGGTGTCGATGCTGCTCTCGGGCGCCATCGCGGGCCTGATCTCGCTGCCGGAACTGCTCGGCCGCGACCACACGTTCAGCCTGAACTTCACCGCGGGCATCGGCTTCTCCGGCATCGCGATCGCGCTGCTCGGCCGCAACCACCCCGGCGGCATCGCGTTCGGCGCGCTGCTGTGGGCGTTCCTCGACAAGTCGGGTCTCGCGCTCGACAACGTCGGTGTGCCAAGGGAGATCGTCACCATCATGCAGGGCTCGATCGTCCTGTCGGTCGTCGTCGCGTACGAGGTGGTGCGCCGCGTCGAGCTCGCTGCGGAACAGCGTCGCGTCGGCCGTGAGCTCGGAACTGTTGGAGGTGCCGCGTGATCACGACGCTGGAGGAGAAGCCCCACATCCCCGCGGCCCCTCGCAAGCGCAAGGTGCCCGGCTGGGCCGTCGCGATGCTCGGTGTCGCCGGTGCCGTCGCGCTGCTGTCGATCACCTCGATGCAGACCGGGTTCCCGCAGCTCACCTCGTCCGGCACGACCCAGACCGCGGTCCGCCTGGCGCTGCCGATCCTGCTCGCCGGTCTCGGCGGTCTGTGGGCGGAACGCGCGGGCGTGGTCAACATCGGCCTCGAAGGCATGATGATCATGGGCACCTGGGGCGCGGCGTGGGCCGGCTACCAGTGGGGCCCGTGGGCGGCTCTGGTCGCCGCCGTCGTGTTCGGTTCGCTGGGCGGTCTGCTGCACGCGATCGCCACCGTGACGTTCGGCGTGAACCACATCGTCTCCGGTGTGGCGATCAACCTGCTCGGCGCCGGTGTCACCAAGTACCTGTCGACGCTGCTGTTCCTGCCGCTGTCGAACAACCCTCGCCAGTCCCCGCCGGTCCAGCCGTTCGACACGTACTCGGCGGCGGGCTTCGCGGACTGGCTCGGTGAGCTGGAGCAGGGCCAGCGCCTGTTCATCTCCGACGTCGCGGGCATCCTGCGCGGCCTGGTCACCGGCGTCTCGCCGTTGATGATGCTGACGATCCTGCTCGTGCCGCTGTCGTACTACCTGCTCTGGCGCACCCGCTTCGGCCTGCGTCTGCGCTCGGTCGGCGAGAACCCGCACGCCGCGGACTCGCTGGGCGTCAAGGTGTACTTCCACAAGTACGTCGCCGTGATCGTCTCCGGTGGCCTCGCCGGCCTCGGTGGCGCGGCTCTGGTCCTGAACCCGGGCCAGCTGTCCTATCTGGAGGGTCAGACCGGCGGCCGCGGCTTCATCGGCCTCGCCGCGATGATCTTCGGCAACTGGCGTCCCGGCGGCCTGCTGGGCGGCGCGGCGCTGTTCGGCTACGCCGACGGCCTGCAGCTGCGTTCGGGCGGCGAAACGGTGCTGGCGCTGGTCTACGGCGTCGTGCTGCTGCTCGGCGTGATCGTCGTCTGGCAGCTGATCCGCCGCAGGTGGTTCTCGGCGGCGGCGGCGATCGTCGTGGCCGTGCTGCTGTACCTGCTGTACATCAGCCTCGACGAGATCCCCGGCGAGTTCGTCTCGTACGCCCCGCACATGGTGACGCTGGCCGTGCTGGCCGTGGCGTCGCAGCGGCTGCGGATGCCGGCCGCGGACGGTGTGGTCTACCGCCGTGACTGAGATCGACTGGGATCTGCTCAGGGCACGGGCAGTGGAAGCGGCGGCGTTCGCCCACTGCCCGTACTCCGGGCTTCAGGTCGGGGCGGCAGCGCTGTGCGACGACGGCCGTGTTGTCGTCGGGTGCAACGTGGAGAACGCCTCTTACGGCCTCGGACTCTGCGCCGAATGCACCCTGGTCGGCCAGCTGCGGCTCACGGGTGGCGGCCGGTTGGTCGCGGTGGCCTGTCGTTCCGGTACCGGCGAGCTGCTGATGCCGTGCGGCCGGTGCCGTCAGGTGATCTACGAGTTCGGCGGACGTGACTGCCTGGTCGACACCGCGCGTGGGCCGTTGCCGATGACCGAGGTGCTGCTCGACGCGTTCGGACCGGAGGATCTGCCATGAGTTTCTCTGCTGTGGACGTCATTCGTGCCAAGCGTGATGGGCTGACCCTGTCCGACGCGCAGATCGACTGGGTCATCGACGCTTACACGCGTGGTGTCGTGGCGGATGAGCAGATGTCGGCTCTGGCGATGGCGATCTTCTTCAACGGGATGACTCCTGCGGAGACCGCGCGGTGGACGCAGGCGATGATCTCGTCCGGGGAGCGGTTGTCGTTGCAGGTCTCCCGGCCGACTGTGGACAAGCACTCGACCGGTGGGGTGGGTGACAAGATCACGCTGCCGTTGGCGCCGTTGGTGGCTGCTTGTGGGGCTGCTGTGCCGCAGTTGTCCGGGCGCGGCCTGGGCCACACCGGTGGGACGCTGGACAAGCTGGAGTCCATTCCGGGGTGGCGCGCTGCACTGTCCACTTCGGAGATTCTGTCGCAGCTTTCTTCGGTTGGTGCGGTGGTTTGTGCTGCTACCGAAGGGTTGGCTCCGGCTGATCGGAAGCTCTACGCGTTGCGGGATGTCACTGGGACTGTCGAGGCGATTCCGCTGATCGCTTCTTCGATCATGTCGAAGAAGATTGCTGAGGGGGCCGAGTCGCTGGTTCTGGATGTGAAGGTCGGGTCTGGGGCCTTCATGAAGGATCTTGCTTCTGCTCGTGCTTTGGCTGAGGCGTTGGTTGCGATCGGGGTTGAGCACGGGGTTCGGGTTTCGGCTTTGTTGACCGACATGTCTGTGCCGCTTGGTCGTGCGGTTGGTAATGCGGTTGAGGTTGCCGAGTCTGTTGACGTGTTGCGTGGTGGTGGGCCCTCCGATGTTGTTGAGCTGACTGTGGCTTTGGCTGCGGAGATGCTTTCGCTGGCGGGGATTTCGGCTGATCCGGGTGCTGTTTTGGCTTCTGGTGAGGCTTATGAGGTGTGGGCTCGGATGATTCGGGCTCAGGGCGGCGATCCGGATGCTCCGTTGCCGGTTGCCGCACATCGCCACGTCGTCGAGGCGCCTGCTTCCGGGATTCTGTCCACTTTGGATGCTTATGGCGTTGGGGTGGCGGCTTGGAGGCTTGGGGCTGGGCGGGCTCGTAAGGAGGATCCGGTGCAGGCTGGGGCTGGGGTGATGTGCTTGGCCAAGCCTGGGGATGTGGTGGAGGCCGGGCAGCCGTTGTTGGAGCTGTTCACCGACACGCCGGATGCGGTTGAGGGGGCGTTGCAGGCGTTGGAGGGGGCTTACTCGGTCTCGGACGACGGGGTTGAGCGGTCGCCGTTGGTGATCGACACCATTCGCGGCTGATTTCGGGCGCGTCGGTTTCGTAGGTCGTCCCCCCGGTTGCGTTGGCGGGTTCCTGTTTCGTGTCCATAGGTGGGCGCGTTGGGTGCTTGTGTGCTGGTTGCGAGAGTTTCCTGGGGCTCCGCCCCAGATCCCGCCAATCTGGTCAAAGACCCGGCCAGCGCCACGCGCAGGCTGATGGCACGCCTGTTGCGTTGAGCGGCTTGCGGTTGCTTTGTTGGTTGCGGTGTGGGTGGGTCCCGTCACGAGCCGCACCGGAGCGAGCCGCGCTCGGGCACGACTCGTGACGGGACCCACCCCGCCAGCCCGCGTTGTGAAAAGCAGCTCGGCTTCGCCGTCGCTTGGGCTCGCCTGCGGCTTTGCTTCGGCTTCGGCCTCCCCACTCGGCTTCGCCGCTCGCCCGGGGCCCGCTCGCCTGCGGCTTCGCCAGAGGTGCCGCGCGGGGGCTCGGCTTGGTCTTTGCGCCGTTCGTGGGCTGCGACTCCGCTGGCGCGCAGCCGGTGCCCCTGCTGTACCTTGGCGCACCCCCTTGCGCGCTTTGGACGTGAAACGGCCCCGGAGCAGCAGCTCCGGGGCCGGTTTGCTTGGTCTGGCGGGGCGGTCAGGCGCCCTCGGCCGCCAGGTCGTCGTCGTCCATGTCCTTGCCGCCGTTGGCCGGCTTCGGGCCGTTCTTGCGGGTGCGGCGCTGCGGGCGCGGCAGGGCGGTGGGCGGCGGGGGAGGCGTGGGCGAGCCGCCGCCGAGGATGAGTTCGGCGAAGGTGGCCATGGCCTCGTCCAGCTGGCCGCCGATGCGCAGTTCGGATTCCTGGTTCGACTTGCGGACCAGGGACTGCAGGGCGTCGGTGTCCGGGCGGGCGCCCACGGTTTCGGCGACCTTGGTGAGGCCGGCGTCGACAGAGCCGCCGAGTTCGGCGATTCGGGTGGCGAAGCCGTCCTCGACCTTGTCCAGGCGGTCGGTCATCGTGTCGAGCTTCGAGGTGACCTGCTCCAGGCGGCCGGCCAGGGCCTCGAGGCGGTCGGCGGCGTCCACCTGGTCGCGGGACTGCTCGATCGCCGCGTACAGGGCGGTGCGGGCCTCGTCCAGCTTGCCGTTGACGGCTTCGCGGGTGTCGGTGACGGCCGAGGCCAGTTCGGTGCGGGTTTCGGCCAGGGCGCCGGCCAGGGTGTCGCGGGTCTCGGCCACGGTGCCGGCCAGTTCGCCGCGGGTCTCCGCCACGGCTCCTGCCAGCGTGTCGCGGGTCTCGACCAGCGAGGCCGCCAGCTGGTTGTGGCGGTCGTTCACCGCGGAGACGAGCTTCTCGCGGCTTTCGGTGACCGCGGCGGCCAGTTCGGCGCGGGCGGCGGCCAGGGCGTCGCGCTGTTCGTCGGCGCGGCCGTGGATGCCCGAGAAGGAGTCGGCGAGGATCTTCTGCAGGGCCTCGCGGGTGCCGTCGAGGTGCTCGTGCACGCCCTCGTCGACCTCGTCGAGGCGGCCGCGCAGGGCGGCTTCGAGGGCCTCGATGCGCTCGCGGAGCGGGTTGGTGACCGCGCCCGGGATCGCGTCCACCTTGCCGTCCTGTTTGTCCAGGTGGCCGTCGAGGTCGTCGATGCGCTTGTGGATGCTCGCGAGCTTGTCCTCCAGGCCGTCCATGCGGCCGGCGACGCCCTCGAAGCGGCCCGCGACGCCGTCGAGGCGGCCGTCCAGCTGGGCGAAGGGCTTGGCGAGCTTGTCGACCAGGGCGTCGACGGCGCGGCCGATGTCGGCGACCGCGTTGTCCTGGGCCTCCAGCTTGGCGAGGGCCTCGTCCAGCCGCTCCGCGAGCACGCTGACCTCGGTGCGGTCCGGCAGCTCCGACAGGCGCTTGCGGACCGAACCCAGCGACTCCAGAGGCGACATTCGTGCGTGGATCTCGTCCAGCGCGTCGAAGATCTGCTGCTGCTCGCTCTCACGGATCTCCGCGGCGCGCGTGAGCATGTTGCGCATCCGATCGAAGGACATCGTGGAGTTGTTGTTCTCTGTCACGGCTGAGTGCCTTCGTCCAGGGGAGGGGGAGACCACGGGAGCCTATCCGCGTCACGGGACGCGTCTGTACCACCCCCGGCAGAAAACGGCCGGGTGCGGACGGGCGACTGACCTGATCAGGCTACCCGGTTGCGCTGAATGCCAAGTTACTGGCCGGAATCAGACGACAGCGACTGGTGATGTTCCTACCTTGGGGTGACTCAAGCCGCCATCCGGTTGCAGAAAGTTGCTGATCACGGATCGGCAACATCCGTGAACCGGCTGATGATCATAGCGGGAGCAAGATCATTTTGGCCAGCGCTGAAGCGGTGTGTCGGCTGAAGTAACGTGTAGCAATGTCCACGCCGCTTACCTTGGAGACCATCCGCAGCGCGCCGAAGGTGCTGCTGCACGACCACCTCGACGGTGGCCTCCGCCCGCAGACGGTGATCGAACTCGCCGATGCCTCCGGCTACCAGGGCCTGCCCACCACGGACGCGGGCGTGCTCGGCGGCTGGTTCCGCGACAACGCCAACTCCGGGTCGCTCGTGCGATACCTGGAAGGTTTTGCCCATACGTGCGGTGTCATGCAGGACGAACCCGCGCTGGTCCGCGTCGCGGCGGAGGCCGTCGAGGACCTCGCGGCCGACGGCGTCGTCTACGCCGAGGTCCGCTACGCCCCCGAGCTCTTCGTCGAGAAGGGCCTCTCGCTGGAGCAGATCGTCGAGGCCGTTCAGGAGGGCTTCCGCCTCGGAGAGCAGCGCGTCGCCGCGACCGGCCGCAAGATCCGCATCGGCACGCTGCTCTGCGCCATGCGCCAGAACGAGGGCTGGCTGCGCATCGCCGAGCTGGCCGTCCGCTACCGCGACCTCGGCGTCGTCGGGTTCGACATCGCGGGCCCCGAGGCCGGCTTCCCTCCCACCAGGGGCCTCGACACCTTCGAGTACCTGCGCCAGCAGAACGCGCACTTCACCATCCACGCCGGTGAGGCGTTCGGCCTGCCCTCCATCTGGGAGGCGATCCAGCACTGCGGCGCCGAACGGCTCGGCCACGGCGTGCGGATCGTCGACGACATCAAGGTCTCCGGCGACGGCACCGCCCAGCTGGGACGCCTGGCCGCGTACGTTCGCGACCGCCGCATCCCGCTGGAGATGTGCCCGACGTCGAACCTGCAGACCGGTGCCGCCGCCACCATCGCCGACCACCCGATCGGCCTGCTCGCCAAGCTGCGGTTCCGCGTCACCGTCAACACCGACAACCGCCTGATGAGCGACTGCACGCTCTCCAGCGAGTTCGCCGCCCTGGTCGACACCTTCGGCTACGGCTGGGCGGACCTGCAGTGGTTCACGATCAACGCCATGAAGTCGGCGTTCATCGGGTTCGACGAGCGGCTCGCGATCATCAACGAGCTGGTCAAGCCCGGCTACGCGGCATTGACGGCGTAGTCGATCGCTGGGCCCAGCCGCTCTCGTCGACGGGGCTGAGCTCGCGCAACGGCTCCCACCACGCGCGATTGGCCGTGTACCAGCGGATGGTGTCCCGGACACCGGGCTCGAAGCCGATTTCGGGACGCCATCCGAGCTCGCGGCCGATCCGCGTCGAGTCCAGGAGGTAACGCCGGTCGTGGCCGGGCCGGTCCGCCACGATCGACTTCCGCGACTGCGGCAGCCCCAGCTCGTCCAGCACGAGGTCGGCGATCTGGTCGACGCTCGCCTCGACCCCCGTGCCGACGTGGTAGGTCCGGCCGACCTCGCCCTCCTGCAGCACCGCGTCGATCGCCCGGCAGTGGTCCAGCACGTGGATCCACTCGCGCCGGTTGTCGCGCGCCGCGTAGATCGGCAGCTGTTCGCCGTCCAGCGCGCGGGTCGCGAACAGCGGGAGGACGTTCTCCGGGAACTGGTTCGGCCCGTAGTTGTTGGCGCAGTTGGTGATCGTCACCGAGAGGCCGAACGTCTCGAAGTACGAGCGCACCGCGTGATCGGCGCCCGCCTTCGACGCGTTGTAGGGCGTGCGCGGGCGATACGGCGACTCTTCGTGGAACGCGTCAACGGCATCGAGTGCGAGATCTCCGTACACCTCGCACGTCGACACGTGGTGGAACCGCCGCACGCCCGCGCGACGGCACGACTCCAGCAACGCCTGCGTGCCAAGGACATTGGTGCGGAAGAACCGGCCAGGATCCAGCACCGCGAGGCTGTTGTGCGACTCGGCCGCGAAGTTCACGACGACGTCGACACCTTCGACGTCGGCCTCGGCGATGTCCGCGTGCACGAACGGCACGTCCGCTGGCAGGTTCGTGCGCGTGCCGCGATACGTCAGCGCGTCGAGCGCGATGACCTCGTCCGACGGGTGTTCCCGCAGCCAGTAGCGGGTGAAGTGCGAGCCGATGAACCCGGCCGCACCGGTGATGAGCACACGCATTCTCAGTCCTCCGAACGAATTGGTGCTACCCCGGGTGGTTCCGCGCCGGGCCAGCCGCGGAACTCGACCTCCAGCTGGAACCGGTGGCCCAGGTAGTGGTGCTCGGACAGCGCGATCGGCCGCTCGGAAACGTCCAATGCGATGCGCCGCACCAACAACACGGGCGTGCCCTCGGTGACGCCGAGCAACGGGCCGACCTCGCCCGCGGCCACGGCTGCGATGCTCTGCCGCACCACGGCGATCTGGTTTCCGTTGCGGCGCAACGTCTCCCAGGTGCCCGGAGACTCGGCGTCGGCACGGCTGACCGGCGCCGCCAACTCCAGTGGCACCCACTCGGTCACGACGTCCAGCGGCGCGCCGCCGGTGCGGCGCAACGACCGCACGCGCAGCATCTCGCCCGCGCCGAGCGTCAGGGCGACGCTCGGCGGCGCTTCGCGGTAGCCGTACTCGAGAACGGCTCGTACCAGCGGGACACCGGCCTCCGCGACGGCGGACCGCGCGTGCTGGAACGTGCCGAGAGCAAGCGGCTGTGCGAACGACACCACGTACCAGCCGGCGCCTTTCCGTGACGCCAGCAGGCCTTCGTCGCGGAGTTGCTCCAGTGCGCGGCGCACGGTCACGCGGCTGACCTCGTAACGCCGGCCGAGTTCCGCCTCGCTCTCGATAGCTCCGGCCGGGCCGTAGTCGCCGAGCGTGATGCGTTCCCTCAGCTCAGCGGCTAGGCGCTGCGACCGAGAACCTGTCATAAACCTGTATCATACAGGTGGTGCGACCGGTTCTGGTTCCGGTTGTCGTTGACCGGTCAACGACAGCTCGCCGACAGGTACCGCTGGCAGGCTGGGGTTGCCGTCGCCCCAACGGTTTTCCTCCCAGAAAGAGTGGTCGAATGCGCACTGCACTCATCGCCTGTGGACTCGCGGTTCTCGCCTCGACGGCGCTCGCACTGCCCGCGAGCGCCTCCGGTGAGAACGCCGCGTTCTACAGCGGCACCAACCTGTCCGGCACCAAGTCACCGGTCGACCTCGCCGGCGGTGAGTGCGTGAACGTTGCGCCGGTGCGTTCCGGGATCAACATCTCGTCCGCCGACATCGAGGTCTTCTACAACGCGGACTGCAGGACGGGCCTGCCCGGCGGTTCCGGCGACAGCTACTACGTGCTGGGAAGCTTGCACCAGGGCAACTTCCCGTTCGCGGCCGTCAGCTACCGCGTGCGCTAGAAACGCGAAAAGGGCCACCCGCACGGGTGGCCCTTTTCATCCGGAGACTCAGTTGATGTTCAGCCGGTCCTCGAACTTCGCCTGCAGCTCGCGGAACGCGGCCACCTCGGCGTCGTACGGGGCGGACGGCGCGAGACGCGTCGGGTCCGGCGAGACCACGAAGGACACCAGCCAGCCCAGCGACTCGGACGACGCCAGCGCCTCCTTGACGGACTCGTCCTCCGCCCACTCGCCCGCGTCCTCGAACAGTTCGACGGCGAGGTCGAGCTGCTGCGGGTCGAGGGCGTCGGGGCCCTCCTCCATGTCCTCGGCGATGCCGGTCAGCACGTAGACGTTCTCTTCGTCCACGTCGACGTCGAGCTCGCCCGCGGTGGCCTTGACCTTGACGTCGTTCCACGTCTCGACCTCGGCGAGGTCGTGGTCGTCGTGCTCGGCCACGAACCGGCTCAGGCCGCGCTGCGAGGTGAAGGCCTCGATCTTGCCGCGGCGGCCCAGGAACACCGGGTCGTCGCCGAGGTAGCAGCGCAGCGTGTAGAACTCGCCGGCGGAGGTGATGATCTTGATGGGGTCGATGCCGACCTCGGCCCAGAAGCCGGTGGGCTCGGCCTTCTCCTCGTCGGAGTCCTCGTCCTCGTCTGCGGCGTCCGCGGCAGCCGCGGTCTCGGCCTCGAGCGCGGCGAGCTCCTCCTGTGCGACGGCGAGCTCCTTCTCCGGGACGTCCGGCGTGCTGACGACGCTGTCGATCGCGTCGAGGACCTCGTCCCACTTCTCGGAGACGACCTCGGACAGCTCGTCCCACAGCTTCGCGCCGTCACGGCCGCTGAACGGCAGCGTGCCCTGCGGCAGCAGCGAGAAGCCCTCCGCCGAGTCGAGCACCTCGTGGACCTTCTCCAGGTCGCAGACGTCCGCGAGCGCGCGCACGATCGCGATCACGTCGGCGAGCTCACCGATGGTCCAGGTGTCCGGGTCTTCCGCGATCAGCTCCGGCACGCCGACGAGGTCGAACTGGTGGTTGTCGTCCGGCGAGAGGTCCGCGACGCCCAGCGACGGCACGACCGGCCACGCGGGGTGGTCGGTGAGGTCGTGCTCTTCCGCGGTGCGCACGAAGGCGGCGAGATGCGCGGCGTCGGGGAAGACGAACAAGTCCTCCTCGTCGCCGAGGAACGCCTCCCACTCCTCGCCCTTCTCGCGCCAGCGGGGTGCCCACAGCGTGACCACGTCACCCTGCGTCAGCCCCAGCTCGATGGGGACGATGTCCTGCGCCATCCTGACCTCCCGGTCACGCCTGCCTGATGCCGTGGGCGAGCCTAACGGTGCTGATCACCGGCGCCCAAAGGGGTTCTCGAAGAACGCGTCCTCGTCGGGGTCCTCGACGATCGGCGCCCTGGGCCGCCGCTCCGCCGGTGCCGCTTCAGCTGCGGATTTCGGCGGTACGACGGGGTTCCACTTCGACCGGAAGGGTGAATCGCCCGCGATCGACTCGACGTCGATCGCCATCCCGTCACCCAAGGCCAGTGCCATCTTGTTGAAGCTCGTCTGCACGGCCGCGTTGGTCGCGAGGCGCACGGTCTCGGTGACGATCTCGCCGACCGCCCGCGCGCCCAGCTGCAGCAGGGCCGGGTGCAGGTGCAGCGCCCTGATCTGGCCCTTCGCGGACGCCGTGACCATGCACAGCCCGTTGGGGTGCTCGACGGTCTCGGCGGTGACGGCCAGGTCGCGCTGGAGCTGCTCGACGGCCTGCATCCGGTCCTCGTTCACCGCCGCCACCCGAACTCGTCCTCGTCCCGCTCGCGCACGAACCCCAGCTCCGTCAGCTCCCGCGGGTCCACGACCCGCTCCAGCGTCTGGTGCAGCCGGGACGCGGCGTTGCGCTGCGCCTTCTCCGCGACCCGCATGACCTCGGCGGCCAGCCCGTGCGGCCCCATCCGCAGCGCCGACGCGCTGACCTCGATCTGCCGCGGCGGACCACCGGGCGTGGCGACCACCGTCACCGCGCCGTCCGGTGAGGACGCCCGCCCCGTGACGGGACCGCTGCGCGCGACGTGCTGCGACACGGCCTGCTCGACATCGCGCACCTTCCTCGCGGCGCGCTCGACGTCGTCGTCCACCTGATCACCCCCTGCTGCGACAGTGTGCCGCATGATCCTGCGTTCGGTCGTGCTGTTCGCCCTCGCCGCCCTCATGGAGATCGGCGGCGCCTGGCTCGTCTGGCAGGGCGTGCGGGAGCACCGGGGCTGGCTGTGGATCGGTGGCGGCGTGATCGCCCTGGGTCTCTACGGCTTTGTCGCGACGCTGCAGCCCGACGCGCACTTCGGCCGGATCCTCGCTGCCTACGGCGGTGTGTTCGTGGCGGGCTCGCTCGCCTGGGGGATGGTCGTGGACGGCTTCCGGCCCGACCGCTACGACGTGGTCGGCGCGCTGATCTGCCTGGCCGGTGTGGCAGTGATCATGTACGCGCCTCGATGACGGATTCGAGGAGCGCGGTCAGCTCCTTCGCGACGTCGTCGAGCGGCTGGGTGCCGCGCTGGGTCCGGCACATCGCGACGGCTCCTTCGGCGGCGGCGACGACGAGCTGCGCGCGCGTTCTTCCGCTCGGTGGCGTGGGCCTACCTGCACGAACTGCCGGCAGGGGCGCAGACGACCGCCGAGGACGACGCACCGCGGTTCCGGGTGGGACGTGCGCGTTCCGGCGGGTGCGCTGTCCGAGCGGCGCAAGGCCGGGCTGGTGCAGGAGGCGACGGCGCTGGTGCTCGAAGCCGCCGGACTGGGGGAGGCGGACGTCATGCGGGTGTGGGTGCTCATCCACGAGCAGGCGGAGGGAACCTGGGGCTCGGGCGGGAAGATCGTGCGGTTCGCGGACCTCGTCGAGATGGCCAAGAAGAATGCGTGAGCTGACCTACGTCGCGCGCCGGACCGTCGAGTGGCGGGAAGCCCCCGACCCGGTTCTGCAATCCGATTCCGACGCGATCGTGGAGCCTGTCGCGGCAGCCCCGTGCGATGTGGACTCGGCGATCCTGGCGGGCCACGGCCCCATCCCGCCGCCGTTCGCCATCGGGCACGAATGCGTCGCGCGAGTTGTCGACGCCGGGGAATCGAGCCGGTTCTCGCCGGGAGACCTCGTCGTCGTGCCGTGGGCGATCTCGTGCGGAACCTGCGACCGCTGCGCCGGCGGCCTCACCACCCACTGCACGTCGGTGCCGCACATGGCGATGTTCGGCGCACCCATCGGTGGTTCGTGGGGCGGCCTGTTCTCCGACCTGGTGCGGATCCCGTGGGCGGACGCGATGCTCGTGCCGCTGCCCGGCGGGCTGGACCCGGTGGCGATGGCCTCTGCGAGCGACAACTGGCCGCTCGCGTGGCGGCTCGTCGCACCGCACCTCCGCGCCCGTCCAGGTGCACGGGTGCTGGTGATCGCGCGCGGCAGCATCGGCCTCTACGTCTGCGACATCGCCCGCGCTCTGGGCGCGTCCGACGTGCTGTACGTCGACCCGGACCCGGCCCATCGCGCCATCGCGGAGGGATACGGCGCGCGGACCGCGGCGGAGATCGAGCCGGTGCACCACGGGTTCGACCTCGCCGTGGAGTCCACCGAACTGGTCACGGCCCTGCGCTCACTGGCGCCGGAAGGCTTCTGCGAGAGCGCGGGCAACCACTTCCGGCCGGGGGAGCTGCCGTTGCTGGAGATGTACCTGACGGGTGTCACCCTGCGGGTCGCCAGGGACAACGTGCGGGCGCACCTGCCGCAGGCGCTGGAGCTCGTGGCGTCGGGGCAGGTCGATCCGGGACGGGTGGTGTCCGGCGTGTTCGACTGGGAGCAGCTGCCGGAGGTGTTGCCGGAGCGGCATCTCAAGCCGGTGTTCGTCCGCGCGGATCAGCCCGTCGGCCGGTAGAAGCCGTAGAACGACATCCCGCTGTTCGTCGTGCGGATCTTGCCGACCTGCACGGGGTCACCGGCCTCGACCATCTGCCCGTTGCCGATCACCATCGCGACGTGCCCGTCCCACACGACCAGGTCGCCTGGCAGCAGCTGGTCCGGTGGCACGGACGCGCCCATCGCCTGCGACGAGGCCGGGCGCGGGATGTCGAAGCCCGCGTTCTGGTACGCCCACTGCGTCAGGCCTGAGCAGTCCGTGCCCTGGGGCGGGTTCGCGCCACCCCACACGTACGGCGTGCCCAGGGCCGACAACGCGTTCCGGACGGCCTTGGCCGCGGTCTCGTTCGGTGCCTCGGCACTGCTGCCGTCGGGCAGGTTCACGCCGACGCCGGTGCCGGGCTGCGGTGGAATCGCGACCGGCAGCCGAGGGCCGGAACCGCCGCCGCCTCCACCACCACCACCACCACCACCACCGCCGCCGCCTCCACCACCACCGCCGCCGCCCCCACCGCCGCCTCCGCCTCCACTGGAGCCGGAACCAGACCCGGAACTGGCACTGGAACTGGAGCTGGAGTCCTGCTTCGGCGAGTCGGAAGCACCGGCGGCAGCGGTCGTGCCCTCGTCACCGCCGAGCGGCTCGCCCAGCTTCCCGAGCGCGCCGCCGTCGGGCTGCTGCAACCCGTTCAGCTGCCCGACCAGCTGCGTGAGCTGGTTGCGCACCTTCTGCAGCTCGGCGGAAGTCTTGCCCTGGTAACCGGAAGCCAGCCCGGCGAGGTCGGCCAGAGCGGCCAGCACCACACCGGGACCGGCCACCATCGACGCGGCGACGGCGGCGGCGAGCTTCGGCGTCGCCTTCGAGGTGAACTCGTCGATCAGGCCCTGGATCGCCGTCCGCCCGCCGGTCACCGCGGAAACTCCGGACGAAGCCACGGTCTTGACCACCGAAGCGTTGGAGGACAACGTGTTCGCGGCCGCGGTGAACGTGGCCACGCGGCTGGTGAAGGCGTTGGCCTTCTCACCGGACCACGTGTTCAGCACCGCGGTGGAAGCCGACGAGTGCCGCGAACCCAGGTTCGTCAAAGCGGTCTGCGCGCGGCCGAAGGCGTCGCCGGCACGCGTGGCGCCGCCGGTGTCGCCGTCGAGCTTCGCCAGGTCTTCCTTCATCGGCGCGATGAACGTGCTGAGGAGTCCCTCGACGCTCATGCGCGCGCTGCCTTGTCCAGCGAAGCCTTGTGCGCCTCTTCCCGGGCGATGTACGCGTCACGGGCCTTCGCGACGGCCGTGCCGAGGCCGGAGAGACCGGTCGACGCGGCTTTCAGCGCGTCCATCTGCGCCTGCGCCGCGGTCTGGAAGGCGGCGTTGAGACCAACCTCGTTGCCGATCTTGCCGAAGCAGTCGCCCGGCAGGGACGTGGTGCCGTTCAGCGTGCCGGTGCCGACCGCGCCCACCTCGCTCGCCAGACCGCTCACCGCCGACGCGTATCCGGTCAAGGCGTCGAGGTCGACCTTGAGACCCTGTTCCGCCATGTGAAGCTCTTCCCCCAGTCGTGACCTGTTCGCGTTGATCCTGCCCCGATGAGCGGTACCTCGCCCGTCGTTCCGCCAAGATCATGGAACTGTGGGCGTCATCGAGCACTGGGACCGGATCCTGGCATGGCTGGCGGAGCACGCTCCTGCCACCCGCGCCGTGCTGCGGCCGAGGTACGACGCGCTGCCGGAGCTTCGGGTTCCGATCGAGCTCCAGATGTGGTGGAGCGTCTACGGCGGTACCGAGGAAGGCCTCTACGCCGAGATTCTGCCGCCCTTCTACACGCCGCTGGGCGCCGATCGCGCGTTCGTGCTCAGGGAGACGCACACGAGCAAGCCGGTGGACGCGTCGGAGGCCGGTTCGGCCACGGCCGGATTCCACCCCGAGTGGCTGCCGATCGCCTTCGACGGCACGGGTGACGTGCTCGCGGTGGACCTGCGGCCCGGTGTGCTGCGCGGTTGCGTGGTCGAGTGGGACCAGGAGCGCAACGAGATGATCAAACCGGAGTGGACGTCGATCGTGGAGATGTTCGACCAGGTCGCGACGTCTCTCGAGACGCGCAGCGCGGTCGGGCACTGCTACCCGATGGTCAACTCGGCCGGCGAGCTCGGCTGGCGCACTAGCTGACGGCGCGTTCCAGGATGCCCAGCGAGATCAGGCCCTCGATGATCTGGTCGACGCCCAGCGCCGCGAGCAGGACGCCGAGGACCCGCACGAGCACCCAGGCGTAGGTCATCTTCACCCAGCGCATCACGATGCCGAGCAGCGCGATCGCGGCCAGATCGAGTGCGATCACCGCGGCGAACCCTCCGGCCAGCACGAACGTCGTCTCGATCGACTTCGTGTCCGAGAGCAGGAACAGGTAGGCGAGCGCCACCGGGTTCGCGTAGTAGGCGGTGGCCAGCTCGTGGGTGCCGCGCGTCTCGTCGTGCGTCGGTTCCTGCTTGCGCCCGAGGACGAGGTCCAGTGCGTGCACGAAGAGGATCACGCCGCTGGCCAGGTACAGCCCGCCCTCGCTGATGTGGAAGATCGAGAGCAGCGTGCGCCCGGCCACCACCACGAAGAACCCCACGCCCAGCGCGATCGCGGTGGAGGTGAGCGCCACCCGCCACCGGGTCCGGGAGTCGGCGCCCTCGGTGTCCATCAGGAACGCCAGGATGATCTTCGGCGGGCCGACCACGGCGACGAGGATGCTGAACGCCTCCACGAACTTCATGGCGGCCATCGTCGAGCCGGGACGCCGGCCGCGCGCGTTACCTCACGCGGGCGAGTGAACGCTGCGGCACGGCGGTGGTCTTCACGCGGGCGTACACCTTCACCGCTGCCAGCGCGCCGAGCCAGCCGAGCGCGGTGCCGGTCGTGTTCGTGATCAGGTCGTCGACGTCGAAGATCCGGTTGGCCCACAGCAGCTGCGAGCCCTCGATCAGCAGCGAGACGCCGTACCCGATGAGCGCGGCCTGCCCGGCCGTGCGACGGCCCCAGAACATCAGCATCGCGCCCAGCGGCACGAACAGCAGCACGTTCAACGTCATCTGGTCGAACGCGATCTGCCCGTCCCGGAACGTGTCGGCGATCCACTGGAACGGCACCAGCTGCACCGACTGACGCGGCGGCACCGTCTGCATCGGCAGGAACGTCGCCGCGAACAGCATGCTCGCGTAGACGGTGACGGTCGCGCCGCGGAAGGTCAGCTGACGGAAGAACAGCTGCGGCAGCAGGAAGACGACCGACAGGAAAAATCCCCACTGGATGCTCGCGAGCATTGCATTCGTCATGGTTCAAAGCTAGGAAAATGGCCCTCGGCGCACATCGCGCTGAGGGCCAGTTCCGACCTCGTACTTCCGGTCGAGTGTTACTCGGCCGCGTAATCCCGCGGGCTGATGCCGCGTAGTACCGGACCGCACGACAGGGCTGCTACCAGCGCGACCACCATGCCGACCGCCACAGGGGCGAGCACCCACGGCGTGATCGGCATTTCTCCGCGGCCCACCAGTCCGCGTGCGAGAGTGAGCAGTCCGATTCCCACAACAATGCCCGCACCGCACGCCCCGATTGTGACCGCGAACACCGGCAGCATCACTTCGCGGCGCAATGCGTGAGCCAGCACACGAATCGGAGTCCCGGCCGCGATCAACGCACCGAAAGTGCGCCTCCGGTCGATCACCGACCCGGCCGCTGCCACCGCCGCGCCGATGCCGCCGAGCACCGCCGCGATCGACAGCCCGATGACCGTGGCCCGCTGCAGGTCCGCCATCAACGTGTCGCCGTACAGGCCCCGCTGCTCGCCGTCCACCAGCTGCACGCCCGGCAGCGTGCCGACCAGCGCGGTGTGCACGGCGTCGCGGTTCTCCCGCGTGGTCGGCACGCCGACCATCGACACCTTGCCCTCGACGCCCGGCAGCAGCTCGGGATCGATGACCCCGCTGATCCGGCCGGAACCGTTGAACGGCCGGGTCTCGTACTGCGCGGGCAGCTTCGCGGTCACGTCGTCCTTCGTGCCGCTCGACTTGAAGTGGTCGCCGTTGAGCTGCGAGTACGCGTACACAGCAGGTCCTGGCTGACACGACAGACCGTTCAGGACCTTCGCGACGTCAGCGCACTTGCCGACGATCACGTACGACCCGTAGCTGCCGTCCGCGCCCGCGCTCACGGTGCCGTCCAGCATCGTGACGATCGGCGCCGAGGTCTGCAGGCGCAACGGCGTGAGGTCGTGCGTCACCTGCTCCGCGACGATCGCGTCCGTCTTCCACGTGTCGTCGCGGAACGGCACCTGACTTTCCAGGCCGGGCAGCATGGTCAGCGCCATCGAGCCGGTGAAGACGGCGATCACCACACCGGCGGAACCGCGGAACGCCGCCACCGGGTCACCCGCCAGCCGCCGCCCCGCCAGCAGCGTCGACGGCTTGCGCCACCGCCCGACGAAGAACCTGCCGACCCACGCCGTGACCACCGGTCCGGCCAGCACCAGCGCGACCGCCACCGCGCCGAGACCGAGGAGCACCACGGTGAACTGGTTGTCGCCGCCTGCCTCCTGGGCGTAGAGGATGCCCAGGAAGAACACTCCCAGCGCGCCGGCGATCGTCATCAGCCGCCAGGACCGGACCTTGCGCTGTTCCTCCGCCGCCAGCGGCCGCTTCACCACGCGGCGCAGCCCCATGATCGCCGCCGCGATGACCAGCACCGGAGCCAGCACGGCCACCGCCGCCACCACCGCGGGCGAGGGCACGAAGTCACCCGGATACCAGGTGCCGCCCTCCCACGGGATCTTCGCCGTGATGTGGCTGAACGGCTGTGCCAGCAGCACGCCGAGCACGCTGCCGACGACCCCGCCGACCGCGGTCTCCACGGCGGTCATGATCACGACTTGCCGCGGACTGGCACCGGCGAGCCGGAGCGCGGCCAGGCGCCGTTCCCGTTTCGCCGCGGTCAGCCGCGCGGCCGAGGCGACGAGCACCAGACACGGCACGACGAGCACCACGAGCCCGACACGGGTGAGCAGGTAGAGCATGCCGTGGTAGTCGTCGCGGTACGAGCCGTTGCCACCGGCCAGCCCTGGCGCCGGATAACCGTTCTCGATCTTGTCGTGACCGACGATCGCGACGAGCTCACCCGGGAACTTCAGCGCTTCCGGTCCGAGCACGCCGATCTGCTTGCCGGGAAAGCGATTCCCGAGCTTCTCGGCCGGTGTGTCGCGCACGAGGTCGGCCAGTGCGGGCGACAGCAGCACCTCGCCCGCTTCCGGGAACTTCGCGATTCCCGCTGCCACCGGCACGTTGCCGGTCTTGAGCCGTGCGACGTCGAACCGTTCGATGAGCTTGCCGTCGAACGAATCCTTGTTCACCGCAACGGAAATCGTGCGGTCCTCGTTCTGCGTGAAGACCTCGCGCCACGCCGTGCGGTCCGCCCGTGCCTGCAGCCCGTTCGGTGCGGCGACGAGCCACAGCACCAGCGACACCGCGATCATCACGCCGAGCGCGACCAGCACCGTGGCCACCTGGCTGCGCCGGTCCCTGCGCAGCACCGCGAGCGCGATCCTCACGCGGACACCCCCGCGGCGATGCGGCCGTCCTGGATCTCCACGACCCGGAGCGCCCTGTCCGCGATCGCCTTGTCGTGCGTGACGATCACAACGGCCGCGTTGGTCTCCTCCGCCGCGGCCAGCAGGGCGGTCATCATCTCCTGGCCGGTGCGGGTGTCGAGGGCACCCGTCGGCTCGTCCGCGAAGATCACCCGCGGCCGGTGCGCGAGGGCGCGCGCGATCGCCACCCGTTGCGCCTGCCCGCCGGACAGCTCACCCGGCCGCCGCTTCTCCATGCCCTGCAGCCCGAGCCGTCCCAGCCACAGCCTGGCCGCGCCCAGCGACTCCTCACGCGCACCACCGGCGAGCAGCATCGGCAGCGCGGCGTTCTCCTCGGCGGTGAGCTCGGCGACGAGCATGCCCGACTGGAACACGAACCCGAACGCCGTGCGCCGGAGCTCGCTGCGGCCGGTCTCGTTCAGCTCGCCGATCGCGCGCCCGTCGAGGAACACCTCGCCGCCGTCCGCGCGCAGGATGCCGGACAGCACGTGCAGCAGCGTCGTCTTGCCGGAGCCGGACGGACCGACGACCGCCAGCACGTCCCCGGCCTTGATGTCGATGTCCACCCCGGCGAGCGCGTGCACGTCGCCGTAGGTCTTGACCAGGCCACGAGCGGCCAGAACCGAATTCATGCATCTCAAGGTGCCGGGTGAGGGCCGGTAAAACCTCGGCCTTAACGACACACCGGATCAGCCGGATGACCGAGGCCGGAAAGGTGTGGTGGTCCTACCGTTGTCTGCCGTGGAGAGTCATCGGGGCCAATGGCCGATCGCAGCCTTGCTCGCGCTGCTCATGCTCGGCGAGCTGATTCTGATGAACGGGCCGGGCAGCGCGGAGGCACTGGTGTGGCTGCTCAGCGTGCCACCGTGCATCGCGGCCGTCGCCTCGTTCAAGTCACGCGCCTTCACGATCCCGGTGACCGTGGCGTCGATCTTCGTGTCGTCGTTCGTCTTCCGGATGTTCAACGTCGACCTGCCCACGCTGCTGAGCCCGCTGACCGTGGCCGAGACCGCCGCGTGCCTGGTGCTCACCGCCGTCATCGTGCGTGAGGAGCCGCGGCGCCCCGCCACGTGGTCGGTGAGCGCACTGATGGCCGTGAGCTTCTTCGCCGCCATCGTCCGCGACAACTGGCTCTCCTCCTCCAACTACAACGAGATGCTCGGCTCGCTGGTCCTGGGCTTCGCGGCCGTCGGCACCGGCCTGTACTTCCGTGCCCGCGACACCGAGAGCGGCCGGCTGATCGCCGCCGCCGTCACCGACGCGCAGAAGGAGGAGCGGATCGCACTGGCCCGCGAGCTGCACGACGTGGTCGCCCACCACGTGACGGGCATGCTCGTGCAGGCCCAGGCCGCGCTGGAGGTCTCCGACGACGACCCGCACGCCGCCCACCGCCTGCTGCCCGGCATCGTCCGATCGGGCACGGAAGCCCTCGGCGCGATGCGGCGCCTGGTCGGCACGCTGCGCCAGGGCGAGGACGACTTCGCCACGACCGACCTGGCCGCCGACGTCATCTCGACCGTCGAGCGCACCCGCGAGCTGGGCTTCGAGACCCGGCTGCGCATCGACCTGCCCGACGAGGTGCCGCCGGAGCTCGGCCGCTCGGTGTTGCGCCTGGTCCAGGAGTCG
Source organism: Lentzea roselyniae (assembly GCF_039537795.1). NCBI lineage: Bacteria > Bacillati > Actinomycetota > Actinomycetes > Pseudonocardiales > Pseudonocardiaceae > Lentzea > Lentzea roselyniae. The sequence continues at coordinate 61,404 of NZ_BAABBE010000005.1, forward strand.
CTGACCAACGTGCACAAACACGCGCAGTCCCCGACGATGATCGACGTGGAGATCTCCAGGACCCCGGGCGGCGCGCTGCGGGTGGTCGTTGCCGACGACGGTCAGCCGCACGAGCTGAACCAGGGTGGATACGGTCTCGTAGGCATGCGTGAGCGGGTCGACCTGCTCGGCGGCCTGTTCTCGGCGGGCCCGCGTGAGAACGGCTGGCAGGTGCTCGCCGAGCTACCCCTGGAAGGGAAGAAGTGATCTCGGTTCTCATCGCCGACGACCAGGAGATGGTCCGCGTCGGTTTCAGGATGATCCTCGAGAAGCAACCGGACATCACGGTGGTCGCCGACGTCGCGGACGGCATCAGCGCCGTGACCGCGGTCCGCGAGCACAACCCGGACGTGGCGTTGCTCGACATCCGCATGCCCGGCCTGGACGGCCTGGAGGTCACCAAGAAGATCTCCGGCTCGACCAAGGTGGTCGTGGTGACCACCTTCGACCTGGACGAGTACGTGCACACGGCGCTGGAGAACGGCGCCTCGGGTTTCCTGACCAAGGACGCGGGACCGGCGTTGCTGGTCGAGGCGGTGCGGGCGGCGGCTCAGGGCAACGCGCTGATCTCGCCCCAGGTCACCGTCCGGATGCTGGAGCACTTCTCCCGCCCCGCGGACAAGCCAGACCTCAGCCTGCTGACCGCGCGCGAGCAGGACGTCGTGCGGGAGGTGGCGCGCGGGCTCAGCAACCAGGAGATCGCGTCGACGCTCTACCTGTCGCTGTCGACGGTGAAGACGCACCTCGCGTCCGTGCAGACGAAGCTGAACGTGCGCAACCGGGTGGGGATCGCCTCTTGGGCGTGGCGCGCCGGTCTGGTGAACTCCTGAGCATGTCCGAGCACCCGGAAACCGAGTTCCCGCGCAGCATCGGCAAGGTCGCGAACCGTGAGCTGGCGCTGAACGGCTACACGACGTTCGACTCGCTCACGAAGGTGTCCGCGAAGGAACTGCTGAAGATCCACGGCGTAGGCCCGAAGTCGATCAGGATCCTCGGAGAGGAGCTGGCGGCGCAGGGCAAGGCCTACGCCGCCGGCTGAGCATCAGACACCCATCGGGTGCCAGACCGTCTTCGTCTCCAGGTAGGCGCGCAGCCGCGACATGTCCGGCGTGACCGTGAAGTCCTCGCCGGCCTTGTTGCGCAGCACGCGCTTCACCGTGCCGGCCGCCGAGCGCTCCAGGTCGGCGCGCAACGATTCTGGCGCGCCGGTGAGGTCGAGCGCGTTCACGTCGCCGTGCGAGGCGAGCCACGGCGCGATCTCCGCGGTGCGGCCGGTGATGATGTTGACGACGCCACCCGGCACGTCCGACGTGGCGAGCACCTCGGACAGCGTGATCGCGGGCAGCGGGCGGTCCTGCGAGGTGATGACCACGCAGGTGTTGCCGGACGCGATCACCGGCGCGATCACGGACACCAGGCCCAGCAACGACGACTGCTGCGGCGCGAGCACCGCGACGACACCGGTCGGTTCCGGCGTGGAGAACGAGAAGTACGGGCCGGCGACCGGGTTCGAGGAACCCAGCACCGCCGCGATCTTGTCCGTCCAGCCCGCGTACCAGACCCAGCGGTCGATCGCCGCGTCCACCAGGGACTGCGCCTTCTTCACCGGAACGCCCTCGGAGGCCGCGACCTCGGTGATGAACTGCTCGCGGCGGCCCTCCAGCACCTCGGCCACGCGGTACAGCACCTGGCCGCGGTTGTAGGCCGTGGCACCCGACCAGCCCGGGAAGGCCTTGCGGGCAGCGGCGACCGCGTCACGGGCGTCCTTGCGGGAGCCCTGCGCGGCGTTGGCGAGGAAGCCGCCCTTCGAGTCGGTCACCGGGTAGCTGCGACCCGACTCGGAACGCGGGAACGCGCCGCCGATGTAGAGCTTGTAGGTCTTCGCGACCGAGACGCGATCAGACATCGAGGTAGGCCTCCAGACCGGTGCGGCCGCCCTCACGGCCGAAGCCCGACTCCTGGTACCCGCCGAACGGCGCGGCCGGGTCGAAGCGGTTGAACGTGTTGGACCACACCACGCCGGCGCGCATGCGTTGCGCCATCCAGAGAATCCGCGAGCCCTTCTCCGTCCAGACACCGGCGGACAGGCCGTACGGCGTGTTGTTCGCCTTGGCCACGGCCTCGTCCGGCGTGCGGAACGTCAGCACCGACAGCACCGGGCCGAAGATCTCCTCGCGGGCGATCCGCATCGCCTGCGACACGTTGGAGAACACCGTCGGGGCGAAGAAGAAACCCTTGTCCGGCAACGGGCACGACGACGTCCACCGCTGGGCGCCCTCGGCCTCGCCCGACTCGGTCAGCTCCTTGATCTTGGCGAGCTGCTCGCCCGAGTTGATCGCGCCGACGTCGGTGTTCTTGTCCAGCGGGTCGCCGACGCGCAACGTCTGGATGCGGGTCTGCAGCTTCTCCAGCAGCTCGTCAGCGACGGATTCCTGCACCAGCAAACGGGATCCGGCGCAGCAGACGTGGCCCTGGTTGAAGAAGATGCCGTTGACGATGCCCTCGACGGCCTGGTCGAGCGGCGCGTCGTCGAACACGATGTTCGCCGCCTTGCCGCCCAGTTCCAGAGTCAGCTTCTTGTTCGTACCGGCCAGCTGCCGCTGAATGATCTTGCCGACGTCGGTCGAGCCCGTGAACGCCACCTTGTTGACGTCCGGGTGCTCGACGAGCGTCGCGCCGACGTCACCGGCGCCGGGGATGATGTTGACGACACCCGGCGGCAGGTCGCACTGCTGGATGATGTCGGCCAGCACCAGCGCGGTCAGCGGCGTCGTCTCGGCCGGCTTCAGCACGACCGTGTTGCCGCACGCGAGCGCCGGAGCGATCTTCCACGCGGCCATCAGCAGCGGGAAGTTCCACGGGATCACCTGGCCGGCGACACCCAGCGGCTTCGGGTCCGGCCCGTAGCCCGCGTAGGAGAGCTTGTCCGCCCAGCCCGCGTGGTAGAAGAAGTGCGCAGCGGCCGTCGGCACGTCGACGTCGCGCGACTCCTTGATCGGCTTGCCGTTGTCGAGCGACTCCAGCACCGCGAGCTCACGCGCGCGTTCCTGGATCTGCCGCGCGATCCGGTAGATGTACTTGGCCCGCTCGGAACCGGGCATCTTCGACCACACGCGGTCGTACGCGCGACGTGCCGCCTTGACGGCATTGTCCACATCGGACGTGGACGCCGTCGACACCTCGGCGAGCACCTCTTCGGTGGCCGGGTTGATGGTCTTGAGCGGTTCGCCGGTGCCCTCGACGAACTTGCCGTCGACGAACATCCGGTAGTTCGGCTTGAGGTTCGCGATGTCCCGCGACTCGGGCGCGGGGGCGTATTCCCACATGTCTTCAGTCCACCGTCACGTAGTCCGGGCCGCTGTAGTGGCCGTCCAACTGGGTCCGCCGCTGCATGAGCAGGTCGTTCAGCAACGTCGACGCGCCGAACCGGAAGAGGTGCGGGTCGAGCCACTCCGGCCCGGCCACCTCGTGCACGGCCACCAGGTACTTGATCGCGTCCTTGGTGCTGCGGATGCCACCCGCGGGCTTCACCCCGCGCAGCTCACCCGTCTGGTTCTTCCAGTCCCTGACCGCCTGCAGCATCACGTGCGTCACCGGCAACGTCGCGGCGGGCTGCACCTTGCCGGTCGACGTCTTGATGAAGTCACCACCCGCGAGCAGCGCGAGCCACGACGCGCGGCGGACGTTGTCGTACGTCACGAGCTCGCCGGTCTCCAGGATGACCTTGAGGTGCGCGTCCCCGCAGGCTTCCTTGATCTTGACGATCTCCTCGAACACCTGCCCGTACCGGCCGGAGAGGAACGCGCCGCGGTCGATCACCATGTCGACCTCGCTCGCGCCCTGCTCGACGGCGAACCGGGTGTCGGCAAGCTTGATGTCCATCGTGCTGCGCCCGCTGGGGAACGCCGTCGCGACGCTGGCGACGTTGATCCCGGTGCCCTTGAGCTCGTCGGCCGCGGTCTTGACCATGTCCGGGTAGACGCACACCGCGGCGACCCGCGGCACGTCCGGCCGCTCGGGGTCGGGCCGCTTCGCCTTGGCGGCGAGGCTGCGCACCTTGCCGTGGGTGTCGGCGCCTTCCAGCGTGGTCAGGTCGACCATGCTGATCGCCAGGTCGATGGCGTGCAGCTTGGAGGCCTTCTTGATGCTCCGCGTGCCGAGGCCCGCGGCTCGTTGCTCGACGCCGACCTGGTCGACGCCGGGGAGCCCGTGCAGGAAACGCCGCAGCGACGATTCGTCGCGCACGGCGTCAGCCAGGGCCGACGGCAGTGTCGTTGGAGCAGCCATGACTCGGAGTCTAAGCGGAATGGGACGCCCGTCCTAAGTGAAGCCGTTTGCGCTGTTCAGGTGCATCTGAGGGGCGAACGCACCTCGTTGCGCGGTCGCCGTTCCCCTGGATCACGGAGGTGGTCGGCGTGCTCAGAATCACGCTGCTGGGGCGGTCGACGCGTGGGCCGGGAGTGAGCTGCTTCCGCTCGGCTCGCCCTTGCAGCGAACGCTCTTCGCGATGCTCGCGCTGGAGGCGGGGAACGCGGTGCCGGTGGACCGGCTCGTGGACGCGTTGTGGGGTGAGGTGCTGCCGGGGGATCCGCGCGGGCTGGTGCACACGCGGTGGCGGCGCGGAGAAGGCGCTGGGCCGGTTCACCGAGTCGCTCGAGCTCATCCGCGAGCTCGGCGAGGAGAGCGGACGAACTGTGCCGCGAGATGTGTCGCCGATCAGCGGCCCGCTCCGGTGGACGGTCTGCGGCACGGTGTTCGCGGGACCTGCCGTCGGCGTCAGCCGTCGTGGCGGCCGGCGGGTCGTCGTGCTCCGGGATCGGCAACGGCGTTGCGGGCTTCACCGGGCCACCGGCGAGACCACCACGAGCAACACCAGATATGCCACGACACCAGCGGAGACAGTGCCGATGGTGATGCGCGGCACCTTGCGTCGGCGGCAGCTCGGATCGACGAAAACGGGTCTGTCAGAGGGAGTCGTCACGACCTTCGCGGGGAAGACGGCGTGCGGTCCCGGGAGGATGACCGCCCGCCGCGCCCGGCGGAAGTCGTTGTTTCAGGCGAGGGCGTCCGCGGAGATCAGACAATCATCGAGGGTGGGAAAACTGCCCACGTCCGGCCCGTGACCGCGAGGCGCCGGCTCCCGTCGTGGGTGAGGGACACCAACAGGCCCGTGCGGACGAGCACGGTCCACGGACCCCGTTCGTCCGCGTACCGCTCGCCGTTCATCTCGAGCCAGACCCCGACGCCTTCCCGAACCGTGCCCTCGACGAGTTCGGCGAAGCGCATCAGTCGAGGAGCTCGCGCAGGATGCTGGACTTCTTGCGCTTCGGCCCCTTGACCTCCACGCCACCCATGATCGCGAGCCCGGTGACCCGCACGGTCGGCGCACCGGGAATGTGCCGCCGCCCCGGCGCCCTGTCCTCGAACGCGCCCATGAACCCGAACCCGTCGACCTTCACGTTGATGTCGTCCGGCACGCGGATCTCGACCCCGCCCCAGAACGCGAACGCGCTGATGGTCACCTCGGCCTCGGCGAAGCTCGCGTGGGTCAGGTCGATCTCGATGCCGCCCATGACCGCGACGGCGTTGTGCATCCGCGGGACGACCCAGTGGCCCTTGCGGTTGACGCCCGACCAGAACGCGACGGACACCGCGCTGCCCGGCTCGCCGCCGATGCGGTCGCTCATGACCGGCTGGTACTGCGGGACGGCCGAGGGCTGCGGCAGGCCGCTCAGCACCAGGTCGGCGGTGATGGGAGCGAGTTCGCCGTAGGTCTTCGCGGCGTAGACGGCCGCGAGCCGCTCGTCCAGCTCGTGGATGTCGAGGCGGCCCTCGGCGGTCGCCTTGTGCAGGACCTGCGCGATCCGTTCCCGGTCCGCGTCGGACGCCCTCAGGTGGCTCTGGTCGGCTGGTACCAGCTCGTCGCTCACCCGATCGAGTCTAGAACTCCTACTTGCGGTTCGGTGCGTACTTGACGGTGATCGCGAAGGCCACGACGAGCAGGGCCCCGAGGCCGGAAGCGAGGGCCGGGCTGTAGCCCCACGTCATCGGCAGGACACCGATCAGCACTGCCAGTGACGCCGACACCCCCAGGATGACCAGCGGGGATTCACACAACTGCTGGGCGGGCTTCTGCTCGATGGTCACCGCACGTACCTCCGCGTCTCAACTGGTTACGAGACACTTCGGAGTCGCTTTGTCGATTCTTGATTGCCGGATCGGGTTGTGTGGCCACCGAATCGGGTGGCGTCATCGGAACGGGTTGGTGACCGGGGGATCGGCCGGCCGCACCGACTTCTCCAGCGCCTCCAGTTCCGCCTGAGGTGCCTCGCCCTGTGCCAGGCCCACGCCGGACCGCAGCGCGAGGCGGACGCCGTTGGTGAACACCAGCTCGATGTCACCGCCGGTGTCGCGCACGCCGTCCAGCGTCCACGAGGTCTCCACGGTGTACGGGACCTTGATCTGGACGTGCTCGTCGAACCGCAGGCTCTGCGCCACCCGGTGTGCCCGCTCGCGATCGTCCGGAAAACCCTCCACCGTCACGAACGCCCACGCATCGCGCGCCCACTCGACCGCCAGGTAGGTGCCCGTCCACAACGCGCGCTTGCCGTCGACGTCCGGCATCGCCTCGCCCTGCGGCACGCCCGCTGTTCCCGCCGCGTTCACCACGACGCCGGCGGACTGGTCGCCGCCCCGCTCGGGCCGCAGCACGATCATCTGCTTCTCCCGCCCGGTGACGTAGACCTCCGGCGTGAACCCGCCCGCCGAACCGGCGCTGATCGTGCGCACCAACGGGTCGAACCCGCCCATCGCCACGGGATCGGGGGCAGGCCGGATCAGCACTGGCAGCACACCCGCCGCGATCAGCACGAACACGCCGGCCGCCGCCACCCGCAACGCCTTGGTGCGCTTGCCGGACCTGATCGCCCGCGACACGCTGACACCGCCGGAAGCGGGCACGTCCACCGACCGCAACGGCCCGAGCAGCCGTGCACCGTCCTCTTCGGACATCACTGGGTCACTCCCAACTGTGTGCGCAGGGCCGCGAGCCCGGCCGCGGTCTGGCTCTTCACCGTGCCTTCCGAGCACCGCAGGGCCTTCGCGGCCTCGGCCACCGGCAGGTCGAACAGGAATCGCAGGACGAGCACCGCGCGCTGGCCGGGCGGCACCCGCATCAGCGCGACGCGGATCTCCTCGCGGGTCTCGAAGTCCGGGTTCGTGACCGACCGCAGCTCGTCCACACGCTCGAAGAGACGAACTCGGCTCCACGGCCGCCTGCGTTCGTTGAGGAACGTGCGGACCAGGATCGCCCGCACGTACGCGTCGAGGTTGTCGGCGGCTCTGGCCCTGCGCCAGTTCGTGTACAGCCGGGTGATCGCCACCTGCACGACGTCGTCGGCGCGGTGCACGTCACCGCAGAGCAGGTAGGCGGTGCGCCGCAACCACGGCAGCGCCGCCGTGACGTACTCGGTGTACTCGTTGTCAGCCAACGGCTTCCCGCTTCCGGAAGTAGGCGCGCGCCCCCTGCGGCACCCAGAGCAGCCACCCCACCACGAGCGACACCGCCCAGCCGCCGACCAGTTCCGGCCACGCCTCCGGATAGGCGAAGAGCACGAAGAACCTGCCCGCGAACTGGCCGAGCAGCAACACGCTGATCGTGATCCTGGCCCAGTTCTTCCCGTCCGGCACGGCGAGTGCGAGCCAGGTGTAGAGCACGAAGCTGACCGGGTGGTAGATCGCGCCCGGCGACAGCTGCCCGCCCAGCACGTCCTGCAGCCCGATCGTGAAGTGGTTGAACGCGTGCACGCCGATACCGACGACCGCGACGAGTACTGCCCGGTTCATGGCCCTCCCCCTTCTGTCCGCACTCAAGACACGGCGCGGGGGAGGGCGGGTTGGGTGACTCAGGTCACTCCGGTCACGCGGTGGGTTGGCGCAACGGCAGACCGGCCGCCCGGTAGATCGAGTCGATCACCGTCATGTTCTTCACCGCGTCGTCCGCGGTCGTCGGGAACGGCTTGCCGTGCAGCACGGCGTCGGTGAACGCGTCGAGCTGGTAGGCGTAGGTCGCCCGCCGCCCGAACGTCTCCGCGGAGCTCCTGTTCCTGAGCCGCAACGACAACCGGTGGAACGTGTGAGGACCGAGCGGGTTGAACACGCTCAGCGTGCCGTTCTCCCCGATGGCCTTCAGCGAGAGCTTGAGCACCGTCGACGACCACATCGACGCGTGCACCGAACCCGTGTGACCAGAGGGAAAACGCAACGACGCGCGCATCGCGCGGTCGATCGAGGGACCGCGCAGCAACGCCCGTGCGGAACGAACTTCGGGCTCATCACCGCCGAGCAGGCGCGCCATGTGCACGGCGTAGCAACCGGCGTCCATCATCGCGCCGCCCGCGAGCGAGTAGTCGTAGCGGATGTTGGAGAACACCGGCAACGGGAAGCAGACCGAAGCCTCCACGTGCCGCAGCGGGCCCAGCACGCCGGACCGCATGATCTCGTCGATCCGGACGGCCAGCGGGTGGTAGCGGTAGTGGAACGCCTCCATCACCACCAGCCCGGAAGCGTTGGCCGCGGCGGCGACCTCCTCAGCCTCGGCCGCGTTGGCGGTGAACGGCTTCTCGCACAGCACGTGTTTGCCGGCTTCCAGCGCGGCGAGCGTCCACTTGCCGTGCAGACCGTTCGGCAGCGGGTTGTACACGGCGTCCACGGCCGGATCTGCCAGCAGCTCCTCGTAGGAGCCGTGCACGCGCGGAATGCCGTGCTTGTCGGCAAAGGCCTGGGCGCGGCCGGTGGACCTCGCCGCGACCGCCACCACTTCGGCGACCGTCGAGGAGCGGGCGGGGCGGAGGACGGCGGCCGGCGTGATCATGGCCGCGCCGAGCACCCCGATGCGCACGTGGTCTGTCACCCGGCCGACCCTACACCTTTGGTTAACGGCGTTCACTCCGTCAGATCGGTGTCCCGCGGCGGGAAGAACGTCACCTTCTCGACCGGATACGGCTCCGACCAGTGCCACGCCTCCATCTGCTTGCGGGAGCGCCTCCCGAAGAACGCCCGCCACAGCTCGTACCCGTCGACCTCCAGCGCGACGTGACCGGTGCCGATGACGCCGAATTCGGTCGTGACGGTCAGGTCGGGGAGGTAGCGGGTGACGATGCCGGTGAGCGTCGTCTGCCACGGGTGATCGGGGAGACGCTCGCGGCCGACGGCGGCGCGCAGATCCGCCTCGTGCGTGACCGCGTCCATCGCGATCTGGCCGGGGATCTTGTCCAGGAGCTCGGTGCTGGCGTTCCACTGCTCCAGGAGGTCGAGCACCGGCACGCCCTCGCGCTCGGCGACGTGCCGTGCGGTCCACTCCTCGCCGGGTGAGCCCTCCACCCTGCCCGAGGCGAAGTCCGCGGCGACGCCGGCGAGGTGCGCGATCAGCTGGTGCACGGTCCACTCAGGACACGCGGGCACCGGTCGCGCGAGCTCCTCGGTGCTCAGGCCCATGGTGATGCCGACGGTGCGGTGGCGGGACTCGCGGTAGATCTCTTCGAACACCCGTGGCTCCTCACAGCGGTTACCGTGTCCGGCATGGACGTCCTCGTCGTCGATCATCCACTCGCCAAGGCGAGACTCACAACCATGCGCGATGCGCGCACGGACAACGCAGCTTTCCGTGCGGCGCTGCAGGAGCTCACCGTCATGCTGGTCTACGAAGCCATGCGTGAGGCCCCGGTGACCGAAGAGCGCACGCACACGCCGGTCGCGCGCACCACCGGCTACAAGCTCGCGAACCCGCCGTTGCTCGTGCCGGTGCTGCGGGCCGGACTGGGCATGGCCGACCAGGCGCACAAGCTGATCCCGGACGCCCAGATGGGGTTCGTCGGGCTCGCCCGCGACGAGGAGACGCTGCAGCCGACGCCGTACATGGAGTCGCTGCCGGAGGACCTCGCCGGACGTCCGGTGCTCGTGCTCGACCCGATGCTCGCGACCGGCGGCTCGATGGCGTACACGATCCGGCTGCTGACCCAGCGCGGTGCGACCGACGTGACGGCGGTGTGCGTGCTCGCGGCGCCCGAGGGCATCAACCACCTGGAGGACTCGAAGCTGCCGGTGCGTCTCGTCACGGCGTCCGTCGACGAGCGGTTGAACGACTCCGGCTTCATCGTCCCTGGTCTGGGCGATGCCGGTGACCGTCTGTACGGGGCGGTTTAGGACATACCTCCGATCGGACGTAGCAGTGGTCTAGACCTCAGTCCTATGGTGCTCTGGACCACATCGCCGCTGCCGCGATCCGCAAGAGGAGAACCATGTCCAGACGGAGATGGGGTGTCGCCACCCTCGTGGTCGGCGCCCTGTCCGCGTCGCTGGCTTATGCGCCGGCGAACGCCGATGTCGAGACCAATGGGCACCACGGTTATTCGAAGACCCGCACGGTCGGGTACTTCATCCAGTGGGGCGTGTACGGCCGGAACTTCCGGGTCAAGAACCTCGTCGACAGCGGGGCCGCCGCGCGGCTCACGCACCTGAACTACGCCTTCGGGTTCCTCGACGAGTCGGGCAGGTGCATCAGCTCCGACCCGTGGGCCGACTGGCAGATGCCGTACACGGCGGAGCAGTCCGTCAGCGGCAAGGCCGACGAGCCGGGTCAGGCCCTCATGGGCAACCTCAACCAGCTCAAGCAGCTCAAGGCCAAGTTCCCCAAGCTGAAGGTCAACATCTCGCTGGGTGGCTGGACGGGCTCGCGCTACTTCTCCAACGCCGCGCTGACCCCCGAGTCGCGCGCCGCGCACGTCAAGTCGTGCACCGACATGTGGATCAAGGGCAACCTGCCGGGTCTGCCGGAGGGTGCCGCGAAGGGCGTCTTCGACGGCGTCGACCTCGACTGGGAGTGGCCTGCCAGCAACGGCAACATGGACCCGCCCAACGTCGTGCGTCCCGAGGACAAGCAGAACTTCACCCTGCTGCTCGCCGAGTATCGCAAGCAGATGGGCTGGAACCGCGACCTGACGGCGTTCCTCCCGGCCGACCCGGTGCAGGTGGACAGGGGCTTCGAGGTCAGGAAGGTGTTCTGCTACCTGACGTTCGGCACGTTGCAGGGCTACGACTACCACGGTGCCTGGGACCCGGTGGCGAACCAGCAGTCCGCGCTGCGCGTGCCCAAGGGCGACCCGTCGGAGTTCGAGTTCAGCTCCGAGGTGACGGTCAAGGCGTGGCTCTCGCGGGGTGCGCCGCGCTCCAAGACCGTGCTCGGTGTGCCGTTCTACGGACGCGGCTGGACCGGTGTCGCACCCGGTGACCGCAACGGCCTGTTCGGCACGGGCACGCCCGCGCCGGCCACGTACGAGGCGGGCTACGAGGACTTCCACACCATCAAGCCCAAGCTCGCCGACCCCAAGTACAAGATCTACCGCGACGAGCGCGCCGGCTTCGCGTGGATCTACGACGGCACGACGTGGTGGACCTTCGACGACGCGACCGAGATGAAGCGCAAGGCTCGCTTCATCAACGCCCACCGCCTCGGCGGCGCGATGATCTGGTCGCTCGACGGTGACACCGCGGACGCTGAGTTGATCAAGGCCCTGGACGGGACCTTGAAGTAGGACGGGCTGTCCGGATCGGACAGTTCAGCGGGTCCGGGGAGGTTTCGCGGCGGCCGCCTCCCCGGATTCCGCCAGCCAGCCCCTGCTGTGCGCGCGCAACGCCACCTCGTAGGTGGCGGCGGGATCGATGCCAGGCGGCAGGTTGCCGTTGAGCTCCAGGCTCACCAGGCCGTGCGCGATGCCCCACATCGACATGGCGATCTGCTCCGGGTCCTCCGCCCGGTAGAGGCCCTGCTCCACCGCGCGGCGCACAGCCTTGATCACCGGCGCGAACGTCCGGCCGGCCGCGCGGCTCATCTCCTTCGTAGGTTCGACGACCTTCGAGTAGAGCACCGAGTAGAACCGCGGGTCCTCCAGCGCGCTGCGCCGGTACGCGAGTCCGATCCGGAGCAGGTCCTCCACGGGGTCGTCGGTGACGGGCACGGCCGCCAGGTGCGCGCCGAACCGGCTGAACGCCTCGTCGTAGAGCGCTTCGAGCAGCGCCGGCTTCCCGCCGAAGAGGGAATAGACCGCCGTCGTCGAGGTGTTGACGTCGGTGGCGATCTTGCGCAGGCTCACCGCGGCAGGGCCCTCGGTGCTGAGCAGCTCGCCCGCCCGCTCGAGCAGACGCCGTCGCAGAGCGTCGTCGTGGATCTTGGGCCTGGGCATCACGCAATCCTAACGGCCGCTGGTCTGCGTGGTATCAGATTGGTACCGTCCGTGGAATGGCGATGACCTTGCGGTTGACCGAAGAGGAGAACCTGCGGCTCGCTGAGCTGGCGCAGGCCGAGGGTCGCTCCAAGCAGGAGGTCGTGCGTCTCGCGATCGCGGACCGCTACCAGCGCATGCAGCAGGAGGAGAAGCTCGGGGAGGTCCTCGGGCGAGTCCTGCCCAAGTACCGAGGTCTTTTGGATAGGCTCGGATCTTCCTGAAACTGTCAGACCTCTGTGATCAACTGGGTGCCGTGATCTCCTACCTCGACGCCGGGGACCTCTTAGTGCTGGCCACGGCCGTGACCGGTGGCGACCTCGTCGTCCGGGACATCGGTCTGCTGGACACGGCGGCGTACCGTCCCCGCGCCACCGTTCTCGGCGTGGAGGCTTACGACACGCTGTGGTTGAAGTCCTCCGCCTTACTCGACTCCATCGTGCGAACCCGCCCTCTCGTCGAGGGCAACTGGCGCCTCGGCTGGGTAGCCGCCGTCACGATGTGTGACATCAACGGCTACTGGATCGACGCGGACGAGGACGACGCACTCGACCTCGTGCGCTCGCTGGGCCGCGACAAGATCGACGTCCCGGAGATGGCGGGCCATCTCGAAGCGTGGGGACTTCCCAAGGATTCCGCTTGACCTAGAGCGCGCTCTAGGTCATAGCGTCGAGTTCGTGAGTTACTCGATAGCCCAAGCCGCGCAGCGCAGCGGGTTGTCCATCGACACCCTGCGCTACTACGAACGAATCGGGCTCGTCGACCCGCCCGCGCGTGACTCGGGTGGTCGCCGCAGCTACTCGGAGGAGGACCTCGGCTGGCTGGCCTTCGTGACGCGCCTGCGCACGACCGGCATGCCGATCCGCATGATGCGCGAGTTCGCGCAGCTCAGGCACAAGGGCGACCTGACAGCAGGCCGCCGCAAGCAAATCCTCGTCGACCACCGCGCGGACGTCCGCGCCCGCATCGCGGAGCTGCAGACCTGCCTGGAGGTGCTCGACTACAAGATCGACCACTACGCGGTGGTCGAGCGGGACTTGGAGGCCACGGCGTGAGCCGTTTCTTGGGAGAGCTGGAGGTCGGGCCGCAGGGTCTCGGCTGCATGGGAATGTCGGAGTTCTACGGCGCCGGCGACGAGTCGGAGTCGATCGCGGTGATCCACCGGGCCCTGGAGCTCGGCGTCACCCTGCTCGACACCGCCGACATGTACGGCCCGTACGTCAACGAGGAGCTGGTGGGCCGCGCGATCGCGGATCGCCGTTCCTCGGTCGTCCTGGCCACGAAGTTCGGCATCGTCCGCGACGGCGAACGTCGTGGCATCCGCGGCGACCGAGACTACGTGCGGTCGTCGGTGGAGGGTTCGCTGAAGCGCCTCGGCACCGACGTGATCGACCTCTACTACCTGCACCGCGTCCCGGAGGACACGCCCATCGAGGAAACCGTCGGGGCGATGGCCGAGCTGGTGACCGAGGGCAAGGTGCGGTTCCTGGGCCTGTCCGAGGCGGGCGCTTCGACGCTGCGCCGCGCTCACGCCGTCCACCCGATCACGGCGCTGCAGAGCGAGTGGTCGCTGTGGTCGCGCGACATCGAGGCGGAGATCGTGCCCACCGCACGTGAGCTGGGCATCGGCCTGGTGCCCTACTCGCCGCTGGGCCGCGGCGTGCTGACCGGGCGCTTCACCTCCTCCGCCGACTTCTCTTCCGACGACTACCGCGCCGTCGCGCAGCCCCGCTTCTCCGGTGCCAACCTCGACGCGAACCTGAAGATGGTCTCCGAGCTGCGGGCGCTGGCCGCGGACCGCGGGGTGACGGCCGGTCAGCTGGCGCTGGCCTGGGTGCAGCACCGCGGGTCCGACGTCGTGCCGATTCCGGGGACGAAGCGGATCAAGTACCTGGAGGAGAACGTGGCGGCGGCCGCTTTGGAGCTGTCGGCCGACGATCTCGCCGCGATCGAAGCTGCTGTGCCTGCTTCGGCTGTCGCCGGGGAGCGGTACCCGGACATGAGCGCTGTGGGTCGCTAGAACATGTGTTCGAGATAATCCCCAGGGTTGTCCACAGATTGGGGACAAGAAGCTGTGGACAACCCTGGGTTCATGTGGACAACTCGCCTGAGGGGGCCGCCGTGGTTCGCGAGACCATCGTCGACCGATCGACGTTTCTGTGGGCACGACGCGCTGGCGGGAAGGTGTTCGTCTACCGGTCACCGCTCGTGCGGGAGACCGATGAGTTGTACCTGCCGGTGCAGGCCGCCGTGGCCGCACTGGATGCCCGGCTGGTCCACCGGCAGATGCGGCAGGACCCGAACATGATGTTCGGTGAGGCCGAGATCTGCTGGTACCACGCCCCGGGCGTCGCCGACGACGAGAACTGCTCGATCGCCGATGCCGCATGGTTTCTCGGGTACACCCTGGAGGAGTACGTCGACTTGCTCGTGAGGGACAGCCTGCTGGTCGCCTGCGAGGACGGCACCTACCTGCCCACCAACTACGCCGTCATGACGGGGCAGTTGACGCCCCGCCGGCAGTAGCGGCTAGCCCGCGAGGGTCGCCGCAACCGTGGCGCCGAGCTCCCAGCACGCCTCCACGTCGGCCTTCGCCGGCTCGCCCGTGACGAGCACGTGCTGCGCCGCCTTCTCCCAGCCCAACCCGTTCGTGGCCGTCTCGACGCTCCGCACCGCACCCGTCGTGTCGTTGTTGCCGTGCACGTAGAGCCCGAACGGCCTGCCGCGCGTGGAATCGAGGCACGGGTAGTAGATGGTGTCGAAGAAGTGCTTCAACGCACCGCTCATGTAGCCGAGGTTGGCGGGCGTGCCCAGCAGGTAGCCGTCGGCCTCCAGGACATCCACAGCAGTTGTGGACAACGCGGCCCGGCGCACGACCTCGACGCCCTCGATCTCCGGCGTGGTGGCGCCGGCGACGACTGCCTCGAACATCGCCTGCAGCGCGGGCGACGGCGTATGGTGGACGATCAGCAACCGCGCCATCAGTAGTCCATCTCGTAGTCGTTGACGTCCGGCGGATCGTCGTCCACACCGAGCGCCTTCAGGTCCTCGGAGGTGACCACCTCGGCCGTCGGCCGCATGAGGCCCAGCAGCTCCTCGACGATGTCGAGGTGGATCTTCTGCGACTCGTCGTTCAGCCTGGCGATCTCCATCATCCGGTCGATGACGCCGCTGCCCTCCAGTTTGCGGGCGATGGCGCTGAACTCGCCGAAGCCGCTGCCCGGTGAGGTGATCGCGGCGTTCGAGTCGACGGTGCTCTTCAGCATCATCTTCAGCGGCATGTGCGCGTTGAGGTCGACGCCGAACGCCCTCAGCAGGCCGTCACGCAGGCGGATCTGGAACGCCTTCATGTCGTCGCTGAACGCGCCGTAGAACATGTTGAGGCCGCGACTGCTGTCGGGATGTGCGTCGAGCACGGCCTGTGCGAGGTCACGCCGCGTGTACTCCATGGGCGGCAACATAGATGACCATGACCAGCGCCTCCTACGACCTTGTTGCCGCCGACTATGCCCGCCTGATTCCGGACGCGCACGACGGCCGACCGCTCGACGCCGCGATCATGCGCGCGTTCGCCGAGCTGGCCGGCGACCCGATCGGCGACCTCGGCTGCGGCACCGGACGCATCACGCAGCACCTGCACGAGCTCGGCAAGGAGGCGTTCGGCGTCGACCTGTCCGAAGGCATGCTCACGCAGGCGCGCGAGCTGTACCCGCACCTCACCTTCACGCAGGGCGACATCACGAAGCTGGACCTGGAGGACGACAGCCTCGGCGGCGCGGTCGTCTGGTACTCCACGGTGCACATGCCAGCGGAGTCCGTGCCCTGGCAGGAGTTCCACCGCGTCGTCGAGCCTGGCGGCTACCTGTTGCACGCCTTCAAGCTGGGTGACCAGAAGCGGCACCTGACCCACGCGTACGGCCACGACGTCGATCTGGAGGTGTACTGGCACGACATCGACGAGACCGTGCGCAACGCGACCGAAGCCGGCTTCAACGAGGTGGCACGCCTGCAACGTCAGAAGGGCGTGGGCGAAGCCGGACCGCAGGCGTTCTTGTTGTTCTGCAAACGGAACCCCGCGGCCGGTCAGACGTCCTAGTGGGTGTACACAGGAGGGACCATGAAGACCACCGCCCTTATGACCACCAGTCCTCGTCAGCGTCGCATCACCTGGGGTTTCGGCCTTGCGATCGGCATCGGGATGATCGGGATCGGGCCCCTCTTCGCGTCGCTGTGGCCGGGGTTCGACCACAGCCCGTGGGACGTCAACACGATGTTGCTCGGACTCGGCGTGGGGCTCTGCACGATCGCGTACATCTTCGGGCGGATCGCCGTCGCGGCGGTCACCGAGGGGCGCCGCAACGCGGTGACCCCGCCGACCAGAAGGGCCTACCTGGTGGCCGGCGGGGGCTTCGCTCTCGCCGCGATCTGCCTGATGATCGCGCTGTCTAGCTGACCAGTGCGGTAACCCGTTCGCGCAACTCGGCCAGACGAGCCCTACCAGCGGCACGGGCGGACTCCAGTCCGTCCGTGACGGGCTCGACGACCTCCAGGTACGCCTTGAGCTTCGGCTCGGTGCCCGACGGCCGCACGATCACGCGCACGCCGTCCGCCGTCCAGCGCAGCACGTCCGCGCCGGGCAGCAGGTCCTCCGACTCGAAGTCGGCGGGAGGCTCGGCGCGCAGCCGTGCCATCGTCGCGCCGATCAGCGACAAGTCGGTGTAGCGCAAGGAAACCTGGTCGGTCAGGTGCAGGCCGTGGTCGAGCGCCAGCTGGTCCAGTGCGTCCAGCAGCGTGCGACCGGAGGCCTTCAGCCCGGCGGCGAGGTCGGCGGCGACGACCGCGGCCGAGATGCCGTCCTTGTCGGCCACGTGCTCGGGGTCGACGCAGTTGCCGAGCGCTTCCTCGTAGGCGAACACCAGGCCCTCGCCCGCCCGCGCCAGCCACTTGAAGCCGGTCAGGGTCTCCGCGTAACGAGCACCGTGCGCGGCGGCGATCGACTTCAGCAGCGAGGACGACACGATCGTCGTCGCCACCAGCGGATCCGCGGACTCGGTGGTGGACAGCACGAGCGACCCGAGCAGCACGCCCGTCTCGTCGCCGCGCAACATCCGCCACGTGTCACCGTCGCGCACGCCCAGTGCGCACCGGTCGGCATCCGGGTCCAGCGCGATCGCCAGGTCCGCCTCCACCGACGCCGCAAGGGAAAGCAGCTCGTCGGATGCGCCGGGCTCCTCGGGGTTCGGGAACACCACCGTCGGGAAGTCCGGGTCCGGCACCGCCTGCGACCGCACCACGTGCACGTCGGTGAAGCCCGCGCGCCGCAGCGCTTCCACGGCGAATGCGCCGCCAACGCCGTGCATCGGCGTCAGTGCGATCTTCAACGAACGCGACTGACCACGCGGCAACGACGCCACCCTCTCCAGGTAGGCGTCGATCTCGGCCTCGGAAACCGTTGAGTACGAGGGGGACCGGGGCACCGACACCGCCGCCGGCACGGCCTCGATCGCCTTCTCGATCTCGCCGTCCGACGGCGGCACGATCTGCGAGCCACCGGCCAGGTAGAGCTTGTAGCCGTTGTCCGCTGGCGGGTTGTGCGACGCGGTGATCTGGATCCCCGCCACCGCACCGTGCTTGCGCACCAGGAAGGCCAGCACCGGCGTGGGCAGCGGACCCGGCAGCACCCGGACGTCGAAGCCCGCGGCCGCCATCACCTCGGCCGCCGCGGTGGCGAACTCCTCCGACCCGTGCCGGGCATCGCGGCCCACGAACACCAGGCCGGAAGTGCCCAGCCACGACGCCAGACCAGCGGTGGTGCGCACGACCGCGGCGACGTTCATGCCGTTGGTCCCTGCTCGCACCGGCCCGCGCAGACCGGCGGTGCCGAACGTCAGCGGCCCGGCCATCCGGTCCTGCAGGTCGGCCAGGGCGGCGGAGTCGCCACCCATCGCCCGTGCCAACACGCCCTGCAGCTCAGTTCGAGTCGCGTCCGACGGGTCGTCAGCGATCCACCGGAACGTCGCGTCACGCAGTGCCGGCGTCAAACTCATGCCCGGTCCACCAGCTCACGCAGCAGCGTGCCCATGCGCTGAGCGGCGGCGGCACCGGCGTCCAGCACCTCCTGGTGGTTCAGCGGCTCACCGGTGATGCCCGCCGCGAGGTTCGTGACCAGCGACAGACCGAACACCTCGACGCCTTCGGCGCGCGCGGCGATGGCCTCGTGCACGGTCGACATGCCGACCAGGTCCGCGCCCAGCGTGCGCAGCATCCGGATCTCGGCGGGCGTCTCGAAGTGCGGGCCGGGCAGACCGGCGTACACGCCCTCCTCGAGCGACGGGTCGATCTCCTGCGCCAGCTTGCGCAGCCGCGGCGAGTACAGGTCCGTGAGGTCCACGAACCGCGCGCCGACCAGCGGCGACAGCGAGGTCAGGTTGAGGTGGTCGGAGATCAGCACCGGCTGCCCGACGGTCATGCCCTGCCGCAGGCCACCGGCAGCGTTGGTCAGCACGATCGTCGACACGCCCGCGGCAGCGGCGGTGCGCACGCCGTGGACGACCTTCTGCACGCCCTTGCCCTCGTAACCGTGGGTGCGGCCGAGGACGACGAGGACCTTCTTGCCGCCCACCTCGACGGAACGGATGGTGCCGCCGTGGCCGAGCGCGGTCGGCGCCTCGAAGCCCGTCAGCTCGCCGACACCGATCTCGGTGGCCGGCTCGCCGATCACGTCGGCGGCGGGCCGCCAGCCGGAGCCGAGCACGATCGCGATGTCGTGCTTCGCCACGCCGGTGCGGCTCTGGATCTCTTCCGCGGCCTTGCCGGCCAGCTCTTCTGGAGTCACCGCGAGAGCGTAAGCCGTGTCCTGTGGATCTGTCCGTTGAGAGTCGTGACTGTGCAGATCGGGCTCTGGGCGGAGTTCATGGTGGTGCCGCCGCGTCTCCCTCATACCGTGCGTATTTGGGAGACGCGGCGGTGCCGCCAGGGACCCTCTCGGGCGCGGCTATCGCGGACGTGACCCGCAGGACACGGCCTACACCGGGGCGAACGTCGAGGCGATCGCGTCGAACAAGCGGACACGGGCCTCGTCCTCCTGCTCTGTGGGCACCACCACTTCGACCACCCACAGATCGTTGCCGTACGGCAGCACGCGGGAGAAGTGCGACCTCCGCAACGCGTTGGGTTCGTCACCCTCGACGGTCCGGTAGATGAACTGGATGCCGTCCTCGCTGTGCGGCCCCGCGAGGTTCGGCGTGAGCACCTTCTCGCCGCCGAAGAACCTGCCCGGCCACCGTGCCTGCACGCTCGCCGTGTACGCGCTGATGTCGCGCCTCGGGTAGTAGTCGGGGTAGCGCTGCACCGCGACCTCGTACGCGCCGCTCGGCGACACGAAGTGCACCACCGCGGAGGCGGGCATCAGCTTGTCGGCCGCGCGCTGCTCGGCGTACATCGTCCAGCTCGCCTCGACGTTCAGCGTGAACTTGCCGCCCTGGTCGCCGATCGCCGTCACCGCCGACGCGGTCCTCGGCTCGAGCCTCGGTGCCGTGGGGAGGGTAGGCAGGGTCTGCAACGTCTGCTGGGTCGGCGGCAGCAACGGCACACCCGCGGCCAGCCGCGTCAGCGCGAACCCGCCACCGGAGCCCACCACGAACAGCAGGATGGCCGCGACCAGCAGGAACGTGGTGGCGACCCGTCCGCGCGGCCGCTGCGGCGCGATCGGCTTGGTGACCATGAACGGCAGCGGGCCAGGATCGTCGGCCAGCGGCGCGTCCGGTTCGATCCTCGGCTTCGGCCGCACGACCACCGGCAGCGGCACGGACTCGCGAACCTCGAACGCGTCGGTGCCCGGCTCCGGCAGCAGCGGGTAGACCTGCTTGCGCACGTCGACCAGCGAGAGCCGCTCGGCCGGATCCTTCTGCATCAACCCGCTGATCACCGGCGCGAGCCGTCCGGCACCCGCCGGCACCGGCACGTCGCCGTTGATCACCGCGTTGATCGTCAGCATGACGTTCTTGCCGACGTACGGCGGCTCGCCGGCCATCGCCGCCCACATCGTCGCGCCCAGCGACCACCGGTCGGCGGCCTCCGAGACGTCACCGCCCTGGGCGACCTCCGGCGCGATGTAGGCGGGCGTGCCCAGCGTGATGCCGCGTGCCGTCATGGTGGCTTCGGCGACGTTGCGCGCGATGCCGAAGTCCGTGAGCTTCACCCTGCCGTCGTCGGCGATCAGCACGTTGCCGGGTTTGACGTCGCGGTGCGTGATGCCGGCCCGGTGCGCCGCAGCCAGCGCGGCCGCGACGGCGTCCATCACCGCGGCGCCCTGCTTCTCGGTGAGGCAGCCTTGCTCCTGCAGCACCTCGCCGAGACTGCGGGACGGCACCAGTTCCATGACCACGTACGGGTCGCCGTCGTGCTGAACGACGTCGTAGAGCGTCACGAGGTTCGGGTGGGAGAGGGCGGCGACGGCCCGTGCCTCGCGCATCGTCCGTTCGCGCAGCTCATCGGCGGCCACGTCCGTCATGCCCGGCGGTCGCAGGATCTCCTTCAGCGCGACCTGCCTGCGCAGCACCTCGTCGTGGGCGGCCCAGACGGTGCCCATCGAGCCCCGTCCGAGCAGGTGCAGCAGCCGGTACCGAGCCGCGATCAAGCGCTCCTGCTCAAGGTTCTCCACTGGACCATTGTTCCTGAGACACTGACTGCATCGTTAACGGCGGTGAACCTCACATAGCCGTGTCGGTACTGGTCGGTAACACTGCAACGCATGATGGAGTTGGCCTTGCCCGCCGGATTCCGCCCGAACGAGTTCCCCTCAGCGTCGAGGGAACAGTGGCGTGAGCTGGTCGACGCCGTCCTCGCGAAGACCGGGGCGAGCTTCGAATCGCTGGTCACCAGGACTTATGACGGCATCGAGCTGCAGCCGCTCTACACGCTCGACGACGCGCTGCCTCCCTATGCGCTGGTGCCCGCCAAGCAGGGCTGGGACGTCCGCCAGCGCCACACCGTGCCCGATCCGGTCGCTGTGATGAACGATCTGGAGGGTGGCGTCACCTCCTTGTGGCTCGCGCTCCCTGCGTCCTCCCTCGAGCGCGTGCTGGACGGCGTGTACCTCGACCTCGCGCCGATCGTGCTGGACGGCGACGTCGAGGCCGCGCGCACGATGCTGCGGATCTACGACCAGGCCCCGCTGCTGGCCGAGCAGGTGCGGGGCAACCTGGCGCTGAAGCCCCACGGCCCCTCGCTCGACGTCATCAAGCAGGCTTGCCGGCAGTTCCCGTCGTTGCGGACCGTGGTGGTGGACGCGTTGCCGTTCCACGACGCGGGCGGCTCGGACTCCGAGGAGCTGGGCGCGTCGATCGCGCTGGCCGTCTCGTACCTGCGCGCGCTGACCGACGCGGGCCTGGACGTCGCGCAAGCGTTCGCGCAGCTGGAGTTCCGCTACGCCGCGACCGCCGACCAGTTCATGACCATCGCGAAGCTGCGCGCCGCCCGCCGCCTGTGGGCGCGCGTGGCCGAGGTGTCCGGTGCCGATGCGCCGCAGGTGCAGCACGCGGTGACGTCGTCAGCGATGATGACCCGCCGTGACCCGTGGGTGAACATGCTGCGCACCACGGTGGCCACCCTGGCCGCCGGCCTCGGTGGCGCCGACTCGGTGACGGTGCAGCCGTTCGACGCGGCCATCGGGCTGCCGGACGAGTTCGCCCGCCGGATCGCGCGCAACACGCAGAACCTGCTGCTGGAGGAGTCGCACCTCGGTGAGGTGATCGACCCCGCGGCCGGGTCCTGGTACGTGGAGAAGCTCACCGACGAGCTGGCCGGCAAGGCCTGGGCGTGGTTCCAGGAGATCGAACGGGCGGGCGGGCTGCCTGCGGCGGGGTCTCTGGTGGCCTCGCGGATCGCCTCCACCTGGGAGAAGCGGTCGGCGCGGCTCGCTGATCGGAGCGACCCGATCACCGGGGTCAGCGAGTTCCCGAACCTGACCGAGAAGCCGGTCGTCCGCGAACCGGCTGTCGAGCAGGCCTCCGCTCACGAACCCGCTGTCGAGCAGGGCTCCGCCCGGGATCACGCAGTCGGAATCGATCCCGATTCGCAGGCCCCCAGGGGGGATGCACCCCCCATCCCAAGTTTCTCAGGCGGGTCTGACAGTTTCGGGCTGCCGCGAGTCCGGTACGCCCAGGCCTTCGAGGAGCTGCGCGACCTGGCCGACGCCCAGCCGGAACGCCCGCAGGTCTTCCTGGCCACCCTCGGCCCGGTCGCCGCGCACACGGCCCGTGCCACGTTCGCCGCGAACCTGTTCAACGCCGGCGGTTTCGCCACCCCGAACGCGGGTCCGACCAGGACCGCCGAGGACGTCGTGGAGAAGTTCAAGGCGTCCGGCGCGCGCATCGCGGTCGTGTGCGGCAGCGACAGCAGCTACGCCGACCTCGCCGTCCCGACCGTCGAGGCGTTGCGTGCGGCGGGTGCGGAACGGGTACTCCTGGCAGGACGCAAGAGCGACGCGGATGTCGACGGCCACGTCTACATGGGTTGCCCGGCACTGCAAATCCTCAACGACACCTTCGAGTTCCTTGGAGTCAGGCGATGATCCCCAACTTCGCGGACATCGACCTCGGCCCGCTCCCGTCGGCGAAGTACGAGACCGACCTGCCCGTGTGGGAGACGCCGGAGGGCATCGCGGTCAAGCCGGTCTACGGCCCGTCCGATGTGGACGGACTGGACTTCCTGGAGACGTACCCCGGCATCGCGCCGTTCCTGCGCGGCCCGTACCCGACGATGTACGTCAACCAGCCGTGGACCATCAGGCAGTACGCGGGCTTCTCGACGGCCGAGGAGTCGAACGCCTTCTACCGCCGCAATCTCGCGGCCGGGCAGAAGGGCCTGAGCGTCGCCTTCGACCTCGCCACCCACCGCGGCTACGACTCGGACCACCCGCGCGTCGCGGGTGACGTCGGCATGGCGGGCGTGGCGATCGACTCGATCTACGACATGCGCACGCTGTTCGACGGCATCCCGCTGGACAAGATGTCCGTGTCGATGACGATGAACGGCGCAGTGCTGCCGGTCCTGGCCCTGTTCGTGGTCGCGGCCGAGGAGCAGGGGGTGAAGCCGGAGCAGCTCATGGGGACGATCCAGAACGACATCCTCAAGGAGTTCATGGTCCGCAACACCTACATCTACCCGCCGCAGCCGTCGATGCGGATCATTTCCGACATCTTCAGCTTCACGTCCCAGCACATGCCGAAGTTCAACTCCATCTCGATCTCCGGCTACCACATGCAGGAGGCGGGGGCGACCGCCGACCTGGAGCTCGCCTACACGCTCGCGGACGGCGTCGAGTACCTCCGCGCCGGCCGGGAAGCCGGGCTGGACGTCGACGCGTTCGCGCCGCGACTCAGCTTCTTCTGGGCGATCGGCATGAACTTCTTCATGGAGATCGCCAAGATGCGGGCCGCGCGCCTGCTCTGGGCGAAGCTGGTCAAGGGCTTCGACCCGAAGTCGCCCAAGTCGCTGAGCCTGCGCACCCACTGCCAGACGTCCGGGTGGTCGCTCACCGCGCAGGACGTGTTCAACAACGTCGCGCGCACGTGCATCGAGGCCATGGCGGCGACGCAGGGGCACACGCAGTCGTTGCACACCAACGCACTCGACGAGGCGCTCGCCCTCCCCACCGACTTCTCCGCGCGCATCGCTCGCAACACACAGCTGTTGCTCCAGCAGGAGTCCGGCACGACGCGTGTGATCGACCCGTGGGGCGGCAGCGCGTACGTGGAACGTCTGACCAACGAGCTCGCCGCGAAGGCCTGGGAGCACATCACCGAGGTCGAGAAGGCCGGCGGCATGGCCCGCGCGATCGACGAGGGCATCCCCAAGCTGCGCATCGAAGAGGCCGCCGCCCGCACGCAGGCGCGCATCGACTCCGGTCGTCAGCCCGTCATCGGCGTCAACAAGTACCTGGTGACCAACGACGAGCAGATCGAGGTCCTCAAGGTCGACAACGCCGGCGTGCGCGCGCAGCAGCTCGAGAAGCTGCGCAGGCTCAGGGAAGAACGCGACCAGTCCGCTGTGGACAGTGCGCTCGACGCGCTCACGAACGCGGCGGGCGGCCACGGCAACCTGCTCGAGCTCGCCATCAAAGCGGCCCGTGCCAAGGCCACGGTCGGCGAGATCTCCGAGTCGCTCGGCAAGGTGTGGGGCCGGCACTCTGCGCAGATCCGCACCATCACCGGTGTCTACCGCCAGGAGGTCGGCCAAGTGTCCAACGTGGACGCCTGCCGCGAGGTCGTCGAGGCGTTCGCGGAGGAAGAAGGCCGCCGTCCGCGCATCCTGGTCGCCAAGATGGGGCAGGACGGCCACGACCGCGGCCAGAAGGTGATCGCGACGGCGTTCGCGGACCTCGGCTTCGACGTCGACGTCGGTCCGCTGTTCCAGACGCCGGAGGAGGTCGCGCGGCAGGCCGTCGAGGCCGACGTGCACATCGTCGGCGTGTCCTCGCTGGCGGCCGGCCACCTCACGCTGGTTCCGGCGCTGCGGGCGGAACTCGCCAAGCTCGGCCGCGAGGACATCATGATCGTCGTCGGTGGCGTGATCCCGCCGCAGGACTTCGACGAGCTGTACGCGGCAGGTGCGGCGGCGATCTTCCCGCCCGGCACGGTCATCGCGGACGCGGCGAAGGATCTACTGGTGAAACTCGCAGATCAGCTCGGCCATCATGGCTAGGGTGATCGACGTCGCCGAGCTGACCAGAGGTGTCCTCGAGGGTCAGCGCGGGGTGCTCGCGAGAGCGATCACGCTCGTCGAGTCGAAGCGGGCGGACCACCGCGCGAAGGCGCAGGAGCTGCTGATCGAGCTGTTGCCCAAGTCGGGCAACGCGATCCGCGTCGGCATCACCGGCGTGCCCGGCGTGGGCAAGTCGACGTTCATCGACGCGCTCGGCACGATGCTGACCGAGAAGGGGCACCGGGTCGCGGTGCTCGCCGTCGACCCGTCGTCCACTCGCACCGGCGGCAGCATTCTTGGTGACAAGACGCGCATGCAGCGGCTGTCGGTGAACCGGGAGGCGTTCATCAGGCCCTCGCCGACGTCCGGCACGCTCGGCGGTGTGGCACAGGCCACCCGCGAGACGATCGTGCTGGTCGAGGCCGCCGGCTACGACGTCGTGCTGGTCGAGACCGTCGGCGTCGGGCAGTCGGAGGTGGCCGTCGCGAACATGACGGACTGCTCGCTGTTCCTGACCCTCGCGCGCACCGGTGACCAGCTGCAGGGCATCAAGAAGGGCATCCTGGAGCTCGCGGACGTCATCGCGGTCAACAAGGCCGACGGTGAGCACGAACTGGACGCCCGCAAGGCCGCGCGGGAGCTGGCCGGGGCGTTGAAGTTGCTGCGCGCGCCGGACGCGTTGTGGCACCCGCCGGTGCTGACGTGTTCGGGCCTCACCGGGAACGGGCTCGAAGAGCTGTGGTCCCGCGTGCTGGAACACCGGGCCACCTTGAGGGACGCGGGCGAACTGGACGAGCGTCGACGGCGCCAACAGGTCGAATGGACCTGGATGATGGTTCACGACGAACTGTGGCGGCAGGTGCGGGAGAGCACCGCCGTGCGCGCGTTGGCCCCCTCACTGGAGGAGAAGGTCAGGTCGGGCGAGCTGACCGCGACGCTGGCCGCGGAGCAGATTTTGAAGGCGTTCCAATCGGACTCTCGGTAGGCGTTGTAACTAGTTTGGGTGACCTTCGATCGTGGTATTCGAGGTAGAGTTCAGGCCATGTCGAGGTTGCTGCTGGCCTGCGTGTTCGCGCTGATGGGCGTCTTCGGGATCGCCGGGACATCCATTGCTGAGGAGGGCGCGAACGTTGTCGTGGCAGCGCAGCAGACGACGGCCGTGAACCCGGCTCCCGACGTGAACGCGCCGCAGGAGCCGTCGCCAGAGGTACGGCAGGAGACCAAGCGCAAGCTGTGGATCGGCGCGATCGCGCTGGGCCTGTTCGCGCTGGTCTACTACCGCAACAAGAAGCGGTGGGTGAAGTGGCGCAAGGAGCGGGCGGCCAAGAAGGGCTGACCCGGCGGCCGCCGAGCGGTCGTTCGAGCTGCGGCGACTCGTCCCAGATGGTGGGACGTAATAGTCAAAATTAAGCGTGCTTCTCGACCATTTGCGTCATCGTTGATCGGTCAGACCGAAACTCGCTCGCCGCTTGGCGCAGCGCTGCGACCGGCCAGCCGGTTGATCATCATCAGCGCGCCGCGTCCCAGAGGTGGTGATGCAGGATGGTGGCAAATGGGTACCGACTTGAAGATCAGCACACGCTCGACCGTCGAGCGGTACTCCGACGCGCTGCTGGACCTCTCGCACTCTCTGCACGCCGAGCCCGAGCTCGCGTTCGCCGAGCACCGCAGCGTCGAGAAGATCACCTCCCTGCTGGCCCGCGAGGGTTTCAAGATCGACCGCGGTGTGGCAGACCTCGACACCGCGTTCGTCGCGACCTACGGCGACGGCGAGCTGGTGCTGGGACTTTGCGCTGAGTACGACGCGTTGCCCGAGGTCGGGCACGCGTGCGGGCACAACGTCATCGCCGCAGCTTCGGTCGGCACGGCACTCGCCCTGCGTGACATCGCCGACCGTCTGGGTATCACCGTGAAGGTGATCGGGACGCCGGCGGAGGAGGTCGGCGGCGGCAAGGTGCTCATGCTGGAACGAGGCGTGTTCGACGACGTCTCGTTCTCGATGATGGTGCATCCGGCGCCGTACGAGTCGTGTGCCGCCCGATCGCTCGCCATCACCGACCTCGAGGTGCACTACAAGGGCAAGCCGTCACACGCGGCCGCCGCCCCTCACCTGGGGATCAACGCCGCGGACGCGGTGACCGTCGCGCAGATCTCGATCAGCCTGCTGCGTCAGCACCTCGAACCCGGTCAGATGGTCACGGGCATCGTCACCAACGGCGGCACCGTGCCGAACGTAATACCCGCCCGCGCCTCCGCGATGTTCGATGTGAGGGCGGAGAACTTGGAATCGTTGCAGCGCCTGGAGAACCGGATCCGGGACTGTTTCCAAGCCGGCGCGCTCGCGACCGGCTGCACCCATGAGGTCGTGCAGGTCTCACCGATCTACGCCGAGCTGACTCCCGACCCGTGGCTCGCGGACGCCTACCGGCGTGCTGCCACTGACCTGGGACGACGCCCGCTCTCGCCCGAGCAGGAACAGCGAGAGAAGATCGGGAGCACCGACATGGGCAACGTCACAAGAGTGTTGCCCGCTATCCACCCGACCATTGCCATTGACTGCGGAGACGCGGTGAACCACCAACAAGAGTTCGCGACCGCCTGTGCCTCGGCGTCGGCGGACCGTGCATTGCTCGATGGAGCACTTGCCATGGCCTGGACGACGATCGCGACAGCCACCGATTCCCAGCAGCGCGCACGGCTGCTGGCCCGCGGAGGTGCGGCATGACGGTTCTGGACTCACGCCCCTCCGGCTCTTCCTCCGTGAAGACGTCCACCGAGATGCTCGTCGACCCCACCGGGGTGAGCATGTCTCCTGTGGATGATCTGGGAGAGGGCCGCGGCCCCGCGTGGCTGGACGACTGGCTGAAGGCGCACGCCGCCGACGTCGTCGCCTGGCGCCGCCACATCCACGCCAACCCCGAGCTGTCCCGCCGCGAGTACAACACCACCGAGCTGGTGGCGAAGCTGCTCCGCGAGGTCGGCCTCAAGCCCCGCATCCTCCCCGGCGGCACCGGCCTGATCTGCGACGTCGGCAACGGCCCTCGCTGTGTGGCCCTGCGCGCCGACATGGACGCGCTGCCGCTGCCCGAGAACACGGGCCTGCCGTTCGCGTCCACTGTGGACGGTGTGTCGCACGCGTGTGGCCACGACGCCCACACGACGGTCCTGCTCGGCACGGCACTGGCGCTCGCGTCGGCGACGGAGCTGCCCGGCCGCGTCCGCATGGTGTTCCAGCCGGCCGAGGAGGTCATGCCGGGCGGTGCGCTGGACGTGCTGGCCGCCGGTGGCCTCGACGGTGTGGAGCGGATCTTCGGCCTGCACTGCGACCCGCGTCTGCAGGTCGGCCGCATCGGCACGCGGATCGGCGCCATCACGTCGGCGTCGGACCTGCTGGAGCTGCGGCTGAACTCGCCGGGTGGCCACACCTCGCGCCCGCACCTCACCGCGGACCTGGTGCACGCCCTCGGCACGGTCATCACCGGCCTGCCGACGATGCTGTCCCGCCGCGTCGACCCGCGTTCCGGCACCGTCCTGGTGTGGGGCGCCGTCCACGCGGGTGAGGCGCCCAACGCCGTCCCGCAGGACGGCCTGCTGCGCGGCACGCTGCGCACCGGCGACCGCGACATCTGGGCCGAGCTCGAACCGCTGGTCAAGGACCTGGTCACGGGCCTGCTGCTGCCGACCGGCGTCGGCTTCGACCTGCACCACCGCCGCGGGGTGCCCCCGGTGGTGAACGAGCGCGAGTCCACCCAGATCCTGCGCGCCGGCATCGAGGCCGCCCTGGGCGACGACGCCCTGGCCGGTACCGAGCAGTCGTCCGGCGGCGAGGACTTCGGCTGGTACCTGGAGCACGTGCCCGGCTCGTTCGCGCGCCTCGGCGTGTGGAACGGCCACGAGAAGCAGCGCGACCTGCACCAGCCGACGTTCGACCTGGACGAGCGCGCCCTGCTCGTGGGTGTCCGCGTCATGGTCCACACGGCGCTGGCAGCGTTGGCCTGAGCAGCGATTCGGCCGGAGGCGCGCTGCCCGAGATCGAGGCAGCGCGCCGCTCTCTCGCGCACCTGATCGGTGAGCGGTGGCAGTACATCGGTCGTGCCGCCGGCCTCGTCTGGGCAGGGTTCGGCCCGTCCCGCGTCGTGGCGGACCACAACGGCAAGACCCGTGAGGTCGCCGAGTACGCGCTGCACGTCCAGTGCCCGTGGCGGGTGCTCGACGGGGATCAGCTCGTCACCGGGTCGTACGACGTCCACCAACCGGGACCGGGCTGGACCGGCGACGGTGAGTTCGACTGGGACGTGCAGGGCGCCAACAGGTTCGACGCGCGAGCCGGGAAGCTGACCGCGTATCTGGCAGCCGAACCCGTTGTCGTGACGTCGGCCGAGGTCACCGCGTGGGGTGACCTGACCATTTCGCTCTCGGACGACTTCCGGATCGATGTGTTGCGGACAGGTTCGGTGCGCCACGAGGAGTGGCGGTTCTTCAGGCCCTATCGCGATGACGACCACGTGGTCGTGTTCGAGGAGCCTGAGGACACCTGATCAGCTCACCGGCTCTTCCAGCTGGGGACGCGCTTCCGGCGCCGAGGCACGAACCGCGTCCGCCGCCTGGTCGTCCGGTTTGGTCTGGGAAGCCCGCTCAGCCTCCACCCGCGCGTTGTAGATCTCGATCTCGCGCTTGATGGCGTCCTCGTCCCACCCGAGCACCGGCGCGATCAGCCGCGCCACCGCCTCCGCCGACTCGACGCCGCGGTGGGCGTACTCGATGGAGATGCGGGTGCGCCGGGTCAGCACGTCCTCCAGGTGCATCGCGCCCTCGTGCGACGCCGCGTAGACGGCCTCGACCTGCAGGTAGTCGGGGGAAGCCGGGATCGGCTTCAGCAGTTCCGGGTTGTCCGCGGCCAGCAGCAGGACCTCGTGCACGAGCGAGCCGTAGCGGTCCAGCAGGTGCCGCACGCGGTACGGGTGCAGGCCGTGCTTGGCCGCCAGCTGGTCGGCCTGGTTGACCAGCGCGTGGTAGCCGTCGGCGCCGACCAGCGGCACCTTGTCCGTGATGGACGGCTGGATCCGGCCGGGCAGGTCCACGTGGGCCGCGTCCACGGCGTCCGCGCCCATCACGCGGTACGTCGTGTACTTGCCGCCCGCGATCGCGACCAGTCCTGGTGCGACGCGAGCCACGGCGTGTTCACGGGAAAGCTTTGAGGTCGAATCGGACTCGCCCGCCAGCAGTGGACGAAGACCGGCGTAGACGCCCTCGATGTCGTCGTGCGTCAACGGGGTCGCGAGCACGGAGTTGACGTGTTCGAGGATGTAGTCGATGTCGTGTTTGGTCGCCGCCGGGTGCGCCAGGTCGAGGTTCCAGTCGGTGTCGGTGGTGCCGACGATCCAGTGGTTGCGCCACGGGATCACGAACAGCACGGACTTCTCGGTGCGCAGGATCATGCCGGACTCGGCGACGATGCGGTCGCGCGGAACGACGATGTGCACGCCCTTCGACGCCCGCACCCGGAACCGGCCGCGCGAACCCGAAAGCCGCTGCAGCTCGTCCGTCCACACGCCCGTCGCGTTGATCACCGCGTGTGCCCGCACGTCGACCTCGCGGCCGTCCTCGACGTCACGGACGCGCACACCGGACACACGGTCCGCCTCGCGCAGGAAGCCGACCACCTGCGTCGACGTGCGCACGACGGCGCCGTAGTGCGCGGCGGTGCGGCCCACCATCATCGTGTGCCGTGCGTCGTCGGCCTGGGCGTCGTAGTAGCGGATGCCGCCGATCAACGCGTCGCGCTTCAACGCGGGGACCAGCCTGAGCGCACCGGCTCGGGTCAGGTGCTTCTGGCCCGGCACGGACCGGGCGCCGCCCATCGTGTCGTACATGAACAGGCCGGCCGCCGTGTACGGGCGCTCCCAGACCCTGTTGGTCAGCGGGTAGAGGAAGCTCACCGGCTTCACCAGGTGGGGTGCGATGCGCGTCAGCATCAGCTCGCGCTCGCGCAGTGCTTCCCGGACCAGGCCGAACTCCAGCTGCTCCAGGTACCGCAGGCCGCCGTGGAAGAGCTTGGAGGACCGGCTCGACGTGCCGGACGCCAGGTCACGGGCCTCGACGAGCGCCACCCGCAGCCCTCTGGTGGCCGCGTCCAGTGCGGCGCCGACACCGACCACACCACCGCCGATCACGACGACGTCGAACGTCTCCGCCCCCAGTCGGTGCCACGACTCCTCGCGTTCGGCGGGCCCGAGCCTGCCGGTGATCGGAGGGGCGGCATGGGTTTGCGGTGCTGCAGCTGCGTTCTTGCGCGTGGCCACGACGGACGCCTCCCTGTGACGACTCGCGAATCACGTTACCTGCAGGTACCGCGGTTCGCCCATGGGCGCGAGGCCCAGAACCCTATGGCCTGAAAATGGCCTGACCACAGGTAGTTGGCGTAGACAACTGATCAGTGCGGTAATAGCGTCCCAGCACGTTGTGGGCGGGCGGCGCGGCCTGACCTCCTGGGGTGGCGCTCCCTCCTTGCCGCAAACGAGGGAGGTCGACGATGAGTGCAGGCTCGATCTTCGTTTGGGAGTTGCTGGGGACCGCGGTCCTCATCCTCCTGGGTACCGGTGTCGTCGCGAACCAGGTGCTCAAGAACACGCTCGGCAACAGCACGGGGTTCCTGTTCGTCAACGTCGGCTGGGCGTTCGCCGTCTTCACCGGCGCCAGCATCGCCAACCCGAGCGGGGCTCACCTGAACCCGGCCGTGACGCTCGGGCTCGCGATCGCGGACAAGACGCCGTGGGGAGACGTCCCGGTCTACATCCTCGGGCAGATGGTCGGCGCGATCATCGGTGCGATGTTGTGCTGGGCGACGTACAAGCTTCAGTTCGACACGCACGACGAGCCGCAGAACACCCTGGGCATCTTCTCCACCGGCCCGACCGTGCCCAACGCGCCGTGGAACCTCGTGTCCGAGATCATCGGCACGTTCGTCCTGGTGGCGTGGATCCTGCTGTCCCCGCCCGCGAAGGTCGCGGAGGGAGGGTTGCCTCAGTTCGGCAACTCGGCGCTCGGGTACGCGGGTGTCGCGTTCGTCGTGCTGGTGATCGGTACGTCGCTCGGTGGCCCGACGGGCTACGCCATCAACCCGGCGCGTGACCTCGGTCCGCGCATCGCCTACGCGTTCCTCATGCCGATTCGGAACAAGGGCAACGCCAACTGGGGCTACTCGTGGATCCCAGTCGCAGGACCGCTCGTGGGTGGCGCGCTCGCCGCGCTGCTCTACCTGGTTCTCCCGGTCTGAAAGGACTTCTCGCATGACGCAGTACGTGGCCGCGATCGACCAGGGCACCACGTCGACCCGTTGCATGATCTTCGACCACTCGGGTCGGGTGGTGTCGGTCGACCAGAAGGAGCACGAGCAGATCTTCCCGAAGGCGGGCTGGGTCGAGCACGACCCGATGGAGGTCTGGCAGAACACCCGCCAGGTCGCCGCGGGCGCGCTCGCGAAGGCCGATCTGTCCACTTCGGACATCGCAGCGGTCGGCATCACCAACCAGCGCGAGACCGCGGTGGTGTGGGACAAGAACACCGGCGAGCCCGTCTACAACGCCATCGTCTGGCAGGACACCCGCACCGACAGGATCGTCAACGAGCTGGGTGCGCTCGGTGGCGGGCAGGAGCGGTACCGGGCCAAGGTCGGCCTGCCGCTGGCGACCTACTTCTCCGGCCCCAAGGTCCGCTGGATCCTCGACAACGTCGAGGGCGCACGGGACCGCGCTGAGGCCGGCGACCTGCTGTTCGGCAACATGGACACGTGGGTGCTGTGGAACATGACGGGCGGCACCGACGGCGGTGTGCACGTCACCGACCCGACGAACGCGTCGCGCACCATGCTGATGGACCTCGACACGTTGCAGTGGGACGAGACCATCGCCGCCGACATGGGCATCCCGATGTCGATGCTGCCGGAGATCCGGTCCTCGTCGGAGGTCTACGGTCAGGTGCGCGAACGGGGAGCGCTGGCCGGTGTGCCGATCGCCGGCATCCTCGGCGACCAGCAGGCCGCGACGTTCGGCCAGGCCTGCCTGTCGCCCGGTGAAGCCAAGAACACCTACGGCACCGGCAACTTCATGCTGCTCAACACCGGCACCGAGAAGGTGATGAGCGAGAACGGGCTGCTCACCACCATCTGCTACAAGATCGGTGACACGGCTCCGGTCTACGCGCTGGAGGGTTCGATCGCGGTCACCGGTTCACTGGTGCAGTGGCTGCGCGACAACCTCGGCATGATCTCCAGCGCGGCCGAGATCGAGGAGCACGCCCGTTCGGTGGAGGACAACGGTGGCGCGTACTTCGTGCCCGCGTTCTCCGGCCTTTTCGCGCCGTACTGGCGTTCCGACGCCCGTGGCGCGATCGTCGGCCTGACCCGGTTCGTCAACAAGGGCCACCTCGCGCGAGCCGTGCTGGAGGCGACCGCCTTCCAGACCCGCGAGGTGCTCGACGCGATGAACGCCGACTCCGGCGTGGACCTGACGGCGTTGAAGGTCGACGGCGGCATGGTCGTGAACGAGCTGCTGATGCAGTTTCAGGCGGACATCCTCGGCGTGCCGGTGATCCGGCCGGTCGTGGCCGAGACCACCGCGCTGGGTGCCGCCTACGCCGCCGGTCTCGCGGTCGGGTTCTGGAAGTCGGAGGACGACATCCGCGACAACTGGGCTGAGGACAAGAGGTGGGAGCCGCAGATGGACGACGCCCGCCGCGACTCCGAGTACGCCAACTGGAAGAAGGCCGTCACCAAGACCTTCGACTGGGTGCAGGACTGAGTTTGATCGCCGCTGCTCTGCAGACGGCGCTACTGAGCTGGGGCTGCGTGCACGATCACGTTGTCGCGGGTGCCGCACGTGATCAGCCGCAGCCCCTGCTCGTCCGCGTCCCTGGCGACGGCCTCCGCGAAGAAGTCGTCACGGATGATCCGCTCCGAGCGCGTCACCGTGAACCTGGCCACCGAACCGTCCTTCTTGGACACTTCGACGGTGTCGCCCTGCTGCAGGTCGTTCAGGCGGTAGAAGACGCCCCTGGCCTTGTTGCTCTCGATGCGCCCGACGATGATCCACTGCTGGGGATGCGTTTGGCGCCAACCGGCCTGCATGCCCTCGTTGGCGGGCGGCATCTCGACGATGCCCTGCGGGTCGAGGCCGAGCTCGACCAGCGACGACCGCACGCCGATCCGCTCGATCCGCAGCTCCATGGGATCGGATTTGCCGAGAGGCGACACCACCGGCGGCGCCGCGCTGTCGCTCGTCGCCGCCGTCGGCTTCGGTGCCGGCCCCGATGAGCAGGCCGTGGCCAGCGCCACACACAGCACCGCGATTAAGACACGAGTCCCCACGAACCCATTGACGCACATCTGGTGGGTTAGTTGCTCGTCCGATCGGGACGGAGCCGAACCGTGATCATTTTTAGCGCGTGGTGCCACCACCGCCCGTCTCCGGCGCGCCCTTGGGCTTGACGACCGGCTTCGGCTTGGGCTTCGGAGCCGGACCGGCCGCCGGCGGCGTGGTCGTCGTCGGCGTCGTCGGCGGAGTGCCCTTGATCGTGAACGTCCTGGTGTCGGTGCGCGTGCCGCCCTGACAGTGGAAGGTGGCGGTGTAGGTGCCCGGCGTCGTGATCACCGTGGTGTCGCCGGAGAACCGGCCGAAGTTGCCGCCCCTCGTGAACTTGAGCGGCGCGGCGAATCCCGGCGACGTGATCTCGGCGCCGCTGCAGCCGGTGTTCATGTCTCCGCCGCCGGTCACCGTCCCGCCCGGCTCGACCTCGGCCGGGTGGAGGTACCACTGGAGCGGCCTCGGCTCTTCCACGGTGAACGAGGCCGTGTAGGTGCGGCCCCCGCACGTCGCCGTCACCGGATAGGTGCCGGCGACCGCGACCACGTGGGTGCTTCCCGTGACCCTGGCCGGGCCGTTCGGCTCCAGCTTCAGCGGTGCGGGGAAGCCGGGGGACGTGGCGACGGCGTCCGCCGCGGCGCAGCCGAGCAGTTCCACGCCGACCACTCCGGCCGCGCGCACGGTGGACGGTGAGACGGTGAGCCCGTCCTGTGCCAGCGCGGTGGCCGGCAGGAGCGTGAGCACGCTCAGCGCGCTCAGCAGAGCAATTGATCTCTTCATCTTTCTACCCCCTTGTAGTGGTCAGCCCCTCGCTGTGCCGCCGCCGGTTTCCGGCGCGCCCTTGGGCTTGACGATCGGCTTGGGCTTGGGCTTCGGAGCCGGGTTGCCCGCCGGTGGCGGGGTCGTCGGCGCGGTGGTCGGCGGTGTGCCGAGGATCCGGAACGTCTTCACGCTGCGCTCCGGGCGTTCCGCGCACTGGAAGACCACCTCGTACGTGCCCGGCGTGGTGATCACCGTCGTGTCACCGCTCAAGCGGCCGAAGTTCCCGCCGCGCGTGAACTTCAGCGGCGCGGCGAAACCGGGCGACGTGAGCGGCCCAGTCGCGTAGCAGCCGGTGCTCATGTTCTGTTCCGCGGTGATCGTGCCGCCCGGCTCGACCTCGGCCGGGTGCAGCTGCCAGTTGATCTCCAGCGGGAGCACGGTGAACTGTGCCGTCAGCGTCTTGCCGTCGCACTGGACGGTCGCGGTGTGGCTGCCCGCTTCGATGGTGGCCCATCCGTTGCCGGACAGGCGGTTCGCGTCGCCGCTGAGCGTGATCGGCTCTTTGAAGCCCCGTGACGTGACCGTGGAGTACGTCGCGCACGGACCGGTCTCCGCGCGGACGAGGCCGCCGTTCTTCACGGTGGCGGTCACCTGCAAGGTCGGTTTCTGCTGTTGCGCCACCGCGAGCGGCGCGAACACCACCGCGGCCGACAGCGCGACCGCGATGGCCGGAGTCCCTCTGCTTCTCACCTGGCCGTCCCCCTCAGATCAGCGTTGCGTAGACGATGATGTTGTCCCGGTAGCTGCGGGCGGACTGGTCGTAGCTGCCCCCGCAGGTGATCAGCCGCAGCTCGGGTTCGTCGGTCTCGCCGTAGACGGCCTCGGTGGGGAAGCTGTTCTTGGCGATCTGCTCGGTTCTGCGCACGCGGAACTTCGCCGTCGTGCCGTCCTTTCTGGACACTTCGACCTCGTCGCCCTCGGCGAGCTCCTTGAGCCGGAAGAAGATTCCCGGCTGCTTGTTGCCGTCGACGTGGCCCAGCAGCACGGCGGGTCCTGGCTCGCCGGGCGTGCGCGCGAGCTTGTACCAGCCCGCCTGCATCGGCTGCTCGACCGGCGGCACCTCGATCGTCTCGTCCGGGTTGAGCCCGAGCGGGACGAGCGAGGACTTCGCGCCGATCTTCGGGATGCGCACCTCAGTCGGCTCCGACGGCGGCAGGCCCCTGGCCACCCCGGCGGTCGGGGTGGTGGTGGTCTGCTGTTGCGTCGGAGCGGTGGGCAGCGTGACGTCAGGCGCCGAGGCGCAGCCGGTGAGCAACGCCAGCGCCGCGAACATCCCCCAGAACACACGCATGCCCCGAACACGCGGGTGTCCGGGGCACGGTTGCCTTGGGGCGGGGCGTTACCTAATCGAGATCGTCGTGCCGCATGAGCTGGCGGCCGGACTCCGTGATCGAACCGGAGAGCGACGGGTAGACCGAGAAGGTCGTGGCGAGGTGCTCGACGGTCAGCTGGTTCTGCACGGCCAGCGCGATCGGGAGGATCAGCTCGCTCGCGTTCGGAGCGACGACCACACCGCCGATGACCACACCGGTCGCCGGGCGGCAGAAGAGCTTCACGAAACCGCGGCGCAGGCCCTCCATCTTGGCGCGGGGGTTCGTGGCGAGCGGCAGCATGATCGTGCGCGCGGGCACCTCACCCGAGTCGATCGCCTGCTGGCTGATGCCGACGCTCGCGATCTCGGGGTTGGTGAAGACGTTCGCGGCGACGGTCTTGAGCTTGATCGGGCTGACGCCCTCTCCCAGCGCGTGCCACATCGCGATGCGGCCCTGCATGGCGGCCACGGACGCGAGCAGCAGCACACCGGTGCAGTCGCCGGCCGCGTAGACGCCGCTGACGTTGGTGCGGCTGACCCGGTCGACGGGGATGTACCCGCCGCGGCCGAGTTCGATGCCGATCTTCTCCAGGCCGATGTCGTTGGTGTTGGGCACCGAACCGACGGTCATCAGGGCGTGCGACGCCTCGATCGTGCGACCGTCTTCCAAATGGATCATCACGCCGTCGCCGACGTTCTCGACCCGGTCGGCGCGGGCGTGCTTGACGACGGCCGTGCCGCGCTCGGCGAACACGTCCTCCAGCACCGCGGCCGCGTCGGCGTCCTCGTGGGGGAGCACCCGGTCCCGGCTCGAGACCATCGTCACCTTGACACCCATCTCGGTGTAGGCGGAGGCGAACTCGACACCGGTCACACCGGAGCCGATGACGGCGAGGTGCTCCGGCAGTTCGGGCAGGTCGTAGATCTGGCGCCAGGTGAGGACGCGCTTGCCGTCCGGCTCGGCGCCCTGCAGCACCCGCGGCGTGGCGCCCGTTGCGATGAGCACCACATCGGCGTTGAGGAGCTCGTCCTCGCCGTCCGCCTTGGTGGCGATGACCTGGTGCTGGGCCAGCCCGCGCGAGTCGTCCGCGAACTTCGCGCGCCCGTTGATCAGTCGCACGCCCTCGCGCTGCAGCCGTGCCCGGACGTCCGCGGACTGCGCGAGCGCGAGGCCCTTCACCCGTCCGTGCACCACCGGCAGGTCGACGGCCGCCTGGTCGTTGTTGGTCTGAATCCCCAGCTCACCGGCGTTGCGGAAGGCGCTGCGGGCCCCCGCCGAGGCGATGAACGTCTTGGACGGCACGCAGTCGTACAACACGCACGCGCCACCGGCCCCGTCGTTCTCCACCACGGTCACGTCGGCGCCGTGCTGTGCCGCGACCAGGGCTGCCTCGTAACCTGCGGGTCCGCCGCCCATGATGACGATGCGGGTCACGATCATTCCCCTTCTGCGCGCTTGCTGGCCGGGCACAACCGTACGCGTTGGCCGAATCGCCCGTGTCGTCAGTACCGAAAGCTGATCGTTGGGTCGCTACGCTGTCGGACGTGCCGCTCTATGCCGCGTACGGGTCGAACATGGATCCGAACCAGATGATGGAGCGAGCCCCGTACTCCCCGCTCGCGGGGACCGGCTGGCTCGTCGGTTGGCGTCTGACGTTCGGTGGCGAGGACCTCGGCTGGGAGGGCGCTCTCGCGACCATCGTCGAGGACCCCGACTCCCAGACGTTCTGCGTGCTCTACGACGTCTCACCGCGCGACGAGTCGCGGCTGGACAGGTGGGAGGGCGCGCTCGGGCTCTACAAGAAGATCCGGCTGCGGGTGCAGACCCTGGAGGGATCTGTGGTGGCCTGGCTGTACGTGCTGGACGCCTACGAGGGCGGGCTGCCGTCCGCCCGGTACATCGGCGTGGTGGCGGACGCGGCGGAGGCTGCCGGGGCACCGGACGACTACGTGAACGACCTGCGGACGCGGCCCTGCCAGGGCATCGGGCCCTGATCAGGCGCCGGCGGCCTCCGCCAGCAGCTCCACCAGGTGGTGGTGCATGCGGCGGTAGTCGATCGGCGTGATGGTCGACCAGGGCGCCTGGCCCTCCGAGGCCCGGCGCATCTGCAGGTAGCGCCCCTTCGGCGTGTCGTAGAACGCCACCACCCGGTCCGGCCGCACCCGCTTGCCCCACTTGTCCCGCGCGGCAGCACCGAACTGCCCGCGGTTCGAGGCGTCCCGGACCATCTCCGCCAGGGTGTGGGCGTCGTCACTCCGCAACCCGCGCGAGCGCAGCGCCTCCTCCAGGTCCTCTGGCGAAGCCGCTGAGGCGGCCGCTGCGTCCAGGTCCGCAGACGGCAGGGTGATCGAGTGACCCTCGCCCGCCGGAGCCGGGGGGAGGGCGGTCAGGGCTTCGCGCGGCAGTCCGTCGGCCTCGGCGGGGCGCAGGATCAGCTGCCCGCCGTCCAGGACGGCCAGGACTCCCGCCTGGCCCTTGCCGGCGGCCAGGACGCGGACGCTGCGTTCCTGCAGCCACATCCGGGCGTCGATCTCCTGCTGCGGGCGGTTCAGGACGTGCAGGAGGTCTTCCAGGGTCGGGTCCAGGGAACGCGGGCCGCCCAGGCCGCGCGCGCCCAGCTGGCGCCACACCTGGTCCTCGATGCCCCTGCGTTCCTCACGGGTCTTGCCCGGTGAGGGCACCTTCAGGACGAGCGGCATCGTCTCCAGGCCCAGGTGTTCCCAGAGGACGTCGAACTCCAGCGTGGAGATGATCACCGGGTCGCGCGTGTCGCTCGTCCCCATGTCCAAGCCGAACAGAGTCATCAGTCGGTCGTGCTCTCCCCGATCACCGGCAGCGAGTAGCTGCCGACGCCGTAGATGTCGTCGCGTTCACGGAGGTAGTCGGCAGCCTTGTGCTCCATGTCCTCCTCTTCCTCGCCCTTGCGCGGGCCCATGCCGCCGAACGGGTCGAACGACTGGGGCATCGGCACGGCCCTGCGGTGGAGCTGGTCGTTGTTCGACGACGCGCCCACCGTGCCCATCGGACCCATGGCGGAGCCGGAAGCCGAGGCCACACCGGCGGCACCACCGTGACCCATCAGCGGGCCCACGGCGGCCGAGGAAGCCGCGGTCGCGCCCTCTTCCATCTCCTTGGGCTCCGTCGACGACGACGAACGGCCCGAGCGCTGGCCGGGCACACCGACACCCGCGACGCCCGTGCCGGAGGGACCGGACGTGCCGGCCGACGACAGCGAGGTCGTGGAGCCCTTCGAGGTAGCTGCGGCAGGCGCCGACACCCCGGAGGTGCGCGTCGGCGAACTGGGGGGAGGAGTGGCGCCACGAGGCGGCGGAGCAGCGGAGACACGTGAGCCGGAACCCGTGCGACCTCGCGTGACGCCACCGGTCGCGCCCTGCGGGCCGACGACCCAGGCTCCCGCCGTGCCGATCTGGGCACCGCCACCGTGCACGAGGCCGGTGCCGCTGATCTGCAGCTGCGGTGGCTGGCTGAACTGGCCCAGGGTCGAGGTGTTCGAGACCGTGGACGACGCGTAGGTGGACATGACCTCACGGGCGCGGCGCTCGGCGGCGTCCTGGGCCGCCTCCTGCTTCTCGTGGTCGGTCTGGCCGCCGAAGAGGTGGGTGAGACCGGTGATCAGCGCGCCCGGCTGCTCCGCGGTCACCTGGACCGGTTTCGGCATGTCCGCGCGGGCCTTCGAGATGTGGCCGGCCTGCAGTTCCGCCGAGTAACGCATCACGTCCGCGCCGGTGCGCGCGCCGTCCGCCCAGGTGGCGATCGGGTTGAGGCCGGCCTGCGCGATCTCGGAGGCCTTGCCCTTCCACTTCGCGCCCGACAGCGTGATGCCGTTGTGCAGGTCGTCGTTGATCTCGCTCAACGCGGCCGACACGCCCGCCCAGCGCTCCATCGACGCGAACGACGCGGAGGGGCCGGGACCTGCGTGGATGCGCTCGTACAGCTCCTTGTGGCTGTAGCCCTGCCAGCGGTGTTCTGCCATATCAGCACCCGCTCTTGTTCATCATGCCGGTGTTGTCGCCCTCGACCACCTGGTACTGGCGCTCGATCTGGTTCAGGTTGTCCATCGCCGTCTTGAGCTGCTTCTGGTAGTTCAGCAGGGCCTGCAGCGCCGAGTCGCCGTCGGAGATCGACCGGTCGTTGAACTTCTCCGCGGCCTCCTTGCTCACCGGATCGCCCGCCCACGGCCGGACGCGGAACTCGGTGATCGCCATCTCGATCTGCTTGTCGAGCTTGGTCAGAGCGGCGGAGAACGTGTTCCGCAACGCCGGGATCGCCCCTGGTTCCACACTCAGCTCGTGGCTGACGGGTGGCGAGGAGTCAGCCCCGCTGCGTCCCCCTGGCGGCATGGTGAGACCTCCGGCGGTTGTGCGTACAAGCGCGTCGACACTCTAACCACCGAAAGTAACGCTGGGGAGTGGGATCAGTGACATCCGCCCGTGTGGGTCAGCGCTTCTGGAGCAAACTGGCCACCGCCGCCTCGGCCACGCGCTGTGCTCCCAGGCAAAGATGATCTTGTTGTACCGCACGGGAATTCCCACCGTCGCGGAACATGACGTCGAGGAACTGACCCTCTGCGATGTCGATCTCCACGTGGCAGACGTCGTTCAGGTCGGGTGTGCGGACGGTAATCGCCGCGAACCCCTCGATCGAGCTGACCGTGTAATCCACCTGGGCGTTCTCGGAGAGCCACACGTCGGCACCGGAGACCAGCACCAGCGCGAGCCTGGCGACGTTGCCGCTGGTCGTGCTGCGAATCGTGCACGCCTTCGCACCGCCGAAGCTCGTCTCGACGTAGGCGCTGGGCGGGTTGTCGAGGCTCAGCTGAACGCGCTGCTCGGGGGTCAGCACCGCGCACGGGTCGACGTTGTCGAGCGGTACCTCACGCGGCCGCGGCGGGAAGTCCATCTGCGAGGCCGACGTCGTCGGCGTCGCGGGAGGGGGTGGGGCCTGGCTGTCGAGTGCGCTGGGGGCAGGCCCGGCCGTGCATCCGGCCAGCGCCACCGCAACGATGAGGAGCGCCGTGATCCGCATGGGCGCTCACCGTAGCTGTTCCGGGTAGGGGTCTGTCGCGAGCCTCGACCACAGCAGCTCGTCGACGCGCTGGTCGTCGACGATCGACTCGTCGCGAAGCCGGCCCTCCAGGGTGAACCCGCACTTCTCCGCGACCCGCTGAGACGCCAGGTTCGACACCGAGTGCTTGTAGACGATCCGGTGCATGTCGGCCGCGCCGAACGCCCAGCCCAGCACGGCGTTGAGCGCGGTCGGCACGACGCCCTTGCCGCGGTGCGCCGGGTGGGCCCAGCAGGTCACCTCCGCCGAGCCGAACTTGCGGTCGATGCTGTGGAGCACGATGCCGGCCGCCACGTCCGCGGTGACCGCGTCGCACACCGCCCACGACCACCGGTAGTCCTTCGGCCAGCCGTTGTTCATCAGCACGATGAACAACTCGGCCGCCGTGACG
Organism: Lentzea roselyniae; assembly: GCF_039537795.1. Lineage (NCBI taxonomy): Bacteria > Bacillati > Actinomycetota > Actinomycetes > Pseudonocardiales > Pseudonocardiaceae > Lentzea > Lentzea roselyniae. The sequence continues at coordinate 103,396 of NZ_BAABBE010000005.1, forward strand.
TCCTCCATGGTCAGGCGGTGCATGTACCGCCTGGTCTCCTCGTCCGCGTAGGTCTCGACGAGCGCAGGCACGTCGTTGACGCGGTCGTCGTTGCGGAAGGCGCGCAGGTAGTACTCACCCGCGTTGATCTCGACTGGCTCCACGAGCTCAGAGGCTAATGGTCCCCGGTGAACCCGTCGTGACGCTCCGCCAGTTCGTCGAGCTCGTCACGATGCGCGGACGCGGGCGTGCCGTCCGGGGCGGTGGTGAGCTCGATCACCCAGTCCACGTCCTCGGCGTCGTCCTCGCCCGCCAGCATGTCCCGGTGCACCGCGCACGGACCCCAGCCGTCCTCCAGCAGCTCCGCCGCCAGCTCCTCGGCCTCGTCGCGGTCCGGGAGGATCAGCAGCACCGTCGGCGGGATCAGCCCGCGCACCGCCAGCGCCGTCCGCAACGCCGCCGTGTCCGGCACGTGCACGCCGTCGAGCCCCACCGCGCGGGCGGCGGCCACGTTCTCCTCGGTGTCGTCGCAGAACACCGCGGTCGAGTGGCCGAGCTCGGCCAGCACCCGCCGGAAGATCTCCGGATCCGGTTTCGCGACCCCGAGCCGCGCGGAGTTGAAGATCGCGTCGAACTCCGCGTCCAGGCCGAGCTGGGCGAGGTCCGCCTCCAGCCGGGTGGTCGCGTTGGACAGCAACGCCACGAAGCACTGCTTGCGCGCGGTCCGCACCAACGCCAGCGCCTCGGTGATCACCTCACCGGTCGAGGCGACCCAGGCCTGCCCGACCTCGTGCCGCCACTGCTCGTCGGTGATCTCACCGGTGACGGCGCGGCGCAGCAGCGACGGTTCGAAAGCGATCTCGGCGATCTCCGTCGGCAGGGGAGGAAACCGGCGCAGCACGCCGTCGAGATCGAGCAGCAGCAACGGTTTCAGCGCCGGCGTCCGTTCCACTGTGCCCACAGGATCGCGACCGCGGGGATGAGCAGGAAGATCAGCGGGTTCCGCACGAGCACGAAGAACGCGATCACCACGGCCACGCCGACCGCCGGCACGACCGCGCCCTCCCAGCGCGCGGGCGGCTTGGTCGGCTCCGGGAACATCGGCATCGGCGTGGCGAACTGCGGACGCGGGTCCGGCAGGTCGTGGAACAACGCCATGAGCTCGCCGCGGGTCTTCGCGATGGTGATCTTCGCGGACCGCTCGCCGTACTCGTGGACGTCGATGCGGCCCGCGCTCATGTGCTCACCGAGCACCTGCAACGCCTGCTGGCGCTCGGTGTCACCGATGCGGATGTCCCTCGACGGGTCGCTCACAACGCAATCGTAGGTGAGCGACCCGACCGGTCAGTCCTTCAGCTCGCAGATCACGGTGCCCTGGGTGATCGGGTCACCGGGCGCGGCCGCGAGACCCGTCACGGTGCCGGCCTTGTGCGCCGTCACCGGGTTCTCCATCTTCATCGCCTCGAGGACCACGATCAGGTCGCCCGCCTCGACGGTCTGCCCGTCCTCGACGGCCACCTTCACGATCGTGCCCTGCATCGGCGCGGCCACCGCGTCACCTGACACCGCGGCGGACCCGCCACCGGCGCGCTTCGCCTTCGGCTTCTTGGCCGCGGCGGCCGGGCGGGCCGAACCCACCGCGAGATCACCCGGCAGCGACACCTCGAGGCGGCGGCCACCGACCTCGACGACGACGGTCTGGCGCGGCGTCTCCTCGTCGGACGCCTCGGCGCCACCCGTGAACGGCGCGATCTGGTTGTCGAACTCGGTCTCGATCCAGCGCGTGTGGACGGTGAAGCCCTCGGGCTTCTCGGCGGTGAACGCCGCGTCCCGCACGATCGCGCGGTGGAACGGCAGCACGGTCGCCATGCCGTCGACGACCATCTCGTCCAGCGCCCGGCGGGCACGCGCGAGCGCCTCCTCGCGGTTCTCACCGGTCACGATCAGCTTGGCCAGCAACGAGTCGAACTGGCCGCCGATCACCGAGCCGCTCTCGACACCGGCGTCCACGCGCACACCCGGACCGGACGGCGCCACGAAGGACGTCACGGTGCCCGGCGCGGGCAGGAAGCCACGACCGGCATCCTCGCCGTTGATGCGGAACTCGATGGAGTGCGCGCGCGGCGTCGGGTCTTCGAGGTGCTTGAGCTTCTCCCCGGCGGCGATGCGGAACTGCTCGCGCACGAGGTCGATGCCGGTCGTCTCCTCCGACACCGGGTGTTCGACCTGCAGGCGGGTGTTGACCTCCAGGAACGAGATCGACCCGTCCAGGCCGACGAGGTACTCGACGGTGCCGGCACCGTGGTAGCCGGCTTCGAGGCAGATGGCCTTGGCGGAGCTGTGGATCGTGGCGCGCTGCTCGTCGGTCAGGAACGGCGCGGGCGCCTCCTCGACCAGCTTCTGGTGGCGGCGCTGCAGCGAGCAGTCGCGGGTGCCGACGACGATCACGTTGCCGTGCTGGTCGGCGAGAACCTGCGCCTCGACGTGGCGCGGCTTGTCCAGGTACCGCTCGACGAAGCACTCGCCGCGGCCGAACGCCGTGACGGCCTCGCGGACGGCGGAGTCGAAGAGCTCGGGGATCTCCTCGATCGTGCGGGCGACCTTCAGGCCGCGGCCGCCACCACCGAACGCGGCCTTGATCGCGACCGGCAGGCCGTGCTCCTGCGCGAACGCCACGATCTCGTCCGGACCGCCGACCGGGTCCTTGGTGCCGGGCACCAGCGGCGCGCCGGCGCGCATCGCGATGTGCCGCGCGGTCACCTTGTCGCCGAGGTCGCGGATCGCCTGCGGGGTCGGGCCGATCCAGGTCAGGCCGGCGTCGATCACGGCCTGCGCGAAGTCCGCGTTCTCGGACAGGAAGCCGTAACCTGGGTGCACCGAGTCGGCACCGGACTGCGCTGCGGCCGCCAGCACCTTCTCGAACGACAGGTAGCTCTCGCCGGGCGTGTTGCCGCCGAGCGCGAACGCCTCGTCGGCGAGCCGGACGAACGGCGCGTCGCGGTCGGGGTCCGCGTAGATGGCGACACTGGCCAGGCCGGCGTCTCGGCAGGCGCGGATGACCCGGACGGCGATCTCACCGCGGTTGGCGATGAGGACCTTGCGCAGCGACACGGCGTCGTACCTCCTGCTGGACCGGCAATTACGGCTCTGGCTGGTGCCGCAGTCTACGGAAATCGGTGAACTCGGAGAGGGAGAGACGGCTCACTTCACATCCATCGTGAGGCCATCGGCCACAATCTGCGATGTGGGTGGATCCAGGTCTGTGCTGGTGACCGCGGCCGCGGCCGCCGTCGTGGTGGTCGCAGGGCTGACGTTCGCCTTCCTCCGGCGGCCGGACAACACCGATTCAGGTCAGTCCGGCACCGACCCCGGAATGCGCTGCGGCACCACCGTCTGCCAATCCATCGTGGGCAAATCGGTCGGCAAGGACCTGGTCGAACTGCTCGGCGGCACCGGCGGCGGGCGGATCAGGGTGACCGGCGAGTCGGGCCCGTTCATCTTCGAGATGACCATCGCCGAGTCCGGCGCAACCGTCAACGACAAGTCGCTGCAGTGCGCGGAGGCGACGGTCAGCGTCTGCCTGGTGCGCGGGTCGCACGGCGGCAACTGGCTCGGCGAGGTGCTGATCCGCAAGGACGGCACTTGGTCGCGCGCGCAGGCGGCCTACCTCGCCAACGCCGGGTACCTCGGCCTGCACGACGTCAACGAGGACGGCACCGCGGACATCGTCACCGCCCAGCTCGCATGCGACGGGCAGTGCAGCAGTGCGTTCGTGCAGGTGTTCTCCGCGCTGGGGCCGAACATCGGCTGTACGACAGCGGCACCGGCGCGAGACCAGCTCCCCGGCTGGCCCACACCGGTGCCGAAGATGTCGCAGCTTCGCCCGTGCGCTGACTCCTAGTGCCGTGACAGCCAGCCTTCGCCGCGTCTTCACCGCTCAGCGGGCCACCTCGCGGCCGTCTGACCGCCGAACACGGGGCAAAAGCTGACTGCCACGGCACTAGGCGTTGACGAGCTCTCGTTCCTCGGCGGGCTCCTCGATCAGACCCTCACTGCGCGCCACCAGCACCGGCACGGTGATCTGGCCCGCCACGTTGGTCGCGGTGCGCATCATGTCGAGGATCGGGTCGATCGCGTAGACCACGGCCACACCGGTCGCGATGACCTGCGGCGGCAGGCCGACGACGCTCAGCGTCAGCGTCAGCATCGTGTACCAGCCGGTCGTGCCCGCCGTGGCGAGCGCGCCGAACACGGCGACCAGCACGATGCCGACGTACTGCCACACCGAGAGCTGGATGCCGAACAGGTTCGCGATGAAGATCGTCGCGACGGCCGGGTAGACCGCGGCGCAACCGTCCATCTTGGTCGTGGTGCCCAGCGGCACGGCGAAGTTCGCGTACTCCGGTGAGACGCCGAGATCCGTGGCGGCCTTGCGGGACAACGGAAGCGTGGCACCGGACGAACGCGAGACGAACGCGAACTGGATCGCCGTCCACGACTTGCGGAAGAACTCGGCCGGCGAGGTCTTGCCGACGAACTTCAGCAGGATCGGGTAGACCGCGAACAGCACGATCGCCGTACCCAGGTACACGGCCACGATCAGCGAGAACAGCGGTCGCACGAACGAGTTGCCGTACGACGCGACGGCGTTGCCGATCAGGCCGAAGATGCCGATCGGCGCCAGCAGGATGATCCAGCCGACGACCTTCTGCACGATGTCGAAGAACGAGCGGACCAGGTTCGTGAACGGCGCGGCCTTCTCACCGAGCGCGTAGGCGGCGAAACCGACGAGCACCGCGATGAAGACGACCTGCAGCACCTCGCCCTCGGTGAAGGCGCTGAAGATGTTGGTGGGCACCAGGTTGTCGAGCAGCGCGTTCCACGAGCCGGACGCGCGCTTGGCCAGCTTGTCGACGGCACCGGCGGCGGGTTCGATCTGCACGCCCTGGCCGGGCTTGATGATCGCGGCGACGGCGAGGCCGATCAGCACGGCGATGAACGACGTGATGGCGAACCACAGGAACGTCTTGCCGCCGAGGCGGGCGGCGGTGCGACCGCCGCCGAGGTTCCGCAGCGACGCGATGCCGACGACGATCGCGGTGAACACGAGTGGGATCACGGTCAGCTGCAGCAGCGCCGTGAAGGTGGAACCGATCTTGGCGAGCACGGGCGCGAGCCACGTGCCCTTGCCGAGCCAGCCGGCGAGCGCGCCGAGGACGAGCCCGGCGAGCACGGTCAGGCCGAAGACCTTGGGCTTGCGGTAGGTCTGGACGAACGACACTGGGACATCTCCGTTTGCAGGGATGAGCGGAACAGGACTGGGAGCGGTCAGCTCCGACAGCCCGTGCTCGTCCTGCGTGCCAGGTCGATGCGCCTGCGACGCGTCAAGTACTCGTTCACCGCTACCCCCAACGCGGCCGTTGGGGACAGTCTTCCCTGATCAAGCCAAGTGTGACCAGGACTACCAGAGTGTGGACACCGAGACGCCCACCTCGCCGAGCAGCCGGCGGGTCAGCGGCAGGCTGATGCCGATGACGGACGTGTGGTCGCCGTCGATGCCGTCGATGAACCAGCCGCCGAGCCCGTCGATCGTGAAGCCGCCCGCGACGTGAAGTGGCTCACCCGTCGCGAGGTACGCCTCCAGCTCCTCGTCCGACGGCGTGCCGAACCGCACGGTCGTCGACTCGGCGGCCGACGCGCGGCCGACGATCTCGCCCCGGGAGACCCTCAGCACGGTGTGCCCGGTGATCAGCACGCCGCTCTTGCCCGCGACCCGCCGCCACCGCTCCCGCGCGACCTCCGCCGTGCCGGGCTTGCCCACGAGCTCGCCCTCGAACAGCAGCATCGAGTCGCAGCCGATCACGACGCACTCGTCGTCGTGCTCGATCGCCTCCGCCTTCGCCGCAGACAGGGCGACGACGGTCTCCTCCGGCGTGGGGTTGGTGAGCGACGCGACCAGCGCGTCCTCGTCGACACCGGACACGCGGACGACGGGCTCGACGCCCGCGGACCGCAGGACGCTAAGACGGGCGGGTGACTGGGAGGCCAGGATCAGACGCACGCCCGGAGTCTCGCATGCCCGTTTCGCGCCTCATCAGCACCGCCGCGGTCACCCCGACGACCGTGGACACGACCAGCATCAGCAACGCGGCCCGCGTCGCCGTGGTGAAGTCGCCCGTCGCCGCCAGCACGATCTGCAGGACGGCACCGGTGCCCGCGCTGCCGAGCACGCCGCCGAACTGCCGCGAGGTGTTGTAGATGCCTGCGCCCGCACCCATCAGCTGCGGGTCGAGCGTCTTCGTGGCGATGTTGGTGAGCGGCGAATAGACCATGCCCATGCCGCCGCCGACCACCACGAGAGCGGGCAGCAGCACCCACGGCGACCCGCCGAGCTGCAGCGTCATCACGCCGATGCCCAGCCCGAGCAGCGCGAAGCCGGTGATCGGCAGGAACTTCGCGCGCGGCCCGTTGGACCACCGGCCCGCGAAGAACGCCACGACGCCGGACATCAGCGAGGTCGGCGCGGTGAGCATGCCCGCCTCGAACGCCGTCAGCTTCGGCACCGTCTGCACGAACAGCACGAGCGGCACGAACAGCCCGGTGACCGAGAAGCCGATGATCACGTTGGCGACGTTGCCCAGCGAGAAGTTCCGGTTGCCGAAGATGCGCAACGGCAGCAACGGCTCGGGGTTGCGCCGCGCCGCCTGCCACAGCACGAACACGACCAGCAGCACCACTCCCGCGACGATGATCTCGGCGATCGTGATCGGTCCCGCGACCCTGCCCCACCCGTAGTGCTCGCCGTTCTGCACGCCGAACACGACCAGGCCGAGCCCGAGGCAGCACAGCACGACGCCGAGCACGTCGAACCGGTGCGACCGGCCAGGCCGCCAGTCCGGCACACGGCGCACCACCAGCGCCAGCGCGAGCACGCCGATCGGGATGTTGACGAAGAAGATCCACTCCCAGCCGAGCTGGGTGACGAGCACACCACCGAGCAGGGGCCCTGACACGGTCGCGAAACCTGCGACCGATCCCCACACGCCCAGCGCCGCCCCACGCCGGTGCGGCGGGAACAGGTGGGTGATGAACGCCATCGTCTGCGGTGTCATGGCCGCGGCACCCAGGCCCTGCACGGCGCGCGCGGCGATGAGCACCTCGGCGCTGCCGGCGAGTCCGCAGACCAGCGAGGCCAGCACGAAGATCGTGAGGCCGGTGAGGTAGACGCGCTTCGGCCCGAACCGGTCGCCGAGCCGCCCGGTCAGCAGCAACGGCACGGCGAACGTCAGCAGGTACGCGCTGTTGACCCAGATGATGTCGTTGAGCGACGCCCGCAGGCCCTCGATCATCGCCGGCATCGCCACGTTCACGATGGTCGTGTCCAGCAGGATCATGAAGAAACCGACGCAGAGGGCTGCGATCGCCCGCCACGCCGTGCGGTCGGATCGAGTAGTACTACTGATGCGCGATCACCCCGTCCGTAGGCACCCTCGACCGAGTGAAGCGCTGGGTGCTTGTCCTCACCGAACGCGGTTCCGATCGCGAAGGCAAGCGCAGACGGATCGCCGCAGTCCTCGCCGTGCTCGGCGGGCTCGTCGGATCGTGGGCCGTGGGAAGCGTGCTCGCGAGCGACCCCATCGGCTACGGCGTGCCGATCTGGCCGTTCGCCGACACCGTCGACCGCGCGGAGAACGCGCTGCTCGGCAGGGTCGTCACCGCCGTCCGCGCAAACACGCCGCTGAACGACGCCAACGTGCAGGTGCTGCGCAAGACCGACGCGTACGGCAGCGAGTTCTGGACGTTGAAGCTCAAGGTCGACGGCGAGACCCGCTGTCGCGAGGTCGCCGTCGGCCTGAACGTCACGAGCCGCCGGGTCGACTGCTTCTAGCCCGGGAAACCGGACGCCCGCCAGGCGCCCGGCCCGTGCTGCAGCGGCCTGCGCACCCGGCGGGCCGGGTTGGCCCACTCCGAGCGTCGCTTCGGCTTGTCCTCGGCGGGCGAGGCCGCTGCCAGCCCGGCGATGACAGCGGTCAGTGCCGCGAGCTGGTAGTCGTCCGGTTCGCCCTTGACGACCCTGAGCAGTGGCCTTTCCTGGGGCTTCTCGTCCGGCGCGGTCACAGCGGGATGTTCCCGTGCTTCTTGGGCGGCAGCGTCTCCCGCTTGTCCCTCAGCATCGACAGCGCCCGCGCCACGTAACCGCGGGTGTACGACGGCGGGATCACGGAGTCCACGTACCCGCGCTCAGCGGCGACGTACGGGTTGCACAGCGTGTCCTCGTACTCCTGCTGGAGCTGCGCGCGCAGGGCGTCGACGTCCTCGCCGTTCTGGGCGGCGGCCGCGAGCGTCTTGCGGTGCACGATGTTCGCCGCGCCCGAAGCGCCCATGACGGCGATCTGCGCGGTCGGCCACGCGAGGTTGATGTCCGCGCCGAGGTGCTTGGAGCCCATGACGTCGTACGCGCCGCCGTACGCCTTGCGCGTGATGACGGTGACGAGCGGAACGGTGGCCTCGGCGTAGGCGTAGATCAGCTTGGCGCCGCGCCGGATGATGCCGTTCCACTCCTGGTCGGTGCCGGGCAGGAAGCCGGGCACGTCGACGAACGTCAGCACCGGGATGTTGAACGCGTCGCAGGTGCGCACGAACCGCGCGGCCTTCTCCGAGGCGTCGATGTCGAGGCAGCCGGCGAACTGCGTGGGCTGGTTCGCGACGACACCGACGGAGTGGCCATCGACGCGGCCGAAGCCGACGAGGATGTTCGGCGCGAACAGCGGCTGGACCTCGAGGAAGTCGCCGTCGTCCAGAACCCGGCTGATGACCTCGTGCATGTCGTACGGCTGGTTCGCCGAGTCCGGGATGAGCGTGTCGAGCTCGCGGTCCGTGTCCGTGATGGCGTCGGTGATGGAGCCCTCGGTCAGCGTGCCGTCGAACGCCGGCGCGTCACTCAGGTTGTTGGACGGCAGGTACGACAGCAGTTCCTTGACGTACGCGATCGCGTCTTCCTCGTCGCTGCCGAGGTAGTGCGCGTTGCCGGACTTGGTGTTGTGCGTGCGACCGCCGCCGAGCTCCTCGAAGGTCACGTCCTCGCCGGTGACCGTCTTGATGACGTCGGGGCCGGTGATGAACATGTGCGAGGTCTGGTCGACCATCACCACGAAGTCGGTCAGCGCGGGGGAGTAGACGTGCCCGCCCGCGTTGGAGCCCATGATCAGCGAGATCTGGGGGATCACGCCGGACGCGCGGACGTTGCGGGTGAAGATCTCGCCGTAGAGGCCGAGCGAGACGACGCCCTCCTGGATGCGCGCGCCGCCGCCCTCGTTGATGCCGATGATCGGGCGGCCGGTCTTGATCGCCAGGTCCATGATCTTGACGATCTTCTCGCCGTACACCTCGCCGAGCGAGCCGCCGAAGACCGTGACGTCCTGGGAGAACACGCACACCGGACGGCCGTCGACGGTGCCGTAGCCGGTCACCACGCCGTCGCCGTACGGGCGGTTCTTCTCCTGGCCGAAGTTGGTGGAGCGGTGCCGCGCCAGCTCGTCCAGCTCGACGAACGAGCCGGGGTCGAGCAGGAGGTCGATGCGCTCGCGGGCTGTCTTCTTGCCCTTCGCGTGCTGCTTTTCGACAGCGCGTGCCGACCCGGCGTGAACCGCCTCGTCGTTGCGCCGGTAGAGGTCAACGAGCTTGCCCGCGGTGGTGTGGACGTCCGGGGCGTCCGCGGGGACGGTCCCGATCGGCTCGGTCGCACTGCTCATGGGCTCGCAGCCTAACGAGAGCATTGCTGAACTGCCCCGTGCAGTTGTCCAGGTCACGGCAACCTGTTGGTCATCACTGATCGCACGTACCCTCTCCCGTTCCAATAGCCTGGCCTGATGGACACCGCACTCGACGCCGAGGCGCTCCGCGCACGGCTGGTCGCACCCAACGGTCCGTACGCCGCGCTCGACGTCGTGGCGTCCACGGCGTCCACCAACGCCGACCTGGCCAAGGCCGCCACCGAAGGCGCCGCCGACCGCACCGTCCTGATCGCTCTGGAGCAGAGCGCCGGGCAGGGCCGCCGCGGCCGCACCTGGTCGTCGCCGCCCGGCGGGCTCTACGTCAGCGTGCTGTTCCGCCCGAGCGGCGTGCCGCCGAAGCAGTTGCCGTGGCTCAACCTGATCGCCGGTCTGGCGCTGGTGCGGGTCGCCCGATCGGTTGGTGTTGAAGCGTCCCTGAAGTGGCCGAACGACCTGCTGTTCGGTCCGAAGGCGGAGAAGGGCGCCGGAATCCTGTCCGAGATCACCGCCGGCGTCGCGCAGGCCGTGGTCGTCGGCATCGGCCTGAACGTCGCCAAGCTGCCGGACGGCGTGCAGCCCGCGCCGGGAGGTCTGGCGCCGACGTCGCTGGAGGACGTGGGTGCCGCGGAGCTGGATCGAGGCGAGCTGGCGTTCCGGCTGCTGACCGAGCTCGCTGTGCTGGAAGGCGTGTGGCGCAAGAACGGCGGCGACGCGGTGGAGTCGGGTCTGCTGGAGGAGTACCAGGAGCACTCGGCGACCGTCGGCGAGCGCGTGCGCGTGGAGTTGTCAGGTGGCGTGCAGGTGCTCGGCACGGCGCAACGCATCGAGCCGGACGGCACCCTGGTCGTGCGCGGCAGCGACGGCGTTGATCACGGCGTGTCCGCTGGTGACGTGGTGCATTTGCGTCCTGCGTAGTTAGGGTTGGCCCATGGCCTATCCCGACGACCTGCTCAGCTCAGGCGAGCACGTCGTGATCCACAAGCACCCCCACTGGAAGATGCTGATCTTCCCGGTGTTCTGGCTGCTGGTGGTGGTCGCGCTCGGCACCTATCTCGCCGGGCTCGTCGGGGACCAGTCGTGGGCCACCGCGGCGTGGATCGTGCTGGCCGTCGTGGGTTCGGTGCTGATCATCTGGCTCACGCTCGTGCCGCTGGCCCGTTGGCGCACGACCCACTTCGCCATCACCTCGGACCGCGTGATGTACCGCGAGGGCGTGTTCAAGCGCACCGGCCTCGACATCCCGCTGTCCCGCGTGAACACCGTCCGCTTCGAGCGCAGTCTGATGGACCGCGTGCTCGGCTGCGGCACCCTGATCATCGACTCGGCCTCGGACGAGCCGATTCCTCCGTTCGACGACATCCCGTCCGTGGAAAAGGTGCATTCGTTGCTGTACCGCGAGATCAACGACAACCCCGGCGACGACTTCCACCCGAGGACGTCCGATGGGCGCGCGTGAGGCCGGCCTGCCCGACGTGGTCTCGTCCGGTTCGCTCCCCTCGCGGGTGACGATCTGGGAGGTCGGTGCGCGGGACGGGTTGCAGAACGAGTCCACCGTCGTGCCGGTGTCGGTGAAGCTGGAGTTCCTGTCCCTCCTGGCCGACGCGGGTCTGTCCGTTTTGGAGGCGACGTCCTTCGTGCACCCCAAGTGGGTGCCGCAGCTGGCCGACGCCGCCGAGCTGCTGTCCGGTTTGGACGCGCGGCCCGGCGTGAGCTACCCGGTGCTGGTGCCGAACGAGCGCGGCCTCGACCGTGCGCTGGAGGCCGGGGTCAAGCACATCGCGATCTTCGCCTCGGCGACGGAGACGTTCGCCTCCCGCAACCTCAACCGCACCTTGGACTCCCAGTTCGAGATGTTCGAGCCGACGGTCAAGCGGGCGCTGTCGGCCGGCATGGACGTGCGGGGCTACGTCTCGATGTGCTTCGGCGACCCGTGGGAAGGCCCTGTCGCGCGGTCCCAGGTCGTGGCCGTCGGCGAGCGGTTGCTGGAGATGGGCTGCTCACAGCTGTCGCTGGGCGACACCATCGGCGTGGCGACGCCGGGCCAGGTCGAGTCGCTGCTGGAGGGCTTCCGCGACGTGACCCGGCTGGCCGTCCACTTCCACGACACCTACGGGCAGGCGCTGTCGAACACGCTGGCCGCTCTGCGTTGTGGCGTGACGACGGTGGACTCCTCGGCGGGCGGTCTCGGCGGCTGCCCGTACGCGGAGTCGGCGACGGGCAACCTCGCGACCGAGGACCTGGTGTGGATGCTCGACGGTCTGGGCATCGAAACCGGCGTCGACCTGGACAAGCTGGTCGAGTGCTCGGTGTGGATGGCCGCACAGCTCGGCCGGCCGAGCCCGTCGCGCGTCGTGAGGGCGCTGGCGAAGTGAAGGTCGTCGAGCTGACGCAGGAGACCTGGCCGCTCGCCGAGGCCTTGTTCAGCACGAGCAAGACGGTCGAGTGGTGCTTCTGCACGTGGTTCATGCAGACCAACGCCGAGATGAAGGTGAACGACAACCGCGAGGTGTTGCGGGCGCGGCTCGGTTCGCCGATCGGGTTGCTGGCGGTGGACGGTGCGGAGGCCGTCGGCTGGGTCGCCGTCGCGCCGCGGGCGTCGTACTCGCGGCTGGCGCGGTCGAAGATCACCGCGCCGATCTCCGACGACATCTCCGGAGTGTGGTCGGTGACGTGCTTCTACGTGCGCCGGTCGGCGCGCGGCAAGGGCGTGACCTCGTTGCTGCTGGACGCGGCCGTTCAGCACGCCGCCGACGCCGGTGCCAAGTCCGTCGAGGGCTATCCGATCGACACCGAGGGACGGTCGCTGCAGGCGGGCGAGCTGTACCACGGCCGGTTGGCGATGTTCCTCGACGCGGGCTTCGAACTGGTCGAACGCCGGGGAACGCGGCGGGCGCTGGTCAGCCGCGCGCTGTGAACATCCCCGTGGCGACGAACCGGTAGACCAGCTCGTCCCCGCGGTGAGCCGTGCCCGCGAACTCCACCAGCCCGAGGTTCGGCCTGCTCTTCGACAGCCGGGCGCTCAGCACCTCGGCGGCGAACGTCAGCTTGTCACCCGCGTAGACCGGCGCCAGCCAGGACAGTTCGCGACCACCGGGCGAGCCCTGCGACGTCGAGTCGGACAGCACCTCGTCGACCCAGCGGCGCATCCACAACGACGCCGTGTACCAGCCAGAGGCGGACAAACCGCCGAAAATCGAGTTCCGTCCCGCTTCCTCGTCCAGGTGGAACGGCTGCGGGTCGAACCTCCTCGCGAAGTCCACCATGTCGTCCCGGTCGACGATTACCTCTCCGAGCGGGATGATTCGGCCTGCGGGCAGATCCTCGAACGCGATCACGTCGTTGATCGTACGTAACTGAATTCGCTGGGAACCGATCTAAGGGCGACGGCGTCCAAGAGCCCGAGCCCAGGGCTATGCGTGTGTGAGGGGGACTCGGTGGACGACCACCGTGCGCAGGTCGAGGAGCTGCTCGCCGACTACCGGCGCAGCCGCGAGCAGCTGGCGTCGGTCCAGCGGGAGCTCGCTGCCGTCTCCGGTCAGGCGTCCAGTCCTGATGGGACCGTCACCGCGCTCGTGGGCGCCGGGGGACAGCTCAAAGCGCTGGAGCTGTCCGAGCTGGCGTACCGGCGGCACCGCCCGGAGCAGCTGGCCGAGCTGATCGTGCGGACGGTCGCCGCGGCCGCGGCTTCCGCTGCCGAGGACACCTACAAGACGCTGAGCACGGTGCTGCCGGCCTCGACGGACCCCGCCGCGCTGGTCGCCGGCACCGCCGACCTGCGGCCCGCCGAGTACGCGCCGGACGACACCGAGACCGTGGATCTGGGGCGGCAGCCCGCCCGCCGTCGCGTCGACGACGACGAGGACAACGAGCAACGGGAGAGCTGGCTCGACTCCGAGCTCATCGACAGGAGGGTCCGATGACCGGGTACAAGGCCGACCTCGAACGGCTGGACGCCGGTGCGCGGGAGCTGCGCGGGTTCGCCGGTCAGGCCAAGGAGATCGCGGGAAGCCTGGACAGGGCGCTGGCGGCGTTCGGGGCCTGCTGGGGCGACGACGCGGTGGGCCGCAGCTTCGCCAACTCGCACGAGAAGCCTTCCGGTGACACGGCAGGAGCGTTGTCGGGACTCGCGACGACGCTGGGGGACGTGGGCGACAAGCTCGCCGCGACGGCCGAGGCCTACCGGCACGTCGAGGCGAGCAACGCGACCGCGATGAGAAGGTTGGACGGCTGACATGGGAATCGAGCTTCCCGTCGAACTCACCGAGGTCGCCGCGAAGGCAGGTGTCTCGTGGCCCAAGGCCGACGAGGACGCCATGCGTTCCAGCGCCGCCGCGTGGCGCGAGGCGGGCGACAAGATCAAGGGTCTGGGCACCTCCTCCGACGGCGCCGCGACGCGTGCTCTGGACGGCCTGACCGGTGCGACCGGCGACGCCGCGCGCGGCCGCTGGGCGAAGGTCGTGGCCCCGGACGGTGAGCTGCAGCGCGCCGCGCGCGGTTGCCACGCCGCCGCCGACCGCCTCGACCACGCCGCCAAGCAGGTGGGTGCCGCGAAGGTCGAGATCGTCCGCGAGCTCGTGACGCTGGCCAAGAACAACGACGCCGCCAAGGCTTCCGCCACCGCCGGCAATCCCACCGCGTTGCTGGGCCTCGACACGCTGACCCGAGGCACCGCGGCCAACGTCGCGAACCTCCACAACACCCTGTCCTCCGCCGTCCGCCTGGACAGCGGCGTGGACATGAGCCACGCCTCCCCGCCGGTGAACACCGCGCCCGGCGCCCACGGCCCCGGCGGCCTGCTGTCCCCGGTCACGGACATCGTCGGTGGCGTGGTGGCCCCGGTCGCCGGAGCCGTCGCCCCGGTCGTCGAGCCGGTCGCCGCCGTGGTCGCGCCGGTCACCGAAGCGGTCGCTCCTGTCGTCGGCGCGGTCACCGCTCCGGTGGCTCCCGTGGTCGGTGCCGTGACCGCTCCGGTCGCGCCCGTCGTCGGTGCCGCGACGGAGGCCGCAGCCCCGGTCCTGAACGCCGCCGCTCCCGTGACCGCTCCTGCCGCTGCCGTGGTGCAGCCGGGCCTCGACGCGGTGCCCGGCGCCCGCGACACCGTCGGCCAGGTGTTCGACGGCAGGAGCGAGGGTCCCCACGGCGAAGGCCCCGGCAACGGCGAGGGACCCGGCCGTGGCGAGGGCAAGCCCCAGGTGCTTCCGGGCCTCGTGGCCGAGACGGGCCAGGCGGCCGCTCACGTGGTGCCGCCCGTGGCCGCGGTGGCAGAGGTGATCCCGAGCGTCCAGGGCACCCTCGGCCCGATCGCCGAGGGCACGACCCAGGCCTCGGCCGCGGTCCTCGACCAGCCGCTGATCCGCGGCGGCGAAATGCCGGGCCAGGCAGGCCCCGCACCGCAGGCCGCACCCGCTGCCCCGGCCGCTCCCACCGGGCCGACGCTCGGCGGCGCGCCCGGCGGTGGACCGGTCGGCGGCCCGATCGGTGCCGCTGCCGGTGCCGTGGGTGGTGCTGTCGGCGGTGTCCCGTCGGCGGCTCCCGCGGCGGGTGCCCAGGTCGGTGCGGTCGCCGGCCAGCAGGGTGGCGCGCAGGCGTCCGGCCAGCAGGGCCAGGCACAGCAGGCTCAGCAGGGCGCCAAGGCAGCGGACGCGAAGGCGGCCGAAGCCAAGCCCGGCGACGCCAAGGCGGGCCCGCAGGCGGTGGCGCCCAAGACGGGCGTGCCGGGTGCGGCCCAGGCACTCGTCGGTCAGGCCGGTCAAGCGCTCGGCAACCAGCCCTCCGGCCAGAGCCAGTTCGGCAACCAGCCGGGGCAGCCCCAGGGCGGCAACCAGGTGCCCGGTCAAGGTCAGCAGGGCGGGCAGGGGCAGGCAGGCGGCAAGGACGCTCTCGCCAAGGACCCGGCCAAGGACGCTCTGAAGGACGCGCTGCTCAAGGATCCCGCCTTCGGCGATGCCGGCGAGGCCTCGACCCCCGGCACCCAGAAGGTCGGCGAGACGATCACCGCGCCGTCGGCCCCGCTGGCCGGCGTCGACCTCGGCGCCCACCAGAGCGGAGCCCTCACCGACCGCCTCGACCGCCTGGACAACCGCGAGCAGAACCAGGCTCTGTCCGGCGTTCCTGGCATCGCCCACGACATCGCCCGCTACGGCTACACCGCGGCCGCCGCGGGCAGCTGGTTCATGGCCGTGTTCCTCAGCGCCGGCCAAGCGCCGCGCCTCGCCCCGAAGCCGGCCAGGCAGCTCCCCGCACCAGCCCAGCAGGACGAGCACGTGATCCCGAGGTTCACCCCGCAGGATCACCCGCAGGCGGACCTGGTCGACGCCTCCTCCGCGCAGCCGGCGAACCAGTCCGAGGGCCTCGGCAAGGACCACCCGGTCGTGCAGGAGCTCTTGAAGGACTACGACCCGCTCGCGGGCATGCACGAACGTGACTGGGAGAGCCTCTTCCAGCACGAGGACGGCACCCCGCGCTGGCCGGTCGAACGTGAAGGCGGCTACGAGGACAGCCGGCCGGAGATCCTCGAGGCGGGCGCGGAGCTCGACCGGTTCGGCACGCCGGAGGGCCGCGTCCTGTCCACCGCGGGCACGCCCTTCAAGGAACGTTCGCTGCCCCCGCAGGCGGCGGAGGCCGGCTACCGCAGGTACCGCGTCGAGCGGGACCTGCCCGTCCACCGCACGATCAGCGCGCCGTGGTTCGGCCAGCCCGGTGGCGGAAGTCGTTACCGCACCACCTACCCGGTCGCTGACCTCGTCGCGCTCGGCTACCTCACGGAGATCACCGCATGAACGTCGAGACGCTGCCCGAGTGGCTGACGAAGATCGGCGTGCCCGGCGACGTCGTCAGCCTCGGTGAGGAGGCGGACCAGCGCTGGTGCCTCCTCACCGACGAGACCGGGCACGAGGTGTTCTGGCAGGAGCAGGGCAACCGCTACGACTGGGCCCGGTTCGACGACGAGAGCGTGGCGTGCCACTACCTCTTCGGCCGGCTGGCCTGGGCCCAGGTCGCGCGCGGAACGCTCAGCGTGCCAACAGCTTGAGCGCTGCCTCGTGCAGGTGGCCGTTCGACGTCAGCACGTTGCCGCCGTCGTAACGCTCCTCGCCCTCAAGTGAGGTGAAACGGCCACCCGCCTCGGTCACCAGCACCTGGAACGGGGCGATGTCCCACGGGTTCGCCACGGCCTCGGGTGCGAGGTCGATGGCACCCTCGGCGACCAGGCAGTGCTGGTAGAAGTCGCCGAACGCGCGGCTCTCCCAGGTCGCGTCGACGAGCCGCAGGTACGCCTCGCGGGAGTGGTACTCGACCCACGACTTGATGTCCGTGGTCGACACGTACGCGTCCTCGAGAGAACGCACCCCGGACACGGAGATCTGGCGCGAACCGGACGCGTCCGAGGCGAACGCGCCACCACCGGCAGCCGCCCACCAGCGGCGGCCGAGTGCGGGTGCCGACACGACACCCACGACCGGCACGCCCTCGACGACCAGGGCGATCAGCGATGCCCAGATCGGCACGCCGCGCAGAAAGTTCTTGGTGCCGTCGATCGGGTCGAGCACCCAGACGCGCGAGGCGTCGAGCGTGCCGCCGCGCTCCTCGCCCATCACGACGTCGTCGGGGCGCTCCTCGGCCAGCACGGCGCGCACTGTGTCCTCGACCGCGACGTCGGCGTCCGTGACGGGGGTGCGGTCCGGCTTGCGCTCCACCGCGAGGTCGTGGGCGCGGAACCGGTCAGAGGTGATCGCGTCGGCGGCGTCGGCGAGCCGGAGGGCGAGTTCGAGATCAGCATCGTGGCGTGACACGCGGCGATCGTTCCACGAATACGCTGGGCACCGTGAGCGTGGTGTTGCTGGCCGAGGACGATCCGGCCATCGCGGAACCGCTCTCCCGCGCGTTGACGCGGGAGGGCTATTCGGTGCAGGTCGTGAGTGACGGGCCGAGTGCTTTCGAAGCGGCCATCGCCGGGGGCATCGACCTCCTGGTGCTCGATCTCGGCCTGCCGGGCATGGACGGCCTGGAGGTGTGCCGCAGACTCAGGCAGAACGGCAGAGGCATCCCCGTGCTGATGCTCACGGCACGCGCCGACGAGGTCGACTTCGTGGTCGGGCTCGACGCGGGTGCCGACGACTACGTCGCGAAGCCGTTCCGGCTCGCCGAGCTGATGGCCCGCATCCGGGCACTGCTCCGCCGCCGCGCACCGGGCACGCTCGAGGTCAACGGCGTGCGCGTCGACCTCGCCGCCCGCCGCGTCACGGTCGACGGCGGCGAGATCCAGCTCGCGAACAAGGAGTTCGAACTCCTCAAGGTCCTCATCCAGCGCGCGGGCCAGGTCGTGAGCCGCGACGAGATCCTCTCCGAGGTCTGGAACGACCCGGACCTCAAGGGCAGCAAGACGCTCGACATGCACATGTCGTGGCTGCGCCGGAAACTCGGCGACGGCACCCCGAACTCGGCCGAGAAACGCATCGCGACCGTCCGCGGCCGCGGCTTCCGCTTCAACGCCGACTGATGCGCCGCCGCATCCTGCGGGCGATCCTGCTCGCCGTCGCCGTCACCGGGTTCGTGCTCGGCCTCCCGCTGGGCTACTCCGCGTTGCAGCTGGTCGAGGACAACGCGCGCGGCGACCTGACCGAGGACGCGCAGAAGATCGCGACCCTCCTCGACGACCAGCTCGCCAACCGCCAGAACATCGACATCGAGGCCGTCAAGATCGTCATGCCCACCGATGGCCGCCTGACCGTGACGCTGGGCGGCAACACCAGCGTCACCGGCCCTTCGCCCGGCAACGACCCGCTGATCGTCGAACTGGGAATCGCCCAGCAGGGCACCGTGCGCCTGGAGATCCCGTCCGGCCCGATGCGCACCACCCAGGCCCAGGTCGCGGGCGTGGTCCTGCTCCTGCTCGCCCTGTCGGTCGGCACCGGCACCGTCGTGGCCCTCGTGACGGCGCAAACACTTGCCCGGCCACTCGGCTACGTCGCCGCCCGCGCGTCCCGTCTCGGCGCCGGCGACTTCCGTGCCGACGAGAAGCGCTACGACATCGAGGAGCTGGACGCCGTCTCCGAGGCGCTCGACACCTCGGCCACGGCGCTGGCCCGGCTCGTCCAACGCGAACGCGAACTGGTCGGCGACGTCTCCCACCAGCTCCGCAGCCGCCTGACGGCCCTCCAGCTCCGCCTCGAAGCCCTGGCGGAACACCCGGAGCCGGACACCGCAACCGAGGCCCGAGCGGCCCTCGAACAGGCCGAACGCCTCGCCGCGGTCCTGGACGAACTCCTCGCCGCCGCCCGCGCGGCCAGGGCCGTGGGCGCGGAGCCGCTGGAACTGCGGCCGGCCCTGAACGCCATCGCCGAGGAGTGGAGGGAACAGATCAAAAGCGCTGGTCGTACGCTCAGGGTCCGGGTACCGGACGGACTTCTCGCCCGCGCCACCCCAGCTCGTCTGAGAGAAGCCATCGGGGTGCTCCTCGACAACGCGCTGATGCACGGCGAGGGCTCAGTCGTCGTCTCCGCACGCAGCGAAGAGGGCACGGTGGTGGTGGAGGTCAGCGACGGCGGGGACGGCGTGCCAGAGGAGCTCGCGGCGCACATCTTCGAGCGCGGGGTGTCCGGTGGCGGCTCGACCGGTGTGGGGCTGGCGTTGGCCAGGGCGTTGGTCGACGCGGACGGCGGCCGGTTGGAGCTGTCGACGGCAAGGCCTGCGACGTTCGCGGTGTTCCTGCCGGTGCCCAAGGCTCAGGACGTGGTCGGCATCCCCTGGAAGGCGCCCAGCACGCCGCGCTGATCCCTCAGCCGCGGAGCCGGTCGATCTCGACCGTCAGCTCGGCTCGGAGTGCGTCGTGCTCCGCGCCGAGCGCGGTGGCCGGGTCGGACCAGCGTTCGACCGGGTACAGCCAAACCGGACGGCCGACGAGATGCTCGGGTTCCCAGTCGTAGCGCGGCCAGACGTGCGCGTGCAGGTAGGGATCCGTGTTGCCGAGGATCTCCAGGTTGACGCGCCGGAAGCCGGGGTCGCGCCGGCCGCAGACAAGTTCGACGGCCTCCCCGAGCAGGTCCATGTCGGCGAGGAACCGGGCCCGCCGGTCGCGCGGCAGATCGGTCAGCCGCTGCACTTCCGGGTCGTCGACGAGCAGCACGCAGTACCCCGGCAGGAACTGCACGTCGCCGATGTTCGCGAACCCCGCGCTCAGCCGGCGCAGCACCGTGGGGTTCTCCCCGCGCAACGCCGATCCGATCCGATCACGCTGCCACGTCACGAGTGGCCCAGCGCCTCTTCCTCGTTCAACGGTCGCGGTCCGCGCGCGTTCTCCTCGGGGAACACCCACTTCTTGTAGCCGTACCAGCGGAAGAGCATCGCGACGAGTGTGCCGATGATCTGCGCGCTCAGGAAGTCCGAGATCTCCTCGGTGAGGCGCGACACGTGCGGCTCCTGCAGGTGGAACAGGTAGCGCGCGATGTACAGCGGTGCCGAGTTCAGCACGATGCCGATGCCGTTGACCAGGAAGAACAGCGCTGCCTCGTGGTGACGCTCACGCCCGCCGCGCGTGCGGAACGACCACTCCCGGTTGAGGATGTACGACACGATCGTCGCGACCAGGGTGGCGATGATCTTCGCCGTCACCGGGTTGTTCGGCAGGATGATGGTCTTGATCCCGAAGAACAGGACCGTGTCGATCACGAAGCACGTGCCCCCGACCAGGGCGAACTTGACCAGTTCACGATGCTTCAGCGCGATCGACCGGATCGGCTCCGGAAATCGGGAGACCACTGTTTCGGCTAGAGACACGGGACGAGTCTACGGAGATCGGGTGAACACGCCGGTCAGGACGAGCGCCGGCGTCCGGGAACACCCAGCGTCGCATCGCCCAGAACTTGAAGCCCGTGGCGAGCAGCATGCCGATGATCGAGCCGGAGACGAAGTCCGCGATCTCCTCGGTCATGACCGTGACGAACGGGGCCTGCAGGCCGAACAGGTGCCGCGACAACCACAGCGGGATGACGTTGATCGCCACGCCCGTGCCGCTGACCAGGAAGAACAGGGCAGCCTCGTGGTGTCGCTCGCGGCCGCCACGGGTGTGGAACGACCACTCGCGGGACAGCACGTACGACGCGATGATCGCCACCAGCACGCCGATGACCTTGGCCGTGACCACCTTGTCGGTCAGCACGGTCAGCTTCAGCGCGTACCAGACACCGTTGTCGATGAGGAACGTTGTGCCGCCGACCACTGCGAACCGGAGCATCTCGCGGTGCTTGTGCAGCAGAAACTGGAGTGGTTCTGGCAACCGGCTCATGGCGCGGCGAACGACTGGCAGCACCGCGCCAGCTTACGGATCAAGGTAACGGCGCCTGCCTCCGGGTGTTACCTTCGGCAACTGAGAGGCAGCTGACCTGCACGTTCAGTGACGGCGTCAATCTTGGGGAGATCAACTTTTGATCAACTTCGCCGCGGTTCGCAGGGCCTCCCGAGCAGATCCGGGATCAGCGGCGGGCGCCAGCCCGGCCACGGCTCGCACGGTTCCGAGGTCGGCGGCGGTGTGGTCGGCACCGGCGACGACGGTGGCACGGACGGCGGCGGCTCCGTGGTGGACGGCGGCAGCACCGGCGGCAACGCCGGCGTCGGGGTGCCCGGCTTCGTCGGCTCGACCGGCTTCGGCTTCGCCGGTGGTGTGGTCGTCGTGGTCGTCGTGGTCGGCGGAACGGTGGTCGGTGCGGGTTCGGACGTCGTGGGCGGCTTCACCACGTCGTCGACCGGCGGATGTTCCGGCCGCATCTTCACCGGCACGGTCACGGTCTTGCGGGCGTTGCCCAGCGCCGCGGTCACGGTGATCGTCCCGCCGCGGTGCGGCAGTCCGAACGCCCAGATCGACATGCGGAAACTGGCGCCCTTGTCGAGGTCGGTGACGCAGTGGATGGAGTTCTTGTCCGTCCGCGAGCACTCCCGGCACGGCGTGAACACCACGATGTTCTCCGACGACGACACGTCGAGCTTCAGCGTGCCGGCGCGCGGTCCCTTGTTGCGCACCTTCACGTCCACGCGCGGGTCCCAGAACACCTCGTGCCACGTCGACACGGTCAGCTCGATGTCGTCGTTCACCGGTGGCACGTCGACCGTGACGCTGACGCTGACCGAGATCGCGGTGCCCGCGGAGATCGTCCCCGTGATCGTGCCCGGCTGAGCGTCCTCCGTCGCGCGCAGGCGGAACAGGAACGTCGCCTGCCCGCCGGGTGCGATGCCCTGCGGCGTCGAGCAGGTGATCGTGCCGCTGCCCGCCGGGCAGTTCACCGTCTGGTCCGCGGAGCCGTCGGGCTGCAGCAGGCGCGCGGTGAACGACGACGGCCCGCCGGTCGACAGCACGCCCGGCGGCAGGTTCAGCACCATGCTCGCGGGCGGGGCCGCGGTGCCGCCGGTGTTCCGGACGGTGACCGGGAAGTCCTTGGGCTCCTCGCCGGGCGTGAGCGTGTACCCGCTCGGCGTGGTGGGCGTGAGCGACGCGGGCGGCGGCTCCGGCTCCGGCTCCGGCTCCGGCGCAGGTGCCGGAGGCGCGGGCGGTGCCGGTGGCGGCGGCTCGGGTGACGGCGTCGGGACGGACGGCGGCGACGGCGGCTGCGGCGAGGGCGGCGGAGGTTGCGGGGACGGCGGCGGCTGGACCTGCGTCACCGCTGGTGGCGGTTCGGCAGCCTGCACCTGCGGGGCCTGCTGCTCTCCGCCTCCCGCGGTCAGCGCGATCACCACGGCGGCGGCCACGGCAGCCGCTGAGCCGCCGACCGTGACCAGCTGGCGGGGGATCGAGGCACCGACCGCACCCGCGCCACCGGCGGCCGCACCGGCACCGACGACAGCCGTGGTCGTGCCCGCGGTGACCAGGTAGGCCGCCGCACCCGCGCCGAGCACCAGCGGCGCGACGAAGATCCGCAGCGCGCCGTTGACGTCCGCGAGCTCGGCGGCCAGCCGGCGGCACCGGCCGCACTCGTCGAGGTGGGCCTCGACCTGGGTGGCCTCGCGCTTGGACAGGCCGGCCCGCGTCCACGCGCCGAGCCGGTCGACCGTCGCCCTGCAGCGTTCCGCGCTGGTCTCGGCCAGGTGCATCTGCAGGTACTGCTGCTTGAGGCCCTCACGGGCCCGGTAGGCGAGCGCGGACACGCCGTTGGCCGTCAGTCCGAGCAGCGGCGCGACCTCGGCGGGCGACTGGCCCTCGATCTCGGTGTGCCAGAGGACCATCTGCCAGCGCTCGGGCAGCGCGGCGAACGCGCGGGCGGCCATCGAGCGTTCCAGCCCCGCCACCGCGGTGTCGCTGAACGCCACGGCGGGCGCGACGTCGGTCATGTCCTCGGTGAGGTCGATCTTCTTGTCGCGGCGGGTCTTGTCGTACGCGGTGTGGCGCAGCGCCGTGAGCAGGTACGCGCGGAACGCCGAGTCGGGGCCGCGGCCGGCACGGAGCGTGTCGAGCACCTTCGCGAACGCCTCCGACACGAGGTCGTCGGCCTCGGCCGGGGAGCGGGCCAACTGGCGGGCGAGGTTGTAGGCCGCCGAGACGTGCCGTTCGTACAACTGGCCGTAGGCGTCGATGGTCCCTCCGCGCACGGACTCGATGAGTTCCGCGTCGCTGGGCCCCTGGACGTCTGCAGGAACGGTCGCCAAGTCTCGTGTCCCTCCTCGTGGCGCTCAGTGTGACGCACGACGCCTCGCAGAGTCATCTCAATCCCCCACGCGGGTTGCGTCACGAACCGGAGGTGGCTGCGTCTCCCACCTGGAATCGGGAGAGCTGAAGGGAGACCGGGTGGGTGTCGCACAAGCGGAACGCCTGCTGAAGTCGAGGTGGCGCACCGCCACCATGGCCGCAGGCTGGGCGTTCCCCGCAGACTGGCCGCTCGCCGAGGTCGACGAGGTGTGCGCGGCGGTGCTCGGGAACGCCGATCCCGGCGACGCGCTGGTCCGGCTGGGCCGGGCACGTGCCGAGGCGGGCGCCGGTCTCAGCGAGACGCTGCTCGACCTGGCAGCGCTGCACGCCGTGCTGACCGACGCGTCGCACATCGTGTCGCCGGACGTCGACGCGCTCCCTTCGCGAATGCTGCGCATGACAGCGCTGGGATGGGCGGACGTGGTGACGAAGCAGGCCGGTGACTGCGCGGCCGAGGATGCTCTGA
Source organism: Lentzea roselyniae (assembly GCF_039537795.1). Taxonomy (NCBI): domain Bacteria; kingdom Bacillati; phylum Actinomycetota; class Actinomycetes; order Pseudonocardiales; family Pseudonocardiaceae; genus Lentzea; species Lentzea roselyniae. The sequence continues at coordinate 127,283 of NZ_BAABBE010000005.1, forward strand.
CCGGCCTGGCGACGGCCGCGTACCTGCGGACCAGGCTGGGCGAGGTGTACCGGGAGACGCCGGTCGCGCCCCTGGACTACGCACTCGTGTTGCTGCGCCTCGACGTGCACCGCGCCTCCGGCTGGTCCCGCGTCGTCGCGATGACCCTCGTCTCGGACGCCCTGCGCACCGTGTTCGACGGCGGCGAGACGCTGGCGACGCTCGGCCCGTGCGTGGCCGCGGTCCTGGTGCGCCGCGACGAACTGCTCGCGCGCAGGGTCTCCAACCTGCGTGTTCTCGCCGCGGACCGGCTCGCGGACGACCCCAGCGTGCGGCCGGTCGGGCCCGCGAAGGTCTGGACCGAGAGGTTGCCGGACACGCACGCAGAGGCGTGCGCGCTGCTGAGCTCGCTTGGGCGCTGATCTCCCCCTGTCCCGCGCCTGGGTGCTTCCCCGTCCCCACCGGGTCGCTTCCCAACGTCCGCAGAAGTGTTCTATTGTCTTAGTTCAGTAGAACAATCTGGGGAGCGTGTGTGGTCGAGTTCCACATCGACCGTGGCAGCGGTCTTCCCGCGTACCTGCAGCTGGGGCAGCAGGTCAGGGAGGCCATGAGGCTCGGTTGGCTGCAACCGGGAGACCGCCTGCCGACGGTCCGGGATGTCGTCGCGACCAGCGGCGTGAACGCGAACACCGTGCTCAAGGCCTACCGCGAGCTGGAGCTCGCGGGCCTCGTCGAAGCCCGTCAGGGCTCCGGCACCTTCGTGAAGTCGTCCCTGGGGTCTGCCGCCCCCGAGGACCTCGACCCGCTGCGGGCCTCGTTCGCCGGCTGGGTCGCGGAGGCACGCTCCGCCGGGTTGGAGGACGAGGACATCTACGCGCTGGTGCGCGAGGTGCTGAGTGGGGGAGCGCAATGAGCGTGGTCGCGGCCGAAGTGTCGAAGTGGGCGGTGCGAAACGTCTCCTTCGAGCTGCCGCCGGGCAGCGTCACGGCACTCGTGGGGGCCAACGGCTCCGGCAAGTCGACGTTGCTGAACGTGCTGGCAGGGCATCTGCCCGCGGACTCGGGGCACACGGCGATCGCGGGCCGTGTCGCGTACGTGCCGCAGCACAAGCCGATGTACCGGAACTTCAAGGTCGCCGACGTCCTGCAGTTCGGCCGCCGCATGAACAAGGTCTGGGACAACGACCGTGCCGACGGGTGGCTCGACAGGTTCAAGGTGCCGCGCCGGCTGCAGATCGGCGATCTGTCCGGCGGTCAGCGCACGCACGTGACTCTCGCGCTGGCACTGGGATCCCGCCCGGACGTGCTGATGCTCGACGAGCCACTGTCCGAACTGGACCCGTTGGCGCGCAGGAAAGTCATGCGGGAGTTGCTGACCGAGGTGAACGACAACGGCATGACGCTTGTCTTCTCCACCCATGTCGTCGCGGAGATCGGTGGCGTGGCCGACCGGCTGCTGCTGCTCGCCGACGGACGGCTGATCGTGGACGGCGACACCGACGAGTTGCTGGAAGAGCACGTTCTCTACACAGGACCGCGGGTGACCGAACCGCCGGTGGAAGGACGTGTGGTGCTCGCAAAGCACAGCAAGTCGCAGTCTTCGTACCTCGTGCGCTCGGGCGGCACGCAGATCGACGAGCCGTGGACCGCGCGGTTCGTGACGCTGGAGGAGCTGGTCGTGGCGCACCTGGAGCGTGCAGCGTGAAGGCACTCGCCTGGCTGACCTGGCGTCAGCACCGGTGGACGATCATCCCCACCGTGGTTCTCTCCCTGCTCGCCGCCTGCGGGCTCATCGCCGCGGAGACGAAGGGCGCGAGCATCGCCTCGATGCCGATCAGCGGCTTCTACGGGCTCATGGTGCAGATGGCGTTCGGTGGCGTGATCGGCATGTTCTGGGGCGCCCCTCTGATCGCCCGCGAGCTGGAGGAACGCACTTACTTCGTGGCGTGGGGGCAGGACGTGACACCCACGACGTGGTTGCGCGGCAAGGCACTCGTGCTCGCCGGTCTGGCCGCCGTGCTGGCTGTCGTGGTCGGGCTCGGCGACGGGCACGTCGGCACGCAGAAGGCGTGGTCGGCGTTCGAGGCGCACCCGGCCGTTCAGGTGGGTTACGCGCTCTACGGACTCGCCCTCGGCGTGTTCATCGGCATGCTCGCCAGGCACGTGGTGACGGCGATCGCGGCAACGCTGGTCTTCTACACGTTGTCCCGCGTGCTGCTGTCCGCGCTGGTGCGCGACCACTACCTGCCGGCGGAACGAGCTGTTGCCCGTTGGTACAGCACCCCGGACGTCCCCAGGGGTGCACTCGAGCTCGGCAGCGGTCTGGTCGGCTCGGACCTGCGCCCGGTGGAGGTGCCGGAGGCGTGCGTCGGAATGGCGAACCCGAACAGCTGCGTGCGCAGCTCTGGCAGCGCTGTGGGCACGTACGTCGACTACCAGCCGGTCGAGCGGATCGAGGCCTTCCGCTACATCGAGTTCGGCGTGTACGTGCTGCTCGCCGCCGTGCTGTTCGCGCTGACGTTCCGGCTGCTGCGCCACGGCGGCGGGTGGAAGCCGTCCCGCCGCCACCGCCGCATCACCTCCGAGCCAGAGCCGGTGCAGAGCACGCCCGAGCCGGTGCAGAGCACGCCCGAGCCGGTGCAGAGCACGCCCGAGCCGGTGCAGGGCTGACTCTGCTGGTGAGCTCTGCAGAAGCTGCAGGTAGGCTGCCTGAACCGTGGACTCCCGTACCCGTCTCCCCGTCGTCGGCATGATCGGCGGCGGGCAGCTCGCCCGCATGACGCACCAGGCCGCGATCCCGCTCGGCCAGTCGCTTCGCGTGCTCGCCGTCTCCGAGAACGACCCCGCCGCGCTGGTCGCACGGGACGTGATGCTCGGCAAGCACACCGATCTGGATGCGCTGCGCGCGTTCGCGAAGGGCTGCGAGGTCGTCACGTTCGACCACGAGCACGTGCCGTCCGAGCACCTCCGCACGCTGGTCGCGGAGGGCGTGAAGGTGCACCCCGGCCCGGACGCGCTGCAGTACGCGCAGGACAAGCTGAAGATGCGCGTGCGGCTGGCCGAGCTGGGCCTGCCGGTGCCGCCGTTCGCCGAGGTCCACGAGGTGCGCGACGTCATGCGCTTCGGTGCCGAGCACGGCTGGCCGTGCGTGCTGAAGGCGGTCCGCGGCGGCTACGACGGGCGCGGCGTGTGGATGCTGAATCAGCCGCACAGCGCCGAGCTGGTCGTTCCGGAGCTGCTGGAGGCCGGCACGCCGCTGATGGTCGAGCAGTGCGTGCCGATGCGCCGCGAGCTGGCGGCCGTGGTCGCGCGCTCACCGTTCGGGCAGGGCGCGGCGTGGCCGGTCGTCGAGACCGTGCAGTCCGAGGGCATCTGCGTCGAGGTCCTCGCCCCGGCGCCCGCTTTGGACGGTGCCGCGGCCCAGGAACTGGCCCTGAAGGTCGCCGAAGCGCTGGGCGTCGTGGGCGTGCTGGCCGTCGAGCTGTTCGAGACCGCGGACGGCGTGGTCGTCAACGAGCTCGCGATGCGCCCGCACAACTCGGGCCACTGGTCGATCGAGGGCGCGCGCACCTCCCAGTTCGAACAGCACCTGCGCGCCGTCCTCGACTACCCGCTGGGCCGCACCGACCTGATGGCACCCGCCGTGGTGATGGCGAACGTGCTCGGCGCCGCCGAACCGTCGGCGATCGGGCCCGACGAGCGCGTGCACCACCTGTTCGCGCGCTTCCCCGACGCGCACGTGCACCTCTACGGCAAGGAGGAACGGCCGGGCCGCAAGATCGGCCACGTGACGTTCCTCGGCAAGGACATGACCGAGGTCCGCCACCGCGCCCGCCTGGCCGCGGACTGGCTGTCCACCGGTACGTGGTCAGACGGATACGACATTCACGGGAGTGCGGAGTGATTCAGGTTGGCGTGATCATGGGCAGCGACTCGGACTGGCCGGTGATGAAGGCCGCCACCGAAGCGCTCACCGAGTTCGGCGTCTCGTTCGAGGTGAGCGTCGTCTCGGCCCACCGCACCCCGCAGCGCATGCTCGACTACGCCACCTCCGCGGCCTCGCGCGGCCTCCGCGTGATCATCGCGGGTGCCGGCGGCGCCGCCCACCTGCCCGGCATGGTCGCCTCCGCCACCGTGCTCCCGGTCATCGGCGTCCCCGTGCCGCTGAAGTACCTCGACGGCATGGACTCCCTGCTCTCGATCGTGCAGATGCCCGCAGGCATCCCCGTGGCCACCGTCTCAGTGGGTGGCGCCCGCAACGCCGGTCTGCTGGCCGTCCGGGTGCTGGCCGCGTCGGACCCGGCCCTGCAGGAGCGCATCGCCCGCTTCCAGGCAGAACTCGAGCAGCTCGTACTAGACAAGGACGCGGCGCTGCAGAAGTCCCTCTGAGTGCTCAACAGCACACCGGCGCCTCTGGTAAACGGGCGCTAACATCGTGCCGAGTACTCGCTACCGGGAGGTAACAAGGTGAACCCGAGCTTCGGCACCTACCAGCTCGCCGAGGAGCACGAGGCGCTGCGAGAGGCCGTCCGCTCGCTCGCCGAGAAGGAGATCAAGCCGTTCGCGGCCGAGGTCGACGAGAACGAGCGCTTCCCGGTCGAGGCCCACAACGCCCTCGTCAAGTCCGGCTTCGCGGCCGTCCACGTCCCGGAGTCCTACGACGGCCAGGGCGCGGACTCCGTCGCCACGTGCATCGTCATCGAGGAGATCGCCCGCGTCTGCGCCTCCTCCTCGCTGATCCCGGCCGTGAACAAGCTGGGCACCATGCCGATCCTGCTCTCGGCCTCCGAAGAGCTGAAGCAGCTCGTCATGCCGTCCATCGCCTCGGGCGAGGCCATGGCCTCCTACGCCCTGTCCGAGCGCGAGGCGGGCTCCGACACCGCCTCCATGCGCACGCGCGCGGTGCTGGACGGCGACCACTGGGTCCTGAACGGCACCAAGTGCTGGATCACCAACGCCGGCGAGTCCACCTGGTACACGGTCATGGCCGTGACCGACCCCAACGCCGCGAAGAAGTCCGCCGGCATCTCCGCGTTCGTCGTGCACAAGGACGACCCCGGCTTCTCGGTGGGCCCGAAGGAGCGCAAGCTCGGCATCAAGGGCTCGCCGACCCGCGAGATCTACTTCGAGAACTGCACGATTCCTGCTGAGCGCATCATCGGCGAGCCGGGCACCGGTTTGAAAACCGCTTTGAAGACGTTGGACCACACGCGTCCGACGATCGGTGCGCAGGCCGTGGGTATCGCGCAGGGTGCCCTCGAAGCCGCGGTCGCGTACGTCAAGGACCGCAAGCAGTTCGGAAAGTCCATTTCGGACTTCCAGGGTGTGCAGTTCATGCTCGCCGACATGGCCATGAAGATCGAGGCTGCCCGGCACATGGTCTACGTCGCCGCCGCCAAGGCTGAGCGTGGAGAGCCGAACATCGGCTTCATCACCGCTGCCGCCAAGTGCTTCGCCTCCGATGTGGCCATGGAGGTCACCACGGACGCGGTGCAGCTGTTCGGCGGGGCCGGGTACACGCGGGACTTCCCCGTCGAGCGGATGATGCGGGACGCGAAGATCACGCAGATCTACGAGGGCACGAACCAGATCCAGCGCGTCGTGATGTCGCGCGCCGTGCTCAACGGCTAGTTCGCATGTGAGCTGGGTAACATCGGCCTGTGGCCGCGCGATGACTTCGCGTGGCCATCTCGATGCGTACCGCGCGCACCGCGTCCTACCGGATATTCCGATTTACCAAGGAATATCGCTGGACGCTGCTCGGCCTGATCGTCGTGGTGGTCGGTGTCGTGTCGACCTTCGTCGTCATCCCGTCCAGTGTGCTGATGGTCGAAGCCGTTCTCTCGGTGCTGCTGATCACGCTGGAGGTGCGCAAGAACGTGCGCGAGGCCAAGAAGACCTCGTTCTTGCCGAGGCCGATCGACGGTTTCGAGGACGTGGTCGCGCGGCTCGCGAACGATGACGGATTCCGAGTGCTCGCCACGCAAGCGGGGACGTTCGTTCACGATCGCCGCACGAGCGAACGGATGCGGTCGCCGGAACAGCACGTGCGGATGGCGGATCGGTCGTACGTCGTGCCGGCGCAGCTGCAACCTCACGCCAGGAGGTTCCTCAAGCACGTGCTGGCGAACCACCCGCACCGGTTCAACGGCCCGTGCCTCGGCTGGAACACCAACTTCACCGACCCGGCGTGGGAGAGCGGTGACATCGAGGTCGTCGCAGGCGACCACTTTCGCTTCGTGCAGTCCGACGAACTGTCCACAAAGGATGTCGAGGTGGACGGCAGAGTGCTGCCCGAGTTCGGCCGTGCCCTGTTCGTGAGCCGTGACGGTGCAGTCCGCAACTTCCGCGACAGCTGGCTGTTCAACCATATCGGGGCTTCGACGCTCGCGATCACGTGCGATGGCAGGCTGGTCGGCACGATGCAGTCCGAGGCGAACATCGCGAGCCCGAAGCTGCTGGCTCCGAGTGGTTCCGGTGGGGTCGAGCCGAAGGACTTCAAGGGTGAGCGTCGGCTGCCCTTGTCACAGCTCGCGATCAACGCCGCGACCAGGGAGCTCACCGAAGAGAGTGGTGTCGAGCCGAGCGAGATGGCGCAGTCGTATCTGCTCGGGTTCGGCCGGTGGCTGGACATGGCGGGTCGAGGCGAGCTGCTGTGCGTCACGTTCTTGAGCATCGACTCGCACGCGGTGCGGCAGAAACGCCTTCGGCGGTCCGAAAAGGCCTACACCGCGCGGACAGACTCTCTGCGGTTCGCTCAGCCGCTGCGGGAGTGGAATCCGGCGAAGCCTGCCGCGATGCTGCCGAACGGGCATCGCTCCCGCATGTCGGTGCCGCTCGGTGCCGCGCTAAGCCTGCTCGCCGAGGAAAGCGCTCGCGCCGGATCCGCCGTGCGTGAGCGTCTCCTCCGGTTGCCGATCAGCCCCTAGCCGCACCAGTTCAGGCAGCCACGCAGGTGCCGATCGCCTCACCGATCGCCCCCTTGGCCCCCAACACGCAAGGCGACTCCGGCGTCAGCGACTTGTCCGAGATCTGCTGCGCGAACGCGATCGCCACGTTCATCATCCGCGTCGGACTGCCACTGTCCACCGCCTCCTTCACCGCCGTCGCACGCGCCTCCTCCGTGGTGCAGCTGATGTCGGTGCCGAACTTGTCCAATCGCGGCAGCCACAACGCCTTCGACCCGGCCGGGCACGGCGCGATCTGCCAACGGGTAGGAGCGGAAGCGCTGGCCGGTGGACCGGAGAACACCACGAAGCCGACCGTGAGGGCCAGGGCTGCGACGAAACCGAGAAGACGTCCCATGAGCCCGAACGTAACCGCCCAAAACGACCCCAACCGGGCGAACCACGACCACGGCCGGTGACTACGCTCCGCGCAAACGTCCCAAGTGGACGGATCAGGCGAGGTAGAGTGCGGTGGGAAGGACGACCAGTGTGGATCCCTCCCACCGCGCCGTGCGGCCGAAACAGATCGCGGTGATGGATTCGCCGTCCGCGAAGGCACCGGCGGCGGAATCCACCACCTGTGATCGTCGCAGCGAGAACCTGACCCCGGCGGCGGAGACCGTGATGTCGTTGTCTCCCATCGTGATCTGGTAAGACGCCTTGATCTTCACGTAGCCCTGCGCGGAAGCGGGGAGCGGCTGCACGGTCAGGTCGAACTGTCCCACCTCGCCCTCGGCGGTGAGGTGCCGGAGGACGACGTCGAGGGCGCGTGCGGCGTTCGTCTCCGCCTCGAAGGTCTCCCGCACGGTCTCGCCACGCGAACGCTTGCCGCCTGCCTCGACCAGCGAGCCGGTCAGACCCAGCGAGCCCTCGCGGTGGGTGCCGCGTTCGACCTCTCGGATCCTGGCCTCGGCGGCGGCCTGCGGGGTCTGGCTGTACATGCTCATGATCGAGCTCTCGTCGAGCATCAGGAACGTGCGGATGCGCCCCTGTTCGATGTCGGCCGGGTCCGGGCGCTGGTGGGTCGTCGCGGTGACGATGGCCAGCTTCGCGGCCTCCACGGCGGTGGTGCTCCTGCTTTCCGCACGTCTGGCGGTTCGCCGTGACGACCAGATGACGGCGCTGACCGCGAGAACGGTCAGCACGAGAAGCGCCAGGTTGAACATGGTCATGAGCAGCAACCCTCCGCGTGACCTGTCACGCGGAGCATCGCCCAGAACAAGACCCGTATTACTCCGCTGAACGGGTCACAGCGTGGACAGAACCTCGCCCAGCCGTTCGTAGCTGCGCCCCGCGCCGTCCGCCATCCCGGTCGCCAGCACCGCGTCCCGGGCTTCCTGCGACACCAGCCGCATCGTGGTGGTCATCGTCGTCTGCCCGCCGGACTCGACGAACTCCACCGTCGTCACCGCCGGCGGGTTGTCCTCGAAGTGTTCGGTGTGGACGATTCGCGAGTGAGGCGTCACCTCGGAGTACTCGCCGTACATCTCGAAGGCGCCGGAGCCGTCCGGCATCGCCCAGCCGTAGCGCCACTTTCCGCCGACCCGCAGGTCGACCTCGCAGATCGGTATCTCCCAGCCGTCGGGACCGAGCAGCCAGCGCTTGATGAGCTCGGGCTTGGTGAACGCGTCCCACACCAGCGAGGCCGGGGCGTCGAAGGAACGGGACATTGCGATCTCGGTGTCGGACGGGAGGGTCACGGTCGTGCCGAACTTGACGGTGGTCACTGCTCTGTCTCCTTCATCTCGGTCAAGAGTGCGTCCAGGCGCGCGTAGCTCGCATCCCAGAAGCGGCGGTAGTTCTCTGCCCACACGGCGACCTCCTTCAACGGTGTCGCGTCGAGCTGGCAGGGGCGCCACTGGGCCTCCCTGCCGCGGGTGATCAGGCCTGCCTTCTCCAGCACGCGCAGGTGCTTGGAGATCGCCGGGCCGCTGATGTCGAACGGCTCGGAGAGCTCCTTCACCGTCGCGGGGCCCTCGGTGAGCCGCGCGAGGATCGCCCGGCGGGTCGGGTCCGCCAGTGCGGCGAAGGTGGCGCTCAGCTGGTCCATCTCGTACCTAACCACTTGGTTATCTAACCTCTGGGTTAAGTACAGCGCCGTTGTTCACACCTGTCAAGTCCCAACTTCAAGATCAACTACCTGGATAGCGCTTTCCGATCCTGCACATCAAATTGAGAAATGACCCGGACGGACCTTTTTTCTGGAGGGTGTGGAATCGCAGTCTGCTGAACAGAGCAATTTCAAACGAACGGCTGGACAGCAGGTCAGAGGCGTCGCTACGTTCGCAAAGCCGCAAGTTAACCTCGTTAAATGGGGTATTTCGAATGAGAGCGAAAAGAACTGTTTCGTTGGCGTTTGGATTCGTGCTGGCTGCTTCTGTGTTCGTGCCGACCGCGCAGGCGGCACCGAACGGCAGCTCGGCCAGCCTTGCCAGAACCTCCGACAACAGGATCCAGTCGGCTGCCGCAGCCGAGTCCTACTGGACCCCGGAGCGCATGGCGAACGCGATCCCGGCGCACGGTCCTGCCACGGTGAAGGCCTCGTCCGCACCCCAGCCCTCGGGTCGTGCGGGCAGCATCGACGGTGCCGCGCCGTCGGCGAAGGTCCGCACCGAGCAGGCCCAGGGCATCGGGATCATGCTCAACGAGTCGCAGACGGTCGGAAAGGTGTACTTCACCAACCCGGCCAACGGCCTGAACTACGTGTGCTCGGGCGCGACTGTCAACAGTGGCAAGAAGAAGCTGGTCCAGACGGCGGGGCACTGCGTGCACGGCGGTGCCGGTGGCCAGTGGATGCGCAACTGGGTCTTCGTTCCGCGCTACCGCAACGGGGTTCGCCCGTTCGGCACGTGGAGCGCCTACCAGCTCACGGCTCGCACTGCGTGGACCAACTCCAGCAGCAGTGACGAGGACATGGGCATCGTCATCATGCAGACCCTCGGCGGCAACTCGATCGTGAACGTCGTGGGCGGCAACGGCCTGCGCTGGAACTGGGGCTACTCGGTGGCGGTCACGATCCTCGGCTACCCCGCGGGTGCGCCGTTCACCGGCGAGCTGCAGTACTTCTGCCAGGGCACGACCTGGAACGGCCACGGCCAGCAGGTCAGGGCGTGGTGCAACATGACCGGCGGTTCCAGTGGCGGTCCGTGGCTGCAGGAGTACAACGACCAGAACGGGCTCGGCTACATCAACAGCGTGGTCAGCCACCGGCACTCCGACCCGAACCAGATGGACGGGCCGTACTTCGACAACGACATCAAGAGCCTCTACGACTTCGCGGAGTCCCTGTCCCCGTGACGTCGAATTCCGTCGGCCGGGCATGGAGAACTCCGTGTCCGGCCTTCGGGCAACCCGGGAGTGAGCGTGTTCCGTCCTAGGGTCATGAGCAACCGAATCCTCCTCGCCGCACTCGTCGTCTCGCTGCTCGCCGTCGCGTCAGGCTGCGGCAACCGGCCGGCGGGCGGGGGAGAGGGGAAAGACCTGCGTGGCAAGGTGTTCGTCTCCACGTCCGTCACCGAGCAGGGCAAGCCGCGCGCCCTGGTCGAGGGCACGTCGATCGAGCTGAACTTCACCGACGACGGCAGACTCATCGCCAGGGCGGGCTGCAACATGATGCAGGGCCCGGTCTCCCTCGGGGACGGGAAGCTGACCGTCTCCGACCTCAGCAGCACCGCGATGGGCTGTCCGAGTCCGGACCTGCACAAGCAGGACGAGTGGCTGATGAAGCTGCTCGGCGCCACGCCGACATGGCAGCTGGACGGCGCCAACCTGGTGGTCACCGGATCGGACACGGAGATCGTGCTCGGCACGGAGGCGCCCGCGGTCCTCGAAGGCGGCACCTGGACGGTCGACAGCCTCGTCACCGGCGACGCGGTGTCCTCGGTTCCCGGCGCGGTCGCCGCCACGCTCGCGTTCATGGACGGCAAGGTCAACGTGTTCACCGGCTGCAACTCGGGTTCGGCGTCCTACAAGGTGAACGGCCAGACGATCACGTTCGAGTCGCTGCTGCACACCGACAAGGCGTGCGGCCCGGACGAGACGCTGGTCGAGAAGGCCCTGCTGGCAGCGCTGGACGGCCAGGTCACGTACAAGATCGACCGGCAGAAGCTGTCCCTCACCAACACGAAGGGTGACGGCGTGCACCTTAAGAAGTAGCTGTTGGGTTCCTGTCGTTTTCATGAGGTTGTTCGAACCTGTACTAGGTTTGGTTCGAAGTTGAACGACCGACAGCAGAACGACAGGATCGGGGAGCAAACACCATGGTCAAGGACGTAGCCGCACTCATCGGCCGCATCGGCATCGGCATCGTGTTCGTCGCGCACGGCTGGCAGAAGTTCAGCGAGTGGGGCATCGCCGGCACCAGCGCGTCCTTCGAGAAGATGGGCGTGCCGCTGCCCTCGGTCTCGGCCACGTTCGCCGCGACGGTCGAGCTCGTCGGTGGTCTCGCGCTGATCGCCGGTGTCCTGCTGCCGGTCGTCGGCGTGCTGCTCGCCGCCAACATGCTCGGCGCGCTGCTCATCGTCCACCTGCCGAACGGCCTGCTCGGCGAGGGCGGCGGCGAGCTCGTCGTGGCGCTCGGCGCGGCCGCGCTCGCGCTCGGTTTCAACGGTGGTGCCTACTCGCTGGACCGCGTGCTGTTCAAGAACAACAAGGTGCTCAACCCAGCTGCGGCGTGACCTTCCTCGTCCGGCCCGTGTCCACGATCGTGGTACGGGCCGGGCGGCAGGTCCGCCTTTCCCCAGCGTCGAAGGAACGCGGAAGGGGGAGGCGAATGAGAAGGAAGCTGCTCGCGACGGCGTTGTTGGTGCTCTTCGGATGCCATCCGGTGGCGAACGCCGCGCCGGAAGTGGTCATCGAGAAGGTCGTCTACGCGGGGGCCGGATGTCCGGCCGGGTCGCTCGACGTCGCAATCGACGATGCCGATGCAGAGCTGGTGCTGTCCTACGACAAGTTGGTCGCGTCGGCGGGACCGGGTGTTCCGGTCACCGAGACGCGGAAGCTCTGCGAGGCGAAATCACCCTCAACGTCGGCGCTGCGGGAAGACGCGTCGCAATGCACAGTGCCACGTTCCGCGGGTACGCCGAACTCGACAAGGACGTGACCGCGGTCGTGAAGACCGAAGCCCAGGTTGTGGACGCCCAGGAGTCGCAAACGTTCACCACGGCCTTCGCAGGTCCGCCCTCGGAGAGCTACGAGGCGTCCGACGTGGTGGATCAGCCCGTGTTCTCCGCGATTCCAGGCGATTCCGTCGTCCTCACGCTCCACACCCAGGTGCGAGTGGACAACAGCAAGAACAGGAAAGGTTCGGGAATGCTCACCACGGGCTTCACCACTCACAAGGTCACCGCGGCCTACGGCTTGAAGTGGCAGTCCTAGTCGAGCTGCAGCGTGACCTTCTCGGTATCCCGGCGCGCGGCCATCAGGCCCGCGTCGGGATTGGTCACCTGCACCAGTGAGCCACCGACCGCCAGCACGGCGAGAAACCCTTCCAGCAGACGGGAAGGCGTGTCCCACTCCACAGTGGACATCACGCGCGGCTCGCTGCCCATCTCCGCGCCGAGCTCCCGTGCCCGCGTCACCACCTCGTCCACAGTGGACTCGCCAAGGGCCGGCGTCGAACCAGGAACCGGTTCCCACGGCATGAAGTCGTCACCGTGCACGCGCACGTCGTCGTTGTAGTCGACCGGGGCACCGGAACCCGCGCCCATGGGGTGCAACGACGCCACGGCCACGACGTCGGCGTCCGCCGTGCCACCGGGCGGCACCACGGCCACCTTCGCGCTTTCGCCCGCACCGACCACGTGGGCGCCGCACCACCACGCGCCCAGCAGCACGCCGACGGTCTGCCAGTGCGCGGGCAACAGCACCGCCACCGGGTCGCCCGGCTCGACGTCGTGCTCGTCCCGCAGCCAGTTCGCCGTCTTGGCGGCCCAGTTCTTCACGGTCGCGCGGGACAGCTCGATGCGAGAGCCCGCCGCGTCGTCGTAGTGCGTGATCAGCGGACGGCCCGGATCGGCCTTCAGCAACGGCGTGAAGAGGATCTCGGTCACGCTCACGCGGCACTCCTAGTCGACGCAGGGCACATCCTGTTGCGCTGCCACGGCGTGCGCGCCGTCCAGCGAGAGCAGCTTCTCAGGACCGAACCGCGAGGGCGTACCGGGGGTCCCAGGGGACGACACAGACGACGGGACGGGCTTCGGGGTCTCGCCGATCAGCTGCGCCACCCACGCCTTCACCGCCTCGCGGTCCACCGTGACCACGCTCTGGCCGCGCTCGTTGCGCGCGTCGATGTTCGTCACCGGGATCGTGGCGAACTCCACGTTGCCCGACGCGAGGCCCTGCGCCTGCGTGGCCAGCGTGGCCAGGTCGAGCTTCTCGTCCACCACGATCGACTTCGACACGGCGTCGAGCAGGCCGTTCATCCGTCCGGGATCGGTGAACGTGCCCGCGGACAGCAGCTGCTTCATCGCCTGCGACATGAACACCTGCTGCCGGGTGATGCGGCCGAGGTCGCCGCCGGGCATGTTCCGCTGCCGCACGAACGACAGCGCGTCGCCGCCGGAGATCACCTGCTCGCCCGCGCGGAAGTTCGCGCCGGAGTTCGGGTCCGACGTGCCGGCCTTGAGGCACACCTTCACGCCGCCGATCACCTCGGTCAACAGGTAGAACCCGTAGAGGTTGACCTCGGCGTAGTGGTCGACGCGCATCCCGGTGAGGTCCTGCACCGCCTGCACCAGCGCGCGGCGGCCCGCCTCGTCGGACTTGCGCTCACGCTCCTGCTGGTCCCGCACGCCCTCGGCCTGCAGCCGTTCGGCGGTCAGGTACTTCACCGCGCCGTACGCTGAGTTGATCTTGTCCTCGCGATAGCCGGCGATCGGCACGTACGTGTCGCGGGGGATCGAGATCGCGCTCGCCTTGCCGCCGTTGCGCGGCACCCGCATCACGATGATCGTGTCCGTGTTCACCGTGTCCGTGCCTTCGGTGCGCAACTTGCGCAGCACGTCCGGGGGGAGTGGCCGGCCCTGTGCGTCCGTCCGGCTGTCGCTGCCCACCAGGAGGATGTCGATCGCACCGTCCTCGACGGGTGGCGAGTTCGGGATGTCGTCCAGCACCTCGAGGATCTGGGTGGTGTTGAGGTTGTTCTCGACGCGCCGCAGGGTCGACCAGGACCAGCCGGAGAACGCCAACGTTGTCACGGCGACCAGCGCGACGACCGTCCGGCCGACGACCAGTGCGGTCTTCTTCGCGCGTGCGGCAGCGCTCAACGTTGGTCCTCCGTGTGCTGGATTTGCGTGCTCAGCGTAACTACCGAATGCTCGTTACGCCGAGGGTTTCAGTTCACGCAGACCAGTCCGCCCGCCGTGATCGGCGGGGCACTGCTCGACGGGCCGGCCGACGACGTGCCGGGCACGCCCTGCGGGTCGACGCCTTCGTCGTTGCCGGCCGGTGCGGAGTAGTCGGTGCCGACGAAGACCTGCACCTGTCCTTTTCGGACGGATGCGTTCTCCTCGACCGTGACGTTCTGCCCGAGCTCGGCCGCGACCTTGCGCGCGGACCCCTCCTCACCGGGCGCGTACCTCACGACGGTCGTGTCGCTGTTCTGCGGCGCCGAGTCGACGACGCCGCGCTTGAAACCCTTGGCGGCCAACGTGTTCTGCACCTGGCTCGCGAGACCCTGGATCCCGGCCGCGTTGTAGACCTGCACGGTGATCGACGAGTTCGGTGGCGCGGGCAGCGTCGTGGTGGGTGTCGGCGACGACGAGCTGGACGGGGACTTGTCCGCGGCGAGGCTCGTGAGGAACTGCCGCACCTGGGCCGGGTTCACCGGCAGCACGTTTCCGTCGCCGTAGGTGTCCGTCGGGTCACCCACCGGGATGGTGCGGAACTCGATGTTGCCGCCCACCAGGCCCTGCATCTGCTCGGCGAACGTGGTGATGTCCCAGCCGTCGCTCAGGACCACCGACTTCTGCACGGCCTCGACCAGCCCGTTCAGCTTGCTCGGATCGGTCAGCGTGCCGGTCGACAGCACCTTCTTCGCCAGCGCCCCGATGAACACCTGCTGCCGCACGATGCGGTCGAGGTCGCCACCGGGGAGACCCTTGCGCTGCCGCACGAACGACAGCGCCTGGGCACCCTCGATCGTCTGCGGGCCCGCCTTGAAGTTCGCGCCGGAGTCGCTGTCGGAGGTGGCCTCCTTCACACACACCTCCACGCCGCCGATGGCCTTCGTGACCTCGTAGAAGCTCGCGAGGTTGACCTCGGCGTACCGGTCGATGCGCACCGATCCGCCGGCCATGTTCTCGATCGTCTTGATCAGCGTCTTGCGGCCGGCGGCCATCGACTCGGTGCGGATCTTCTGCTCGTCGGTCTCGCCCTTGTTCCGCATCTCCTGGTCGGCGGTGTTGCGCTTGCGGGCGAACGCGGAGTTGAGCTTGTGCTTGCCGAACCCGTCGGCGATCTCCACGTAGGAGTCGCGCGGGAACGAGATCGCGACCGCGCGCGTGCCGTCCACCGGGATGTGCACGAGGATCATCGTGTCGGTGTTCTGCTCGCCGTCGGCGTACCCGCCGTTGAGCAGGGCCAGCGCTTCCTTCGACAGCGGGTTGCCCTGCGCGTCTGTGCGGCTGTCCAGGCCGACGAGGAGGATGTCGACGGCGCCGTCGAGCGGCTTGCGCCCGGCGTCCTTCGCGATGTCGTCCTCGATGACCTTGGTCTTGACGATGCCGTCGTCCGCCGCCCGCAGCTTGCCCCAGCCGTACGACGTGAGCAGAAGCACAGCGGTCGAGACGAGCGCGACGAAGATCTTCCCGGTCACCAGGAACGCGCGGAAGGTCGCAGACGGCCGGGTTCCCTCCACCCTGACCGGCAGACTCCTGCCTTCCACAGCCGTTTCCTCCCCCACCACGCCGAGTTTAGTCGTTTATAAGACACACGACGTGACGTTGCTGTGGGTTGCAGCGATTAGGTACGTGACAGACTGCGAGCGGGAACACCACAGGAGGAAATGAGCATGCGCGTACTGGTGACAGGTGGGGCCGGCTTCATCGGCTCGCACTACGTGCGGGAGTTGGTGAGCGGCTCGTACCCGGCCTTCGCGGGTGCCGAGGTGGTGGTGCTCGACAAGCTCACCTACGCGGGCAGCGAGACCAACCTCGCGCCGGTCGCCGGCAAGTTCGAGTTCGTGCGCGGCGACATCTGCGACCCCGGGGTCGTGGCCGAGCAGATGCGCGGCGTCGACGTGGTCGTGCACTTCGCGGCCGAGTCGCACGTCGACCGCTCCATCACGGGCTCCGCCGACTTCGTGCTCACCAACGTGCTGGGCACGCAGACGCTGCTGCAGGGCGCCCTGAACGCGGGCGTCGGCCGGTTCGTCCACGTGTCGACGGACGAGGTCTACGGCTCCATCGAGAACGGTTCGTGGTCGGAGACGCACATCCTGGAACCGAACTCCCCGTACTCGGCTTCCAAGGCCTCCTCGGATCTGCTCGCGCGTGCGTTCCACCGCACTCACGGACTGCCCGTGAGCATCACTCGGTGTTCGAACAATTACGGGCCGTACCAGTTCCCTGAAAAGGTGATTCCCCTCTTCGTCACCAATTTGATCGACGGCAAGAAGGTGCCTCTCTACGGCGATGGCCTGAACGTGCGCGACTGGCTGCACGTGGCCGACCACTGCCGCGGCATCCAGCTCATCGCCGAGGCCGGCCGGCCCGGTGAGATCTACAACATCGGCGGCGGCACCGAGCTCACCAACCGCGAGCTCACTGAGAAGCTGCTCGCCGCGACGGGCCGTGACTGGTCGTTCGTCGAGCCGGTGACCGACCGCAAGGGCCACGACCGCCGCTACTCGGTCGACATCTCCAAGATCTCGTCCGAGCTGGGCTACGCGCCGCAGGTCGACTTCGCCGTCGGTCTCGCCGACACCGTCGAGTGGTACCGCGAGAACCGCGCGTGGTGGGAGCCGCTCAAGGAGCGCGCCGAGTTGGCGAAGGGCTGAGCGTTGATCCTCGTTCCCGGTGGCCGCGGCCAGCTCGGCCACGACCTCGCTGCCCTGTCTTCCGACGTCCGCGCGGTGTCCTCCGCCGAGCTCGACGTGACCGCGGTTTCCCCGGCTGATCTCGCAGGCGCCGCCGCGGTGATCAACTGTGCCGCGTACACCGCTGTCGACGCGGCCGAGACCGACGAGGACCGCGCGTTCGAGGTCAACGCCGTCGGCCCTGGTCTGCTCGCCGAGGCGTGCGCTTCCGTTGGTATCCCGTTGATCCACGTGTCGACGGACTACGTGTTCTCCGGTGACGGCACGCGGCCGTACGAGCCGTCCGACCCGGTCGGGCCGAAATCCGCGTACGGGCGCACGAAGCTCGAAGGCGAACGCCGTGTGCTGGACGCGGGCGGCTGGGTCGTGCGCACCTCGTGGGTCTACGGCGTGAACGGCTCGAACTTCGTGAAAACCATTGCCGCGCTGGAAAGCTCGCGTCCCTCGCTGTCCGTTGTGGACGATCAGCTCGGCTCTCCGACGTGGTCGCACGACCTCGCTGCCGGACTGCTGGAGCTGGTCTCGGTCCTGCCGTCGCAGCGCCTGCTGCACGCCACCGGTGGTGGCGAGACGACGTGGTTCCGCTTCGCGCAGGCGATTTTCGAGGAACTGGGCGCCGATCCGGCCCGCGTGCAGCCGTGCACCACGGCAGACTTCCCGCGGCCGGCCCCGCGACCCGCCTACTCGGTGCTGTCGGGTGCGGCGTGGGCAGCAGCGGGGTTGCGCCCGTTGCCGCACTGGCGCAGCGCCCTTTCGGAGGCATTCAAGGCAGGGGTGGTAGCTCCGCGTACAGGTGCTGCGCCATTGGAGTGACCGGTCTGGCACGGCCGTTCCAAGTGCGGGAACCTGTTCGGCATGTTCGATTCCGGGCGCAATCCTCAGCGTCCCGCGACAGCGGATTCCGATCGGCAACGCTTCCTCAGGTGCGTTGCCGTTGTCACGGGCTCGCGACAGGTGTCGATGAGCCAGCTGGACAAGTACTCGCCGAGGCCGCACTCTCGGTGAAGTCGTTGAGGCGTCAGCGATTCCTGACGCCTCACAGCGCTAGGCCCTGCTCCTCCGGTACGCCTCGACGGTCTTCTCCGCACACCGCCGCCAGGTGAACCCGGACGCGTACGCCCGCCGCTCCGCCTGAGCCGCGGGAGTGGCCGGAGCGGCCACGGCCTGAGCCAGGCCCTCGGCCAGCGCTTCGACATCACCGACCGGCACGTGCAACGCGTGTCCGCCGGCGACCTCGCGCAGCGCGGGCACGTCCGAGCACACCACGGGAACGTTGCACGCCAACGCTTCCAGCACCGGCAGCCCGAAGCCCTCGTCGCGCGACGGCAGCACCAGCGCGGTGGCCCCCGCCACGACCGACCGCAGGTGCACGTCCGACAGGTATCCGGTCCGCAGCACCCGGCCGTCCACTCCGGACTGACCGGGCCCGACGATCACCAGCGGCGGCAGCGACGGATCGACGGCGTGCGCCTTCACCAGGTACTGGAGCCCCTTGCGCGGCCCGTCCGCACCCACGAACAGCAGGTACTCCGACGGCAGTCCCAACCGGCCGCGCAACGTCGGAGACGGCGGCCGCGACGCGAACCAGGCAGGGTCGACACCCAGGGGCGTCACCACGATCTTGTCCAGCGGCACCGAGAACCGGTCGGCCACCACGGAGGCGACAGCCGCGGTCGGCGTGCAGATCACATCCGCTCGCTGGGCCGACAGCCGGACGAGCTCGGGCAACCGGCGGTCCGACGGCGGCAGGTCACCGGGCGAGTCCAGGAAGGCGAGGTCGTGGATCGTCACCACCTTGCCTGCCCGGATCGTCGGCGGCAGCACGAAGTTCGTGCCGTGCATGACGTCGGTGAACCCGGCCAGCATCTCGACCGGCGGGAACGGCGCGCGCAGCCACATTTCCCGCAGCGCCCGTGCCGAGACGGGCAGACCGCGCGCGATGACGTCGTGCGGCAACACCGTCCGCAACGCGCGCCAGCCGCGCAACGTGAACGCCACCGCCCGTACGTCGACCTCCTCCGTCATGGAAGCCAGTTCTTCGGCCAATGCCGCGGTGTAGCGGCCGATTCCGGTGCGGAGTCCGAGCAAAGGCGTGCCGTCGAGCAGCACGGAGAGAGGTTTCGGGGCTCTAGCCATTAAGTCCACCACGCGCGATCTTGCGCAGACGCCCCGTCGCCCGCTTGGCCAACTCGGTCGGGCCACCCGCGTCCAGGTACTCGCGCACCAGTCGCAGGTCCCGCTTCACCTTGTCCGCCTTGCTCAACCCCGGTGTGCGCACCAGTGGTGACGAGCCGGGCAGACGGTCCGCGGCAGGCCTGGGATCGCGGCAGAACTCCGCCAGCGGCGCGAGCGCCGTCTCCCAGGTGAACCGTTCACGGACGACGGCGATGCGCTCACGGCACGCGGCCGCGAACTCCTCGTCGTAGAGCACCTTCTCCAGAGCGTCGGCCAGTGCCTCCGGGTCCTCCGGCGGCACGACGACACCCAAACCTTCCCGCAGCACCAGGTCCGCGAACGAGTCGCCGGACGTGGTGACGATCGGCAGGCCCGCCCACAGGTAGTCGAGCACCCGCGTGCGGAACGCGAACGTGGTCTCCACGTGCTCGTAGTGCGTGGTGACACCGCAGTGAGCGTCGAGCAGGAAGTTCTGCCGCTCGTTGTACGGCACCCACCCGTCGTTGAAGAACACGTGCTCCCCGGTCAGCCCCAGCGACGCCGACAACCCGCGCGTCTGGCCGGCGATGTCCATGTCCGGCACCTCGGGGTTCGGGTGCTTCATGCCGAGGAAGAACAGCTTCACGTCGGAACGCCGCGCGCGCAGCCGGTCCATGGCGTGGATCAGCGACAGCGGGTCGAACCAGCTGTAGACGCCACCGGCCCAGATCACGACCTTGTCGGTGTCCGAGATGCCGGGCACCACACCCTTGATCGCCGGGCCGGTGCGCTGCGGCGGCTTGCCGGACAGTCCGAACGGGACGATACCGAGCAGCGACTGCGTCGTGGGGTCGTTGTCGTACAACGTGGGCGTCAGCCTGCCCAGGGCCGCGAGGTGGCCGAGCCAGAAGTGCCGCTGCCGTTCCGACGCGCACAGGAAGAAGTCGCCGCGTTCGAGCTGGGTGTTCAGCACCCGCGTGACGGTCTCCAGGTCGAGGGCGCGCTTCTCGTCCGTGTCGTCCTTGCCCTGTTCCAGCAGTTCGAGGTGCATCGGGTCGTACATGTCGCAGACCACGATCTTGGTCGACGACTGCTTCTTCAGCTCGCTGATCATCTCCAGCGCGTGGCCCTGCAGCACGATCACGTCCGCCCATGCGACGTGCGGCGGCAGCTCCTTCGGCCGGGCCCGCTCGACGGCGAACGGCGCGTCCGGTGGCAGGCACAGCGGGTTGGTCGTCACGAGGCGCACCTGGTGCTCGCCGGACAGGACGTCGGCCATGTGCCAGGCGCGGATCGCGGGACCGGCCATCCGGTCGGAGATCGCGTCGCCGGTGATCACCAGGATCTTGCGCGGCCTGCCGAACACCTCGTCCAGGCCGAGCACGTCGACGAGGATGTCGTGCGCCGCGAGGTAGCGGGGCAGGGGATAGGCGGGCTCCAGCGCCTTGCGCATCAACGGCACCAGATCGGTGTCGGACCTGCGGCGCGCGGCCTGCTCGGCCTTGCGCGACTCGGCCAGCGACGGCATCAGCTCGACGAACTGGTCGATCGCGAGGAACCCGGCCAGCGCCTGGCGGGACATCTCGACCGGCTCGCGGTCCAGCGCGGGATCCGACGGCCTGCGCGTGATCTCCAGCTGCGTGGGGTCGATCTCACCGCGAGCCGTGGCCCTGCGCACGCACAGCGCCAGCGCGGCCGGCAGCACCTTGGCCAGCGTCTCGTCGGAGAAGTTCTTGTACAGCGCCGCGAGTGCGTTGCGCTCCAGCAGGAACAGCTCGCGGCTGTGGTCGATCGAGCTCATCGACGCGTGGTGGCGGTGGAACGTGAGCGACGCGGGCTCGTAGCGCACCCGCCAGCCGCGCAGGTTGAGCCGCCAGCCGAGGTCGACGTCCTCGTAGAACATGAAGAACCGGTCGTCGAACCCGCCGAGCTCGCGGTAGACCTCCGCGCGCACGAACAGCGCCGATCCCGTGCCGAACAGCACGTCCTGCGGGGCGTCGTACGCGCCGGTGTCGTCCTGACCGGCGTGGCGCTTGTAACCCATGCCGAACCAGGTCAGTCCGCCGTCCACGAAGTCGATCTTCTGGCCGTCCCAGTCGAGCACCTTGCTCGCGACCGCGCCCACCGTCGGCTCGGCGTGGAACACCTTGATCGCTGTCCTGACCCAGTTGCGGTCCGCACGCGCGTCGTTGTTCAGGAACGCCAGCACACTGCCCGTGGCGTGCTCGACACCGAGGTTGCAGCCGCCGGCGAAGCCGAGGTTCTGGTCCGAGGTGACGATCTTCGCGCCGGGCAGTTCCGTCTTCAGCCGCGCGCTGTCGTGCGCCTCGTTGTCGACGACGATCACCTGCAGCAGCTCGGCCGGGTAGTCCAGCTCGGCGAGTCCGCGCACGCAGGTGATGGTGTCCTCCGCGCCGCGGTAGTTGACGACGACGACGGACACGACTGGCAGTGATGCGCGATCCACGTGCTAAGCCTGCCTCATCACTCTGCGCGCCCGCAGTGTGGTTGCACAGATCAGCAACAGCAAGATCGCGATTGGTACTCCGAACACCCACTCGACGGACCAGTTGTTGCGGTCGGCGAGCAGCGGCCGCATCCACGGGTGCCGCAGCACGGTTGCCGGGCCCGGCTGCATCTTCTTGTCCTGCTCACCCAGCACCACGATGCGCAGCTCGGCGCCGTCGGGGCAGGTGATGTGGTGCGCGAACGCCGGGTTGTCGGGCCGGGGGAGGTCCTCGACGCTGGAGATCACGCACGTCTGCGGAGTGCCGAGGGCGTCCATCAACGCGCGGTGACCGTCGCTGACCAGCACGGCTGTGCCGGGAATCACGACCATGAACGCGGGCAGCACCAGCCACGCGGGCCCGAGCTTGCCGACACCCCACGCGAACGCGAGCGACAGCAGGCAGCACGGCACCAGCACCGCGAGGTCGTACCGCACCGGCACGATGGCGCCCAGCACGACGGCGGTGGCCATCGCGATCAGCCCGATCACGATCAGTGGCGTCGGTCGCCTCACGGCACCTTCCTGAGTGCTCTGGCGACGGGAACGAGAAGAGTCATCGCCAGGGGGACGCTTGTCACCGGCACCAGGTTCCATCGGGCGTTGTCGGCGAACACCGGCCGCAGCGGCGAGCCGACCAGAACGTCCGCCTCCATGATCGCGAGCCGGTCGTCCCAGTCGCGGCTCAGCTCGACCTCACCGCTCGGGCAGGCGAGCACGTAGTCCACCGACGGGTACTTGGCGAACGGGTGTTCTTCCGCCTGCGTGATGGTGCAGTGCTCGACGTGCCCGATCCGCTGCATCAGCACGCTGTGCCCGCCGAACGTCAGCAGGAACGGCGCCACGAGCCCGAGCGCGAACGCTGGCAACGCGATCCACTTGCGTTCGGCGAGGCCGCTCACCCCGAGCGCGTACGCGAGGCCGCCCAGCAGCCCGACGAACACCAGGCCCGTGGTGAGGGTGACGCCGAACCCGACGCCTGCCGCCAGCCCCGCGAAGCCACCCGCGATGAGCAGCCAGGCCGTGCGTCTCGGTACCGGTGAGCTGGACACGGCTCAGCCTCTGGTGAGGATCTTCACCCGCAGCGTCAGCCCGGCCTTCACCAGCAACCTGAACGGCGCCCACAGCACGCCCTGGTGCCGGTCGGCCAGGTACCGGTAGGCGCTGCGGTGGTGCTCGCGCAGCATCCGGTCGGACGACCGCGCGGTGGAGTGGCCACCGATGTGCGTGACCTCGGCGTCGGGCACGTAGACGTTCTGCCAGCCGGCCCTGCCGACCCGCTCGCCGAGGTCCACGTCCTCGAAGTACATGAAGTAGCGCTCGTCGAAGCCCTTGACCGAGTCGAACGCCTCGCGCCGCATCAGGAAGCAGCTGCCGGAGAGCCACCCGGCGGTCCGCTCGACCGGCGTCTTCTCCTGCCGGTACGCGCGGGTCCACGGGTTCGACTTCCAGAACGCGCCGAACACCGCGTGCCCGAGGCCGCGGCCCAGCGACGGCAGCAGGCGGGCCGACGGGTAGACCTCGCCGTTCGGCTCGCGGATCAGCGGCCCGAACATCCCGCCGCGCGGCCACCGGGAGGCGGCTTCGAGCAACGTGTCCACGCTGCCCGGCGCGAACTCGATGTCGGGGTTGGAGATGAGCACCCAGCCGACGTCCGGCCCCAGCGCCGCGACCCCGCGGTTGGCGCCACCGCCGTAGCCGAGGTTTCCCCCGGTCGGCAGGAACGTGACGTGCTCGCGTTCGGCTGCGACCTGCTCGGGCACGCCGTCGGTGGAACCGTTGTCGGCGAGGATCACCTGCACCGGCCGGGTGGTCGCCTTCGCGAGGGTGTCCACGAACGGTGCCAGCGTCTCGCCCGGCGAGTACGTGACCGTCACGACACCAAGTCCGTCGCCGTAGTTCACGCGCGACACAGTAGTGGCTCGCGATTCAGCGGGATCGGCGCACCAGCGCTGCCCGCTCGTAGGCCAGCCGGTGGCGGTCGGCGCTCACCGACCAGGAGAAGTCCTTCGCACGTCGCTGTCCGGAAGCTGCCAGGGCCGACCGGCGGGCGGGGTCGTCCAACAGATCGGCGATCGCCGCCGCGATGTCCCCCGCTCCGACACCGCAGTACGCGACCGCCTCACCACCGACCTCTGGCAGCGACAGTCTTCGCGTGGTGAGCACGCACGCGCCGCACGCCATCGCCTCCAGCACCGGCAGGCCGAAGCCCTCGCCGAGCGACGGGTAGGCGACCAGTTCCGCACCGCCGAGGAACCCGGCGAGCTGTTCGAACGGCAGGTAGCCCGCCCGGATCACGCGGATCCGGTGCGGCACCGCGTCGAGCGCGCGTTCGACCTGGCTGTCCCAGCCGGGCTGGCCGGCGAGCACGAGCGCGGGCGGGTTGGCGCGGCCGACCATCGCCTGGGCGAAGCCGCGGATCAGCGCCGGCACGTTCTTGCGCGGTTCCAGCGCGCCGAGGAACGCCACGTACGGCGTGTCCCCCAACGACAACGCCCGCCGCACGGCGGTGATCTCATCCGGCGACGGCGGGTGGAAGCGTTCGGTGTCGACGCCGTGCTGCGCGATGTGCAGGACGCGGCGGTCGGCTCCGGCGACGCGCACCAGTTCGTCGGACGTCGCCTGTGACGGCACCACGCACAGATCCGCGCGCTTCAACGAGGCGCGGGTCCACGCGCGGAAGAAGCGCGCCTTGACCGACGAGTGCAGCACGGGGTCCGTGAAGAACGTGGCGTCGTGCAGCGTCACGACCGATGCGGCCTTGCTGGCCAACGGAAGTGTGTAGTGCGGTGAGTGCACGACGTCGATGCCGAGCGACCGCACGAGGCGCGGCAACGTCGCCTGTTCCCAGGCCAGCCGGGCCGTCCTGGTGGCGACGGCGTCGGCGGCGCGCACGACACGGGCGTTCGGCGCGATCTTGGTGAAGAGTTCTTCGTCGCGCGGCTGGCACACGACGGACAGTCTGGCGCCGTCGGCATCCAGTGCGGCGACGAGCGAATCCACGTAACGGCCGACGCCACCACGGTCTGCGGGAACCGCGGTGGCGTCGATCAGCACGTTGGGTTCGACGGTCGGCACGATCAGCTAGCGTAATGTCATTTGCGAAAGCGTTTAGCGGGAATGCGCTAATCCGGTTGTTACGTGTGTGTCTCCCAGACACCCCGTGCGGTCTTTTCCCAGGTGAACTCACTTGCGCGGGTGACGCCGGCCTCGATGGTGTGATGCGGATCCATGAGGACAGCCCGCAGTCCTTCCGTCAACGAGGTCAGGTCTCCTCGCCGGACGACGGTCCCCGCACCGCCCGCGACCTCCACCAGAGCGGGGTCGTCGGAGTGCACGACGGGGACGCCCGCGGCCATCGCCTCCAGCACCGGCAGCCCGAAACCCTCGGCCAGGCTCGGCGCGGCGAGCACGGTCGCACCGGCCAGCACCGACGCCAGCCGTTCGTCGGAAACCTTGCCCAGCAACGTCACGTGCGGTGCGCGCAGATCAACGCCGCCCCAGCCCTGCGGCCCGATCACGACCAGCCGGGCCTTCAGCCGTTCGGTCGCCCGCACCAGCAGGTCGAAGCCCTTGCGCGGCTCGATGGTGCCGATGGCGAGCACATACCGTTCGGGAAGGTCGTCGGGTTTCGGGCCTTCGAGTCTGGTGACTCCGTTGGGCACCACGTGCACCGGAACCTCGACGCGCACGCGGTCGCGCAGTTGGCCGGCGACGGCCTGCGTCGGCACGACCAACGCCCGCGCCTGCAGTGCGGCCTTCTCGATGACCTTGCGGTGCCACGCGACGCCGCGCGGCGTCAGTGTCTCCGGGTGCGTCCACGGCACCACGTCGTGCACGGTCACGACCGCGCCCGGCAGCGGGGCGAGCGGCGTGGGGGCGTGCACGTGCGGGCCGAGCTTCGGCGGCAGTCCCCGTTCCCACAACGCCACCAGCGCCCGTCGCGGCACCCTGATCACGCGGTCCGCGTTCGCCGTGGCCGCGGTTGTCACTGTCCAGCCTGCGGGCGCGGTCTCCTTCAGGGCCTTCAGCAGCTCGGCCGTGTAGCGGCCGGTGCCGCCGGGGACGGGGGCGTTGAGTTGCTCGGTCAGCACTACGAGCTCTGGCACGTCGCGTACCGTCTCACGCCGTGTCGGCACTCAGCACCGTGGTGGTCGTGACGTGGCGGGGCCGTGACCACATCACGGCGTGCCTGGACGCTCTCGCGGCCCAGAAGAGTCCACATAGGATGATCGTGGTCGACAACGCGTCCGACGACGGCACCGCCGAGTTGATCAGCGGGCACGAGGTCGTGCGGCTCCCGCGCAACCGCGGTTACGCCGGTGGGCTGGCGGCCGTGCTCGATCTGGTCGACACCCCGTACGTCGCGTGGCTCAACGACGACGCGGTGCCGGACCCGTCGTGGCTGAGCGAGCTGGAGAACGCGCTGGAGGCCGAACCGGCCGCGGCCGCCGCCACCTCGTCGATCCTGCTGACGGACGGCTCGACGCAGTCCGTCGGTGTGGCGTTGACCTCGGACGGCTACGGCAAGGACGTCGTGCTCGCCGGGCGCGAGGTGTTCGGGTTCTGCGGTGGTGCGGCACTGCTGCGGACGTCCGAGCTGCGCGCCGCGGGTGGCGTGCCGGCCGGTTTCTTCTGCTACTACGAGGACACCGACACGGCCTGGCGGTTGCGGCTGGCCGGGCACCGGGTGATCTCGGTCGGACCGGCGCGGGTGCGTCATCGGCACGGCGCGAGCACGCGGCCGGGGTCGCCGCTCTTCCACCGGTGGAACGAGCGCAACCGGCTGCTGATGCTGCTGCGGTGCGCCCCGGCTTCGGTGGCGGTGCGGGAGCTCGCGCGGTTCCTGGTGATCACGGCGCTGCTGCCGGTGCGCAAGGACGTGCCGGACGCCGCGAACTTCCGGATCGGGCTGCGGCTGCGGGTGCTCGGCGAGGTGCTGATCAGGATGCCCGTGACCGTGGTCCAGCGACTGGTGATCGGCACCCGTTCGAAGGTCACCCGCCAGAGGGTCTGGCGGGACTGGGCAGGCCGCTAGCCCTACATGTTCCCGCTGAGGCGCTGGGACAGCGAGTTGCGCGTCTGCTTGTGGTTGGACACCGTCGGGATCACGCCCGGCTGCACGACCTGAGTGATCTCCGCGTCATCCGCGACCTGCATCGGCTGGGTCGGCATCGGCTGGCCGGGCCTCTGCTGGTGCTGCTGTGGCGGACGCTGCTGCTGCCCCATCTGGGAAGGCTGCAGGATCATCGTCGAGTCCGGGTCTTGGCGCGGGTCCATGGCGTTGACCAGCGTCCGAGGGATCTGGAGGGTGTCGGACGCGTCCATGGGGGACGTCATGTTGTCCGGCGTCACGATGTTCCGCCCACGTGCGCGGGCGCGGGCGAGCATGGCGTCGGCCCGGTCGCGGGGGTCCATGTCGGATTTAGCTCCTTGCCGGGACCAGATCCCGTATGACGATCTGCTTCGTGTCAGAGTATTCCGTCGAACGGCTCGCTGTAACGCGGAGGAGGAAAAAGGTGCACGGCGTCGAAGCTGTGGTGCTGGTCGGGGGCAAGGGCACCCGTCTTCGCCCGCTGACCCTGTCCGCTCCCAAGCCCATGCTGCCGACCGCGGGGGTGCCCTTTCTCACGCACCTGTTGTCGCGGATCAAGGAGGCCGGGATCACCCACGTGGTGCTCGGCACCTCCTACAAGGCCGAGGTGTTCGAGGAGTACTTCGGTGACGGATCGAGGCTCGGGCTGGAGCTCGAGTACGTGGTCGAGGAGGTACCGCTCGACA
This sequence comes from Lentzea roselyniae, assembly GCF_039537795.1. Lineage (NCBI taxonomy): Bacteria > Bacillati > Actinomycetota > Actinomycetes > Pseudonocardiales > Pseudonocardiaceae > Lentzea > Lentzea roselyniae. Next base: position 154,685 of record NZ_BAABBE010000005.1, read on the forward strand.
CGGCGGGCGCCATCCGCAACGTCGCGGACAAGCTGCGCGAACCCGACGTGATGGTCTTCAACGGCGACATCCTGTCGGGTGTCGACCTGACGGGGATCATGGACACGCACCGCAAGCACGAGGCGGACGTCACGCTGCACCTCGTGAAGGTCGCGGACCCGCGCGCGTTCGGCTGCGTGCCGACCGACGACGAGGGCCGCGTGCAGGCGTTCCTGGAGAAGACCGACAACCCGCCGACGGACCAGATCAACGCGGGTTGCTACGTGTTCCGCCGCGAGGTGATCGACGCCATCCCGGCAGGCCGCCCGGTGTCGGTGGAGCGCGAGACGTTCCCCGGTCTGCTGGAGGCCGGCCGCCGCCTGCAGGGCCACGTCGACGCCACGTACTGGCTCGACCTCGGCAAGCCGGAGGCGTTCGTGCAGGGCTCGGCCGACCTGGTGCGCGGCGTCGCACCCTCGGCCGCAGTTGCACAGCCGGGTGACTTCCTGGTGCTCGAAGGCTCCGCGGTGCACGAGGGCGCCACGGTGCGCGGCGGCTCGACCGTCGGCGCTCGGTGCACGGTGGCGGACGGCGCGGTGCTCGACGGCGCGATCCTGTTCGACGGCGCTGTCGTCGGCGAGAACGCGGTGGTGGAGCGCTCGATCGTCGGCGCGGGTGCCCTGGTGCAGGCCGGCGCGGTGCTGCGCGACGCCGTGGTGGGCGACTCTGCCGTGATCGGCGCCCGGTGTGAGCTGATCGGCGGGGCGCGCGTGTGGCCGGGCGTGGTGCTGCCCGAAGCCGGCGTGCGCTTCTCGACGGATGCCTAGTCGGTCCTGGACACCACCGTTCCCCCTCGATCTGGGCGCGGTGCTCGGACCGTTGCGCCGCGGACCAGGTGATCCGTCCTTCTCGACGGAGGGCGGCATCTGGTTCGCGGCGAACACCCCGTGCGGGCCGGGAACTCTGCACGTCCGGCGCACATCGGACGCGGTCGAGGCGGAAGCGTGGGGCGACGGCGGGCTGTGGCTGCTGGACGGCCTGCCCGCCCTGCTCGGCGCGGACGACCCGCTGGACGAGTTCGTCGCGCACCACCCGATCGTCGCCGAGGCGCGCAGGCAGCGTCCCGGACTGCGCCTCGGAGCGACCAACCGCGTCTGGGACCTGCTGTTCGCCTCGATCCTGGAGCAGAAGGTCACCGGCAAGGAGGCGTTCCGCACCTGGCGTGAGCTGGGCCGCAGGTTCGGCGAGCCCGCGCCGGGACCGCTCGCTCTGAAGGTGCCGCCGACGCCGCACCGGCTGCTCGCCCTGCAGGACTGGGAATGGCACCAGTGCGGTCTCGACGGTGCCCGGCGGCGCACGTTGATCAACGCCGCACAGGTCGCGCACCGGCTGGAGAAGGCCGCCGAGATGCGCAGCCGCGAGCTGCTGGAGAAGGTGCCCGGCATCGGCGTGTGGACGTCGGCCGAGGTCGCGCAACGGTCATGGGGCGACCCGGACGCCGTGAGCGTCGGCGACTACCACGTCGCGAAGAACGTCGGCTGGGCGTTGACCGGCACGCCGACCGATGACGACGGCATGATGGAGCTGCTGGAGCCGTACAAGCCGCAGCGCCACCGGGCCGTCCGCTACCTGGAGGCCGCGGGCGTGCAGCGGCCGCGGCGAGCACCGAGGTTCTCGCCGCGCGACTACCGCAAGTTCTGACGCCAGGGGAGGGCTGGTTGGCGAAGCGGCAGTACGTGGCGTGCGGCGTGCCCGGCGGGTACCGGATCTGGAACGACAAGACGCGGCGGTGGTGGGGCGACCACTACGAACTGTGCCCCGACGACCTGCTCGCCGAGCTGAACGGCGCCGCCGACCCCGCGCGGATCACCGCCCTGCTCAAGCGCTACCGGGCGCTCAAGCGCTAGCGAAGGCGGGCCAGCGCCGACTCGATCAACGGGTGCAGGTCGTCCACGTTGTCCGGCAACGAGTCCAGCGGCCACCACTGCAGGTCCACCGACTCGGCGGACCGCACCGGCTGCGCGCCGACCGGCGCCCGCACCAGGAACCGCACGTCGAAGTGCCGCGTGGGCTTCCCGAGCGAGCACGTGATCGGGTGCACGTCGAGGTGGATCGGCGTGGGCTCGATGCGCAGGCCGCGCATGCCCGACTCCTCGGTGGCCTCGCGCAACGCGGCCGCGGCCAGCGTCGCGTCGCCCGGCTCGCAGTGGCCGCCGAGCTGCAGCCACCGGCCCACCCGCGGGTGCAACGTCAGCAGCGCGTGCTCCGCCGTGGCGTCCAGCACGAGCGCCGAGGCGGTGATGTGCCCCGGCTCGCACGAGCGCCGGCAGGCGTCCTCACGTGCCGCCAGGAAACCCAGGTAGGCCTCCTTCAACGCGTTCTGGCCGGTGAACCGGCTCAGGGTCGAGACCGCGTCGGCGTGCAATGTCACAGCTCGATCAGCCCTTCCAACGGCTCGCGGGGTGTCAGCGGCTCGGTCGGGTGCCCGACCGCCACGGCCCCCAGCGGCTCCCAGTCCTGCGGCACACCCAGCACGGTGCGCACCACGTCCGCGCAGAAGATCGTCGACGACACCCAGCACGAGCCGAGCCCTTCGGCCGCCAGCGCGACCAGCAGGCCCTGCACCGCGGCGCCACCGGCGACCGTGAACATCGTCTTCTCGGCGGCGGACCTGCGTTCGTCCGGATACGCGTGAGCGCCGTCGCGGACGAGGAACGGCACCACGATCTCCGGCGCCTCCACCAGCAGGTCACCCCGGCGCACGCGACGCGCGATCTGGTCCTCCGTGAACCCGTCGCCGCGCAGGTCGGTCTCCCACTGCTCGCGCATCGCCCGCAGCAGCTCGTCGCGCTTCTCCCGCACCAGCACGAACCGCAGCGGCTTCGTGTGGTGCGGCGCCGGCGCGGTCAGCGCGGCACCGACGGCACGCTTCAGAACGGCGAGATCCACCGGCTCGTCCGAGTAGAACCGCACGGACCGGCGCATCAGCACGGCCTCGGCACGGCCCTGGGCCAGCGCCTCCTCGGTGCCGAGCCGGAACAGGTCCTCCTCGGTCGGCCGGGTCAGGTCGCGGGCGGTGGAGCCGTCGTCCACCACGTCGAACCCGCGCAGCACCGCCACCGGCACCGCGCCGAGCTTGCCCTTCACCAGGTCCGCGGCGGCCGCGATCTCGTCGGCGATCGCGACCATCGTCACGGCGAGCTCGTTGCCGTGCTGGTCCACCGAGCCCGCGTAGTCGTGCAGGACGCGGATGCCTGCCGCGCCGATCGCGGCGTCGGTCTGGCCGATCCGCCACGCGCGGCCCATCGTGTCGGTGATCACCACCGCGACCTCGACGCCGAGCAGGCTCTTCAGCGCACCACGCAACGCCGCCGCGGATCCGTCCGGATCGACGGGGAGCAGCGCGATCTCGTCACCGGCCACGTTCGAGGCGTCGACGCCGGACGCGGCCTGCACGATGCCGAGCTTGTTCTCGGTGATCAGCGTGCGCATCTTGCGGGCGAGCACCCGCACCGACTCCGCGTCGACGTGCTCGCGCCGGATCCTGTCCCGTTCCTCCGGGTCGGCCGGCACGCGGACGAGCCGTCCCTCTACTTTGGACACGATCTTGGACGTGACGACCAGCACGTCGCCGTCTCGCAGCCAGGGCGCGGCCGCCGCGATCGCGCCGGCCAGGTCGTCGCCGGGGCGAAATTCCGGCAGACCCGGCACCGGCAGCAGCTCCAGCGCCGCGGCGCCGTGGTCAGTCAACGTCGACTCCGGCCATTTCCAGCGCGACGCGGGCCATCTGCGCCGTGGCGTCCACATCGGACATCAGCAGCGGGACGGCGCGGACCGCGACACCCGGCACGTCGGCGCGGTCGCCGGTGTGGACCAGCCACGCGTCGAGGATGCCGTTTTCAGAGCACTTGCGGGAGCCGTAGTGCCGCCCGACCGCCTCGGCCGAGGTCTCGACACCGATCGCGTCCAAACAAGCGTCGGCCATTCCCCGCAACGGTTTCCCGCCGATGATCGGCGACAGGCCCACCACGCCCGCCTCGGTCTTGCGCAGCGCGTCACGCACACCGGGCACGTTCAAGATCGTGCCGACGCTCACCACGGGGTTGGACGGGGCCAGGATCACCGCGTCGGCCTCGGCGATCGCGTCCAGCACGCCGGGCCCGGCGGTGGCGGCCTCGGCACCCACGAACGCGAACGACTGCGCGGGCACGCCGGCCCGGTGCTTGACCCACCACTCCTGGAAGTGGATCGCCTTCGGCTGCTCGCCGTCCAGCTCGACGACGACGTGCGTCTCCACCCGGTCGTCGGACATCGGCAGCAGCCGCACGCCCGGCTGCCAGCGGTCGCACAGCGCCTCGGTCACGGCCGACAGCGGATAGCCGGCGCGCAGCATCCTGGTGCGGATCAGGTGCGTCGCGATGTCGCGGTCGCCGAGCCCGAACCACGTCGGCTCGGCGCCGTACGCCGCGAGCTCCTCCTTGACGGTCCACGACTCGTTCTCACGGCCCCAGCCGCGTTCCGTGTCGATCCCGCCGCCCAGCGTGTACATGCAGGTGTCGAGGTCGGGGCAGATGCGCAGCCCGTGCATCCACACGTCATCGCCGGTGTTCACCACCGCGGTGACGTCAGCCCCGAGTTGTTTGAGGCCCTGCAGGAACCTCGCGCCGCCGACCCCGCCGACCAGTGCTACGACCTTCACGCCGCGCCATGCTTCCACAACGCGGTGGGTTGCTTCACAGGTAGCGCCAGAACATGAACGCGACGACACCGGAGCCCGCCGAGCTCGTGTCGCCGCCGACCAGCTCGAAGACCGACGAGGCCAGCGCGAAGAAGAGCCGGTTCACCTCGGCGAAGGCGATCAGCACCGCGAACAGGATCAGCGGCGCCCACGGCCGGGCCTTCGCGCCGAACTGCTGCGCCTGGTACGACATGAACGGTTCCAAAACACCCCAGCCGTCCAAACCGGGAATCGGCAGGATGTTCAGCACGAAGGCGATCACCTGCAACAAAGCCAGGTACGAAATTGCGCCGGCGAGCGCGGCCGGTGGCGAAAACACCGTGACGATTCCGGCGAGGAGCACGCCGAGCACGAGGTTCATGACCGGTCCTGCGAGTGAGACGAGCGACTCGATCTTCTTCGAGCGCAGCGCGTGGTGGTTGATCCACACAGCGCCACCCGGAAGGGGGATGCCGCCGAACGCGAGCAGCACCAGCGGCAGCACGATGCTCAGCACCGGATCGGTGTAGCGGCGGATGTCGAGGGTCAAATAACCCTTGTCCCGCACGGAGAAGTCGCCGCCCTTGTAGGCCACGGCGGCGTGCCCGAACTCGTGCAGGCACAGCGTCACCGCCCACCCGGCGAGTACGAAGAGGATGGTGCCCGTGATGATGGCGACGTCGCCCTCGAGCAGGGTGAGGGCGCCACCGGCGGCAGTCGCCGCGAGCAGGCCGAGGAACAGTGGACTGGGTCGCACCGCTGATCGCTTCACCCCTCCAGTGTGGCGTGTCGGCTGGCGTGGTGGGCCGTTCGGGGACCCCTTGCGACACGTGAATCACTGTCTGTGCTGCCAGTCAAGGCTTTTGCGGCCATCTGCGCGAATATCCCCCGACGTGTGGACTCCACTTGACCCCCTGCTGTGACGCAGGTGTAATCACATCGGTGTCATTCGTCGTTGTGGGAACGGCGTCTGGCGTCCGCCAACCGGGGAGAGCGGAAGGCGAGGAGGCGGACGAAATGCAGGAATTCGAAGAAGATCACGTCGCGCAGCCGGTTGTGCAGGGCGAGCTGTCGTACCTGTTCGACCCCGCCGACGAGCAAGACTGGCAGGAACGTGCGCTCTGCGCGCAGACGGATCCCGAGGCGTTCTTCCCCGAAAAGGGTGGTTCGACGAGGGAGGCGAAGCGCATCTGCCTGGGCTGTGAGGTTCGGTCGGAGTGTCTTGAGTACGCGCTCCAGCACGACGAGCGCTTCGGCATCTGGGGCGGTCTCTCTGAGAGGGAACGCCGCAAGCTGAAGAAGCGAGCCGTCTAGTCAGAGGACGCTGACCACAATCTCCACCGCGTCTTTCGCCGCTCAGCAGGGCGCTTCGCGGCACCGGCCCGACGCCCCCATATGTCCGATATGGGGGCGTGGGGCCGGCACCCCGATGCACCCGTCTGACCGGTGAAACACGCGGCGGAGGTTGGTGATCAGCGCGCTCGAAGTGTGATCTTTGTGCCTTAACTTGAGGACGTGACAAGTCCTCACCCGAGGCTCCGGACCGCGCCGGTGCTGTGCGTCCTGGTCTGCCACGACGGCGGCCAGTGGCTCAGCACGGCGCTGTCCGCGTTGCGGCGTCAGCGAATTCGCCCGAGGCACGTGATCGCGGTCGACACCGGATCAACCGACCGCACGGGCAAGATCCTGGCGGAGGCGGAGGATCTGCTGGACGGCGTGCTGACCGTGCCGCGCGGCACGGGCTTCGGCACCGCCGTGCGCCTCGCGGTCGAGCACGCCGTCGAACGGTGGGGCGATCCCGGCAAATGGCTGTGGCTGCTGCACGACGACAGCGCGCCCGAACCCGACTGCCTGCTCGCGTTGCTGACCGCGGCCGAGGTGTCGCCGTCGGCTGCCGTGCTGGGTCCGCTGTGCCTCGATTGGGTGGATTCTCGGCTGGTCGTCGAGGCCGGTTTGTCGACGGATTCTTCAGGACATCGACAGACGGGCCTCTCGTCGGCGGAGCACTCCGCATCGTTCCAGCAGAGCACCGAGGTCCTCGCGGTCTCGTCGGCGGGCTCGTTGATCCGCCGCGAGGTCTGGCAGGCGCTCGGCGGCTACGACGAGGCGATGCCGCTGCTGCGCGACGACCTCGACTTCGGCTGGCGCGTGAACCGCGCCGGTCATCTGGTGCTGTGCGTTCCCGTGGCCCGGATGCGCCACGCCCGTGCCGCGACCAGAGGTGCACGCCGTTTGGACGCGGCGATGGCGCGTCCCGGGCCGTTGTTTCGCGGCGTCGACCGCGCACACGGCATGCGCACGTTCCTGGTCAACACCTCGGCCATTTCGTTCCTCATCGGACTTCCGCGTCTGGTCCTGCTGTCTTTGCTGCGGGCTTTGGGTTTCCTGTTTCTCCGGCGTTTCGCCGACGCCCACGCCGAAGTGGGCGCCGCCCGTTACCTCCTGACCAGAGGCCGCCTGTTCGAGGGCCGCCGCGCACGCCGCGGTTCCGCCGTGGTCCGCGGCCTGTTCACCTCACGGCTGACCCGGTTCCGCAACGCCCTGCGCGCCGGTGCCGTGTTCCTGATCCGCCGTCGCGTCGAGGCCGACGCCGCGCTGGGGCGTCTGCCCGCGACCGACTCTGGTTCGGCGTGGCTCGAACCGTCCGAAGTGGACACGCGTCCGGTGGGCCCCTCGGCGCTGCCCGCCGGTGCCTCCCGTGGCCGTCCGCGCGTCGCCGGTCTGCGCCGGCCCGCGGTCGTCGTCCCGGTCGACGCGGCTCTGCCCGGTGCGCTGCGTCCTTCGCCGCGACCGCGTCCGTCTCCCGGGCCACGTGGACCGGACATGGTCTTCGTCGAGGTCGACCAGACCCGGATGCTGCGATCGCTGTTGCTGTCGCCTCCGGTGTTGCTGGTGCTGGGACTCTCGGCGGTCGCGGTGGTGGCGAACTGGTCGCGCCTGGGGCTTTCGCTGGCCGGCGGCCGGCTGCTGCCGGTCGGATCTCTGGGCTCGGTCTGGTCGACCTATCTCGCGTCGTGGCACCCGGTGTTCGGTGGCACCGCGGCTCCGGCTCCTGCCGCTTTAGCCGTCTTGGGGCTGATTCCGGGCGGGCCCTCGTTCTCGGTCGCGTTGTTGTTGCTCGGCGACATCCCGCTCGCGGCGTTGTCGGCCTACATCGCGTCACGGGGCATGCGCGTGCGCCGGTCCGTGCGCGCGGTGGTGGCTGCCTTCTACGGGCTGCTGCCGGTGGCGACCACTGCTGTGGCTGAGGGACGGCTGGACGTCGTCGTCGTCCACGTCGTGACGCCCGTGGTGTTCGCCGGCGTGTATGCGGTCTTGCGCGCGTCGTCTACGCACGCCTGGTTGCCCATGGCTTCAGGCACGGCTCTTGGCGTTGCCGTCCTTGGGGCCTTCTCGCCGTTGAGCCACGTCGTCACGATCGTCGGGGCGTTGGGCGGGTTCATCGCGGTGTCGGGCGGAGCACGTCGGATCGCCGCGTTGTTCGCCATCGTGCTGTTGCCCATGGCGTTGTTGTTGCCTTGGCCCGCGGTGTTGCTGCAGCACCCCGAGATGGTTTTGAACGGCCTTGGCGCGGCTTTCGAGTCACCTCCGCCGAACCTGATCGTGTGCTCGGTGTTCGCGGCCGCCGCGTTCGCTGCTGCCGTGTTGCGGCCGAACGCCGCGATGTTGCCGGGGTTGTTCGTGATCGTGCTGGCGATCGGCGCGTTGGCTGCTGTTGCCGCGGTGCAGGCCTGGCCGGGGACGCCGTTGGTGATCCTGGCCTGGGGGCTCGTCTGGGTGGTGCTGGCCGGGTGCCAGCGCGGGGTCGCCCCAGGGGTTGCGGGGCAGGCTCGGGTCCGGCGGGCCGTTTACGTCGTCGGCGTGGTGACGTTGGTCAGCCTCGGGGTCGCCGGGTTCCTGGACCTGCGGTCCGGGCCGTTGAAGGCCGACGGTGGGACTCGGCTGTCGTCGTCGTTGACGGCCGAGCTGGAGCGGACCGGGCGGTCTGTGCTGATCCTGGGTGGTCCGGTTCGTCAGGTGGCCGGGCGGATGCCTGCCTTCGGGGACGACGACCTCGTGCCGACCGTTTCGTCGCCCGCGCGGCTGCGGCGGTGGAACTCCGCCTTGCTGGACGGGGCCGATCCGGCGGTCAAGGTGGCTTTGGCCCAGGCGGCCTCTTCCGGGGTCTCGTTCCTGGTGCTGCCGTCCGAGAAGGACTCGGCACGGGTCCGGGGCGCGGCCGGGGAACTGGTTTCCGTTGCGCCGCCCGCGTCCGACGGCCGGCCGGTCCTGCGGCTGCGGCTGGCCGCGGACACCGGGGTGTTGCTGGCGCCGGATCTGGCCCGGCGGGCCCGGACCGGTGGGGAGCCGCCCGCAGAGCTGGCTGCTCCCGGGATCTCGCCGGTCAACGTGTCGCTGCCCGAGGTGGCTGTCCGGGTCTCCGCCGGCGGGGAAGGACGGGTGCTGGTGCTGGCGGCCGAGGACGAGCCGGGGTGGACGGTCACCGTGGACGGGCAGCGGGTACCGGTCATCAGGGCCTGGGGACACCTGGTCGGGGTGCCGTTGCCGTCGTCCGCCGCCGAGGTCCGGGTGGAGATGTCGACGACGCTGAGGGACTTCCTGCTGCTGGCTCAGGCCGCCGCGGCGTTGTTCACGTTCCTGACGGCGATCCCGACCAGACGCCGCGTGTGAGCGGGGTCTCAGCCCTCGTCGATCACGTCCGGGTCGAGGCCCAGGTAGTTCGCCACCTGCTCGACGAGCACGTCGTGCACCAGGTCGGCGAGATCCGCGCCGTCCTTCGCGCGTGCCTCCAGCGGACGCCGGTAGAGAACGATTCGGGCACGGTGGTCGGAACCCGCGGGCAGCAGCCGGGCGAGCGGGACGTTGCCGTCCTCCACCACGCCGTCCTCGCCCTCGACCTGGACGTCGGGCACGTCGTCCACGGCCACGTCGAGCTGCGTGAGCTCGGTGCGCCAGCGGGCCTCGATCGGTTCCAAAGCCTCGATGACCAGCGCGTCGAACCTCTCGGCCCTGGAACGAGCGGCGGGGAGGGTGGCTGGGTAGAGCGGACCGCGCAGCCCTCTGCCGTGCCGGTCGCGGTTGCGCCGGCGAGGCGAGTCCTGTCGACGTGAACCCCGTGCCATCACCACAACCGAGCAGCCTAGTTGCTGCGTCGGGCGAGCAAACACAGCGTGCCTCACACACAGCCTCGCGTGGACGCGCTATCGTCCCCGATCGTGCGGAGCGTGAGACGGTGCTCGCGAACCGGGTGTGCTAACCCGGCTGTCGCCACGCTCACCTACGCCTATGCGGACTCCACCGCAGTCGTCGGACCGCTCGCCACGTACTCCGAACCGCACAGCTACGACCTGTGCGAGGAGCACGCCCTGCGGCTCACGGCGCCGCGCGGCTGGGAGGTCGTGAGGCATCAGGGTGAGTTCGCGGCGCCCGAGCCGAGTGTGGACGACCTGACGGCGTTGGCCGAGGCCGTGCGTGAGGCTGGGCGGGCTGATGTGACCCCCAAGGTGCCCGATGTGCCGCTGGGCACCCAGATGGGCACGCAGAGGCGTGGTCACCTGCGGGTATTGCCCGATCCTCACGAGGACTGAACGACCACACGCATCACTAATCCGCTCGCCGGTAGGCTGCCTGACCAGTGGCCGTCAAGAGCGAGTTTCCTGGGAGTGTGCGGCGTGCGTGACCTGTCCGGCATCGTCAAGGCGTACGACATCCGCGGGGTGGTCGGTGAGCAGCTGGACGCCGGCGTGGTCCGCGACTTCGGCGCCGCCTTCGCGCGCTTGGTCGGTGGACCAGCCATTGTGATCGGTCACGACATGCGTGACTCGTCGCCGGGGCTCTCCAGGGCGTTCGCGGAGGGTGCGCAGGCGCAGGGCGTGAACGTGATCAGCATCGGGCTGGCCAGCACCGACATGCTCTACTTCGCGTCCGGCAAGCTCGACCTGCCGGGTGCCATGTTCACCGCCAGCCACAACCCTGCGCAGTACAACGGCATCAAGCTGTGCCGTGCCGGTGCCTCGCCGGTGGGGCAGGACTCCGGTCTCGCGCAGATCCGCCAGGACGCCGAGAACCAGGTGCCTGACGCCGAGGGCGTGACACCGGGCACGTTCGAGGAGCGCAACATGCTCGTCGACTACGCGGCGTACCTCAACGAGCTGGTCGACCTGAAGAACATCCGTCCACTGAAGATCGTCGTGGACGCGGGCAACGGCATGGGCGGTTACACGGTGCCGCAGGTCTTCGAGGGCCTGCCCATCGAGATCATCCCCATGTACTTCGAGCTCGACGGCAGCTTCCCCAACCACGAGGCGAACCCGCTCGACCCCAAGAACATCGTCGATCTCCAGGCCCGCACGAAGGCTGAGGGCGCCGACGCCGGTGTGGCGTTCGACGGTGACGCGGACCGCTGCTTCGTCGTCGACGAGAACGGCGACCCGGTCAGCCCGTCCGCGATCACCGCGCTGGTGGCCGTGCGCGAGCTCGCGAAGGACCCCGGCGGCACGATCATCCACAACCTGATCACGTCGCACGCGGTGCCGGAGATCGTGCGGGAGCACGGCGGCCAGCCCGTGCGCACGCGCGTCGGCCACTCGTTCATCAAGGAGGAGATGGCCAAGACCGGCGCCATCTTCGGCGGCGAGCACTCCGCGCACTACTACTTCCGCGACTTCTGGCGCGCGGACACCGGCATGCTGGCCGCACTGCACGTGCTGGCCGCGCTGGGTGAGCAGGAGGGTCCGCTGTCGAAGCTGACGGCGGTCTACAACCGCTACGCCGCGTCCGGTGAGATCAACTCGACCGTCGCCGACCAGGCCGGCCGCATCGCCGCCATCAAGGAGGCGTACGGCTCGAAGGACGGCGTCACGATCGACGAGCTGGACGGTCTCACCGTGCAGCTGCCGGACGGGTCGTGGTTCAACCTCCGCGCCTCGAACACCGAGCCGCTGCTGCGCCTGAACGTCGAAGCCGCCACTCCAGAGGCTGTCGCCGCGCTGAGCGGCGACGTCCTCGCGATCGTGCGGGCCTGAGGAGAACACCGTGGCCGTCAAGCTCGAAGAGCAGTTGCTGGAAATTCTCGCCTGCCCGTGCCCCGAGCACGCGCCGTTGCAGGTCGGGACGCCGGACGACCCGGAAGCGGACTTCCTCACGTGCACCGCGTGCGGACGTTCGTTCCCGGTGCGTGACGGCATCCCGGTACTGCTGCTGGACGAGGCGGTCGAGCCGTCCTCGGCTGGGTGATCCGGTGCTCGACGACACGCTGCTCGACGACCCGGGCCGCCTCGCCGACGCCGACACCGGTGGTTGGCTGCGCGCTGCCGCACGGGCGGGAGCACAGGTCCGTTCCACCGCGGAGGCCGCGGCCGAGGCGGGGGTGGAGCGGATCTTCTCCGAACGCCCGCGCGCGGTCGTGCTGGTCACCCGGCCCGGCCACGCGGTCGCGGTGGCCGACGTCGTCATGGCGTTGCTCGGTCCCGGCTGCTCGGTGCCCGTCGTGGTGTCCGACGAGGTGCCGCCGTGGGTCGGCGCGCTCGACGTGGTGCTCGCGCACACCGAGGACCCCGGCGACCGGGTGCTGGCCGAGTCGATCGACCGCGCTTGCCGCCGTGGCGCGCGGACTCTGCTGACCGCGCCGGACTCCGGTCCGGTCGCGGCCGCGGCAGCCGGTCAGGCCGTGCTGCTCGCGCCACGCGTCGACGTGCCGCCCGGCTTCAGCTTCCACCGCGCCCTTGCCGCGTGGCTCGTGGTGCTGAACTCGCTGGGGCTGCTCAAGGTCGACGTGGACCTCATCGCGGACGAGCTCGACCGCGAGGCCGAGCGCGATCATCCGATGCACGAGTCGTTCGTGAACCCGGCGAAGTCGCTCGCGTTGCGCGTCGCCGACCGCACGCCGCTGCTGTGGGGCCTCGACGAGGTCGCCACGTCGGTGGGCGTGCACGGCGCGGGCGTGCTGGCGGCGTTCGCCGGCGTCGCCTCCGACGTCGCCGCGTACCCGCAGGCGCTGACCCGCCCGGTGCTGCACCGCCGCGCGGTCCAGGGGACCTCGGGTGCCGATCTCTTCGCCGACCCGGACGACGAACCTGGCGGCGGACTGCTGCGCGTGCTGTTGCTGGCCGTGCGCCAGGGCCCGGTGGCCGATGCTGTGCGGCACGCCGCCGAGGACGCACTGCCGGGAGCGGACGTGCTGGAACCGGCCGTCGAAGTGGCCGGCGGCGACGCGGTCAGCGCCGCGCTGCTCGCACTCCGCTTCGAACTGGCCGCGCTTTATCTCGGGCTCGCCGCCGGAACGCTCGGCGGCAACCCGTACTGATTTGGGAGCTGACTGAGAAGTGGACCTGCTGCACAACGCGGTCAGGCCGTACGCGTGGGGATCGCGCACGGCCATCGCCGAGCTGCTCGGGAAGGAGGTGCCCGCACCCCATCCCGAGGCAGAGCTGTGGATGGGCGCCCATCCCGGCGACCCGTCCCGCGTCGTCGGCGCGGACGGTGCCGAGCGCTCGCTCCTGGAGCTGCTGTCGGTGGACCCCGACGGCCAGCTCGGCCCGCGCCTGGCCGAGCGCTGGGGCAGCAGGCTCCCGTTCCTGCTCAAGGTCCTCGCCGCCGAGGAGGCGCTGAGCCTGCAGGCTCACCCGTCCGCCAGGCAGGCGGCGGAGGGCTTCGCCGCCGAGGAGGCCGCCGGCGTGCCGCGCGACGCCGCGGTTCGCAACTACAAGGACCCGGCCGCGAAGCCGGAGCTGATCTGCGCCCTGACCGAGTTCCACGCCCTCGCGGGCTTCCGCGAGCCGTCGCGGACGGTGGCGCTGCTGCGCACGCTCGACGCGCCCGCGCTCGCGCCGTACACCGAGATGCTGGTCGCGCAGCCGGACTCGTCGGGCCTGCGGGCGTTGTTCACGATGCTGATCACGCTGCCGCAGACGTCCCTGAGCTCACTGCTGCCGCAGGTGCTCGACGCGTGCGTGCTGCACGTGAAGGAGCACGGCGAGTTCGACCTGGAATGCCGCACGATCCTGGAGCTCGGCGAGTCCTACCCCGGCGACGCGGGCGTGCTCGCGGCGTTGCTGCTGAACCGCATCGTGCTGCAGCCCGGCGAGGCCATCCACCTGCCGGCCGGCAACCTGCACGCGTACCTGCGCGGCACCGGCATCGAGATCCTGGCGAACTCGGACAACGTCCTGCGCTGCGGCCTCACGCCCAAGCACGTCGACGTGCCGGAGCTGTTGCGGGTGCTGGACTTCAGGTGCGGCGACATGGACGTGATGACCGGCGAGGAGATCTCGCCCGGCGTCCGCGTCTACCGCACGCCCGCGCCGGAGTTCGAACTGTCGCGGCTGGACCTGACCGGCGAGGCCAGGATCAACCACGACGGCCCGCAGATCCTGATCTGCACCTCGGGCGCGGCGGTGCTGACGAACGTCCGCGGTGACGAGCTGCGACTGACCCGCGGCCAGTCCGTGTGGCTGCCCGCGTCGGACCCGGCGGTGATCGTCCGACCGGATGGTGTTGAATCCGCCCAGCTTTTCCGCGCGACAGCGGGAACGGACTAAGGTTCACGACCGGACAAACCTGACTGATTCTGGGCAGGACTGGTTTTCAGCGAGGAGACAGGCGTGTCAGCAGGGGGCGGGACCAAGGCCATCGTCGCGGCGTTGGTGGCGAATGCCGGTATCGCGGTGGCCAAGTTCATCGGATTCTTGATCACCGGGTCGTCGTCGATGCTGGCCGAGTCGGTGCACTCGGTCGCCGACACGTCGAACCAGGGGCTGTTGCTGCTCGGTCAGAAGACCGCGCAGCGCAAGGCGACCAGGCTGCATCCGTTCGGCTACGGCCGCGACCGGTACTTCTGGTCGTTCGTGGTGGCGTTGCTGCTGTTCAGCCTCGGCTCGGTGTTCGCGCTGTACGAGGGCATCCACAAGCTGCAGCACCCCGAGGCCCTGACCAGCCCGCTCGTGGCGGTCGGCATCCTCGTGGTCGCCATCGGCCTGGAGACCTACAGCTTCATGACCGCGATCAGCGAGTCCAAGAAGATCAAGGGTGACGCCTCCTGGTGGGGCTTCATCCGCAACTCCCGCACGCCGGAGCTGCCGGTCGTGCTGCTGGAGGACCTCGGCGCGCTGGTCGGTCTGGTGCTGGCTCTGCTCGGTGTCGGCTTCAGCATGATCACCGGCAACCCGGTCTTCGACGCCCTCGGCACCATCTGCATCGGTGTGCTGCTGGGCATCATCGCGATCATCCTGATCATCGAGATGAAGTCGCTGCTGATCGGTGAGGGCGCGTCCGACGCCGACCTCGACGTGATCTGCGACGAGCTGGCCGCGGGCAAGGTGCAGCGGGTCATCCACATCAAGACGCAGTACATCGGGCCGGAGGAGATCCTGGTCGCCGCCAAGATCGCGCTGGAGCCCCAGCTGTCGCTGGACGACGTGGCTCAGGCGATCAACGACGCCGAGCAGCGGGTGCGGAACAGGGTGCCGCACGCTCGGCTGATCTACCTGGAGCCGGACCTGGACCGGTCGACGGTCGCCAGCTCCTGATCCGCACTTGCTTCGAGGCCGTCCCGGTGTCGCCGGGGCGGCCTCGTCGCGTTCAGGGCTGTTCCAGCCATCGGTAGAGCGATTGATCCACAATCCGTACAACTGTGGAATGTGGCCACTTGCCAACTTCTGTCCACCGGCCAATTTGTGGCCACTAGCCATTTTTCCTTTGTTTGCGGAATTGGTGGGTGGAATCGCTTTCCTGTCGTACGATCGCCGCGTTGCTGGTGAAGTGGGGTCCTCCGCCGGGAGAATTCGATGCAGGTGAACAGCCTCGCGCCGTTGGTGGTGGGCGTGCTGGTGCTCGCCTTGTTCGTGCTTGTGGGGTTCGTGGTTCATCGGCTTGCCGACGGCAACGCCAAGAAGATCGCCGGTGTGGTGGTGGCACTCACATTGTTGCTCGGTGCCGTACCGGCGCTCGTCGTGGCATTCCAGGTTCTCGTCTCGTGATCTTCGGCCACGAAATCCGCTCGTTCGCAGGCCGTGAGCGTGTCGAGCCCGGCGCCGCCGAAACTCCGGACAACCGCCGAACACAGCTGTAGGAGTTCCACATGCTGGATACCTCTAGGGTGGCTTGAACAGGTCCATCAAGGAGGTATGCACCGTGCCGGGGAACGGGTTGTGGCGCACCAAGTCGATCGAGCAGTCGATCGCTGACACGGACGAGCCGGACACCAGGCTCCGGAAGGATCTCACCGCCTGGGACCTCACGGTCTTCGGCGTCGCGGTCGTCATCGGTGCCGGCATCTTCACGCTCACCGCGAGCACCGCGGGCAACATCGCGGGCCCGTCGGTGTCGCTGTCCTTCGTGCTCGCGGCGATCGCCTGCGCGCTCGCGGCGTTGTGCTACGCCGAGTTCGCCTCGACGGTGCCGGTGGCGGGTAGCGCGTACACGTTCTCCTACGCGACGTTCGGCGAGTTCGCGGCGTGGATCATCGGCTGGGACCTGGTGCTCGAGTTCGCGGTCGGCTCGGCCGCGGTCGCCAAGGGGTGGTCGGCCTACCTGCAGACGACGCTGGGACTGCTCGGCGTCGAGACCAAGACCGAGGTCGCCGTCGGCAGCTTCAAGTTCGACTGGGGCGCGGTGCTGCTGGTCGGCGTGCTGACGGTGCTGCTGGTCCTCGGCACGAAGTTGTCGTCGCGGGTCAGCGCGATCATCACGGCCATCAAGGTCGCGGTGGTGCTGCTCGTGATCGTGCTCGGCATCAGCTACATCAAGGCCGAGAACTACAGCCCGTTCATCCCGCCGGCCGCCGAGGGCTCCGGCGCCGCGCACACGGGCATCGAGCAGTCGCTGTTCTCGCTCCTCACCGGCTACTCGGGCAGCACGTACGGTGTGCTGGGCATGCTGGCCGCGGCGAGCATCGTGTTCTTCGCGTTCATCGGTTTCGACGTCGTGGCGACCACGGCGGAGGAGACCAAGAACCCGCAGAAGGCCGTGCCGCGCGGCATCCTCGGTTCGCTCGCGATCGTCACCGTGCTGTACGTCGCCGTCACGCTGGTGATCACCGGCATGGTGCCGTACGAGAAGCTCAAGACGCAGCCGGACGGCACGCGTGCGACGCTCGCGAGTGCGTTCGCGGACAACGGTGTCGACTGGGCTGCCACGGTGATCTCGGTCGGCGCGCTCGCCGGTCTGACCACCGTCGTCATGGTGCTGATGCTCGGCCAGAGCCGGGTGTTGTTCGCGATGTCGCGCGACGGCCTGCTGCCGCGCGGGCTCGCGAAGACCGGCAGCCACGGCACGCCGACCCGCATCACGATCATCATCGGTGTGCTGGTCGCGATCGCGGCGGGCTTCTTCCCGGCGGGCAAGCTGGAAGAGATGGTGAACGTCGGCACGCTGTTCGCGTTCATCCTCGTCTCGGCTGGTGTTCTCGTGCTGCGCAAGACGCGGCCGGACCTCTCGCGGGGGTTCCGGGTGCCGCTCGTGCCGCTGGTGCCGATCCTCGCGATCCTCGCCTGCCTGTGGCTGATGCTGAACCTGACCGCGCTCACCTGGGTCCGGTTCCTCATCTGGATGGCGCTCGGCGTGGTCGTCTACTTCGTCTACAGCCGCCGGAACTCCCTGCTCGGGAAGACCGGCCACGCGAAGGTCGAACCGGAACCGGTCATCAAGCACGGCGAAGAGCCGGGAATCTGAGCGCACCAACTAACCTGCGGGCCATGGGAAACGCACGGTGGCTCTCTGAGGAGGAGGGGCACGCCTGGCACCACTTCGTCCAGGCGTACCACCTCCTCGAGAGGCAGATCGAACAGCAGTTGCAGCGCGATGCGGGCCTTTCGCACGCGCAGTACAACGTGCTGGTCGTCCTGTCCGAACAGCCGGGCAACCGCATGCGCATGACCGAACTGGCCCGCCGCGTCGTGGTCTCCAAGAGCTCGCTGACCTACCAGATCGGCAAGCTGGAGAAGGCCGGACTCGTGCGGCGCGAGCCGCACGAGTCCGACGAGCGCGGCATCCTCGCCGTGCTCACCGACGCGGGCAAGGACCTGTTGCAGACCACCGCGCCCGGTCACGTCGAGACGGTCCGCGCGTACCTGATCGACCTGTTCACGCCGGAGCAGCTCGCGCAGCTCGCGTCGTTCATGCAGGTGGTGCACGAGAAGGCGGACGACTAGTGGCGTGGACTCACCGGCATCCTGCACACTGATCAACTGAAGCCCTTGGTAGCGATCTTCTTCCCTAGACAAGAAGAATGATCGACCAAGGGCTTCACCCATGATCAACCAGGTGCGCCCTCCCACAACCCACTGGTTGAAACTCAAGCTAGAGGGTCAGCAGGTCGTTCTCGTCGAGCCAGTCGGCCACGTCGTCCGGGTTGTGCCTCGTCACGTCGAACTCGAACACCGGCAGGAGCGACTTCGCCGCGAGGACCCGGAGTTGTTGCTGTTCTTCGATGAACGGCTCCAGCGAGACGTACTGCTTCGGGTTCGCGCTGATCTTCAGCCGTTCCGCTCGTGCTTCTTCGAAGGTGTCCTCAGTACGCGTGCACAGCACGATCGCGAAGTTGAGCGGCTTCAGCCGTTCCTCCAGCCACGTGAAGTCGAACTCACGCCCCTGCGTCGCCTGATGGGCCATCGTGGACAGGTGGAACCGGTCGACGATCCACGAGTAGTAGCGCTGCAGCTCGAACAGCCGCACCCATGTCTCGTAGGTCTCCATCGCCAGTTCTGTCTCCTCCGGCGCGAAGTTCAGCAACCCACGGCCCCACGGTTCGTTGCTGAAGGCGCTCCACTCGGCCGAGATCAACGGTGAGTGGTAGCGGTACTTGCGGTGACCGACGAGGCGGGGGTGCTCGTTGAGCGCGTAGGCCAGATCCGTCTTGCCGGTCAGCCGCGTGCCTTCGAGGATCACCTTGGGCGTGAGCTTCATGCTGTTAGCTTGCCTTGTGATCCTCTGTCTCGACGTCGGTTCGACCTGGACCAAGGCCGCTCTCATCACACCCGAGGGCGAGCTGGTCCGGACCGGACAGCACCCGACCACTCCTCCCGAGGTGCTGCGCGGCATCGACGCACTGCGGGAGAGCGTCGGCGACGGCGAGATCCTGGCGTGCTCGTCGGCGGGCGGAGGGCTGCGGTTGGCAGTCGTCGGTCAGGAACGCGTCGTGAGCGCCGAGGCCGGCTACCGGGTCGCGCTGTCGGCAGGTGCCAAGATCGTGCACGTCAGCGCCGGTCCGGTCGACGTGCGAGCGCTGCGGGCGTCGGCTCCCGACCTGGTGCTGCTGGTCGGCGGCACGGACGGCGGCGACCAGTCGGTCCTGCTGCACAACGCCGCGAAGCTCGCCCGCGTCGCCGTGCCGATCGTGCTGGCGGGCAACGTCGAGGCCCAGCAGGAGGCGTTGCGGCTGCTGGCCGCGAGGACCGTCGTGGCCTGCCCGAACGTGCTGCCGGACGTCGGTCAGCTCGACCCGGAACCTGCCCGCAAGGCGATCCGCGCGGCGTTCCTGCAGCACGTGATCGGCGGCAAGGGACTCTCGCGCGGCCCGCGGTTCCGGCAGCTCGTGCGCGCCGTGACGCCGGACGCCGTGCTGGCGGGCGTCTCGCGGTTGGCGGCGCAGGACCGTGAGGGTGCCGTGCTGGTGGTGGACGTCGGCGGCGCGACCACGGACGTCTACTCAGCGGTGTCCACGGCGGACAGCGAAGGTCTGGAACGGACTGTCGCGCTGCCACCGGACCGCCGCACGGTCGAGGGCGACCTCGGCATGCGCTGGTCCGCGCCGGGCGTGGTGGCCGAAGCGCTCGCCGAACGCCTGACCACCGAGGACCTGTCCGACCAGGCCCGGATGCGGGCCGAGAACGTCGGCTGGCTGCCCGACGACCCGGCCGTCGACGTGCGGCTGGCGTCGTTCGCGGCGATCTTGGCTGTGCGCAGGCATTTGCGGCAGGTGGACGGTCAGCTCGGACCGCACGGCGCCGGACTGCTGGTGCTCTCCGGCGGCGTCTTCCGCCACACCCCGGACATCACGCCCGTGGTGGAGGCTTTGCGGACTGACTCGGTGCTGCGACCCGTGCTCCGGACCGCCGAGATCACCGTCGACCGCGACTACGTGCTGGCGCCGGTCGGCCTGCTCGCCGAGTCGGGGCGGCTCGAAGCCGCCGACCGACTGGCGAAGCGACTCGCCTAGGAGGCTTCCTCGGCGACCTCTTCCGGGACGAACTCCAGGAGGTCGCCGGGCTGGCACTCCAGCACCCGGCACATGGCCTCCAGCGTGCTGAACCGCACGGCCTTCGCCCGCCCGTTCTTCAGCACCGCGACGTTGGCGGGCGTCAGCCCGACCCGTTCCGCGAACTCTCCGACGCTCATCTTGCGCTTGGCGAGCTCGACGTCGATGCGCACGACGATGGGCATCAGATCACCGCTTCCATGTCGGAACGCAACGTCGTGGCGCGCTGCAGCAGCGCCCGCATCACGATCATCACGAGTCCCACCACGGTGACACCGGTCGTCAGCAGGAACAGCACCATCGGCAGCCCCGGATCGTCCGCGTTGAAGCCGACCCAGAGGAACACGCCCACGAGCACGACCCACCCGGCAGCGATCGCCCACACCATCACGTTGACCCACTTCAGCGCGGCTTCGGTGAAGATCAGATCTTTGCGCACCAGTGTCAGCAGCTTCCACGTGGCGACCACCACCACCTGCACGCAGACGACCCAGAACACCGTGATGATCGTCGCGGGCCACCTCAGGTGGGCGTCGTTCGGGTTCTGCTGCGCCATGTGGGCCCACTGCCCGGGCAGCGACATCGTCTCGAACACGACCAGGATCCCGAACAGGACCACCAGGAAGACCCGCAGGGCGGTCACCGCCCAACGCTCAACAATCATGCGCCGAGTATCGGTAGTAATCTATCGAAAGTCAATCGGTAGTGATCGTGTCGCAACAGCTCTCTACAGTGATCGCCGTGGGACTGCGTGAGCGCAAGAAGACCGAGACCCGAGCGGCGCTGGCAGCCGCCGCGCTGAGGCTGGCGCTGGAGAAGGGCGCCGACAACGTGCGGGTCGACGAGATCGCCGAGGCGGCGAACGTCTCGCCGCGCACCTACAACAACTACTTCGCGAGCCGCGACCAGGCGATCGTCGCGGGCATCACGGCCACGCGCGCCCTCGCCGTGGCCTCCGCCCTGCGTTCCCGCCCTGCCGACGAGCCACTGGTCGAGTCGATCATCGCCGCGTTCGCCGAGCAGTACCGCGAACCGCCGTCCGAAGCGCTCGCCCTGATCACCTCGACACCGTCGTTGCGCGAGGCCTACCTGGACTCGACGTCGTCCATGGAACCGCCGATCGCCTCCGTCATCTCGGACCGCACGGGCAAGGACCCGCTCGGTGCCGCCGTGCTGGCGGCGGCGGTGTCGGCGGCCGCGCGGATCGCCGTGCGGCGGTGGGTGGATCTGAGGCCGTCCGGCCTGGTCGTGGTGCCGGCGGCGTCCGTTGAGGACCACTTGCGCGAGGCGATCGGTCACCTCGCGCCGGCGCTCAGGTGAGCTCGTCCCTGAGGACGCACATCAGCAGCGAGTCGTGCCACTTGCCGTCGCGGAAGAACGACTGTCGCAGCCGCCCGTCGACCTGGAACCCGACCTTCTCGTAGGACCGGATGGCGCGGGTGTTCTCCTCCACGACGCCGAGCTCGATCGAGTGCAGCCGCATGGTGTCGAACCCGTATCTGCAGGCAGTCCGCAGGGCATCAGTGCCGTAGCCGCCGCCCCAGTACTCCTGTTCGCCGATGTAGATGTCGACCTCGGCCCGCGCGTTGACCGGGTCGGCGTCCCGCAACGTGACGACACCGATGAGCTTGCGCTCCTCCAGCGTCTCGATGCAGAAGGTGACCTTCTCGTGCGAGTTCTCCCTGCGGTCGGCGAGCCTTTTGCGCAGGGAGGCCAGCGACTCGTGGAAGTAGGCCTGCAGCCACCGCATGACTTCCTCGTCGTTGTGCCAGCGGTAGAACGCGTCGGCGTCCTCGGGCTCGACGGGCCGCAGTCGGACGAGATCACCGGTCAACATGAACCGCAGACTAGGAGCCCCCGAGTGCATCCCGCGACCGGGTTTCGGGCTTTCGCGCGAACGGCAGCGGGGGCGACTCCGGTGCGTCCACGTCCAGCAACCCCGCCGCGATCGCCACCGCCCGGTCCCACTCCGGATCCGACGTGTAGTCCGAGTGCGCCGACACCCCCGACCGCCACCGCCGTCCGGGGAACGGCCCCCGCTGCGGATCCGGCAGCCAGTGGTCGCCACCCAGCACCAGGGCTCCGGTGGGCCCGCGCAACGCCGGCGCCAGCGCGCCCTCCGACCCGTCCTCGCGGTAGCCGACGCCGAGCAGCATCCCGTCGAACACCTGCCGCCGCCACGTCATCACCGCGCCGCCCAACGGGTCCGTGCCCCGGCACAACGCCCGCCAGCGCCCGTCCAGCCCGCCGGCCAGCCGGGCCAGCGACGCGTGCGGCACCACCGCCGGGAACGCCCGCGGGTAGGCCCACTGCAGCTGCGACCCCGCCGTCACCAGACCGATCCGCTCACGGTCGTGCGCGGGCAGTTCCTCCAGCAGCCGAGCCGCCGCGACGGCGACGAGCAGCGAGCCCTGTGAATGTCCACAGAGGACCACGCGGGTGCCGGGATCACGGAGGTGGTCCTGCACGCGGGAAACCAGCTCCGGCACGACCTTCAGGGCGTAGCAGGGCGGCACGATCGGGTGCGCCTCGCGCGGCCAGAACTGCGCGATGTCCGCGATGATCCCCAGCCGCCGCCCGGACTCCGGCTGCCGCGCCGCCAGGTACACCGCCCGCAACAGCGACACGGCCAGTAAACCGAGCACGAACACGCCGAACGCCGAGAACGGCTCGGTCCAGGACGGGCGCGACACGTTCTGCACGCGCAGCAACGTCGCCAGCACGGCGCCGACGACCAGCACCGACGCGATGATCATGATCATGTGGTGCCCGTGGTTGCGTTCCCAGCGCGCCCACCACCACGCGCGGGTGGCGGCGCGAAGATCACGCATCCGCCCGGAGTGCAGCACGGAAGCCTCCCGCGCCCACTCCTTGCCCTTGCGGAACGCCCGCCACCGCACCGCGCCGGTGAACGACGCCACCGCGAACGTGCTGAGCAGCGCCAACGCCCCGGCCACACCCCACAGCAGGGTGATGTAGGCGTATCCCTCCGGGAGCTTCAGCTGTTCGCCCAGCGCCTTGCGCACCGGCAGCGCGACCCCGGCACCGAACCCGCCACCGAGCAGTCCGGCGATCGCGAGCACCGGCGTCGCGAACCAGCCACCCGCCCACGGCCGCAGCTCGCGCGGCAACGAGGTCCACGTCTTGCGCGCCAGCAGCGCGGCGGGCACCAGCAACAGGCCGAACAACACCACCACGAACGCCATCAGCAACGCGATGACCTGCACTGTCACATCGGCGCCCGGCACCCGCGCCGGCAGCTGCTCCTGCAGGCCCAGCGTCGTCAGCACCAGCACCGCCGACAGAGCCAGGAACACCCGGCGAGGCCGTCGGGACAGAGCCGCCCGCAGCCAGCGCCCACCGCGGTGGGGAGCACCGCCGGTCGGGTCGTCGAGCAGGAACACCCCGAGCACCGACAGCCCGATGAAGACCAGCGAGACGATCCACGCCACCGTGATCGCCACACCCATCGAGCCGGTGGCCGTGAGCTGCTTCAACGGCCCGCCGAGCGCGATCAGCGACGCCACCGCGAGCGACGCCACGACGTGCAGCGACCGCAACGCCGGGGTGTCCGGATCGGTGGCGACGTGCGCGCCGGGCAGACCGGACGCCGGCTGCCGCTCCTCGTCCTCCGCCTCGGCGATCTCCTTGCGTTCGATGCGCCAGTCGACGTGCGAGATGCGTCGCATCACCGAAATCAGCACGACGATCGGCAGAAGTCCCAGGAAGGTGCGGAACCAGGGGAACAGTCGCACATCGGTCGGAATGCTGGTCAGACACTCGGCACCGGGGCGGAGACACTGGGCGGCGAGCAGGTCCAGGCTGACCACGGAGACCTGCGCGACCAGCAGTGCTGTCAGGAGCAGCGCGAACACCCGCAGCAGCGACCGCAGACCGAGTCCGAGCAGGTGAGCGGGCAGGTTCCGCTCGGGAACGGGAGGCAGCATCCAGTGCGCGACGTTCGCGATGCTGAACGGGAAGAGCAGCGCCCACGTGGCCTTGGCCACACCTCCGGACGTCATGCCACCCCAGAGATACCCCTCGACGACCCTGGTCACGGGCCGTCCCTCGGTCTGCAACACCGGACCGGGCGCGGGCCTGCGGAGTCTGTCGGCGGGGCGCACGATGCGCCCGACCCCGTCCCCCGCAACGTCCACGGCCGCAACGGCGTCGACCAGCGTCTGCGGCGTTGTGCCCTGCACACCGTGGACCCGCAGCTCGACGACACGTGTGTCCGGGCCCGCGATCAACACCCGATGACCTCCCTCACCCGAAGTAGGGGTCATAGTGGTGCATCAGCGGGCGGTATGGTCGGACGACACCCTCTCTGAAGTGCCTTGGAGGACTTCGCAATGACCGCGGACCGGTTGCAGACCCGCAACGGCATCGACTTCGCAGTGGCCGACCTGTCGCTTCACGAGTTCGGTCGCAAGGAGATCCGCCTGGCCGAGCACGAAATGCCCGGCCTCATGGCGTTCCGCCGCGAGTACTCCGGGGTGTACCCGCTCAAGGGCGCGCGCATCTCCGGCTCGCTGCACATGACCATCCAGACGGCCGTGCTCATCGAGACGCTGGTCGACCTGGGCGCCGAGGTGCGCTGGGCCTCCTGCAACATCTTCTCCACCCAGGACCACGCGGCCGCGGCGGTCGTCGTCGGCCCGTACGGCACGGAGGAGGAGCCCAAGGGCATCTCCTGCTTCGCCTGGAAGGGCGAGACGCTGCCGGAGTACTGGTGGACCGCCGAGCAGATGCTCACCTGGCCCGACGGCAAGGGCCCGAACATGATCCTGGACGACGGCGGCGACGCGACGCTGCTCGTCCACAAGGGCGTCCAGTACGAGGCGGCGGGCGTGGTCCCGAACGCCGAGGACGACGACCCAGAGGAGTGGAAGATCGTCCTCGAGACGCTCCGCAACTCGCTCGCCGCCGACGGCAAGAAGTGGACCAACATCGCGTCCGGCATCCGCGGCGTGACCGAGGAGACCACCACGGGCGTCATGCGCCTGTACCAGCTGGCCGCCGCCGGTGAGCTGCTGTTCCCGGCCATCAACGTCAACGACGCCGTCACCAAGTCGAAGTTCGACAACCGCTACGGCATCCGCCACTCGCTGATCGACGGCATCAACCGCGGCACCGACGTCCTGATCGGCGGCAAGGTCGCGGTCGTCTGCGGCTACGGCGACGTCGGCAAGGGTGCCGCGGAGTCCCTGCGCGGTCAGGGCGGTCGCGTCATCGTCACCGAGATCGACCCGATCTGCGCCCTGCAGGCCGCCATGGACGGCTACGACGTCCAGCGCCTCGAGGACGTCCTCGACAAGGCCGACATCATCATCACCACGACCGGCAACAAGGACGTCGTGATGGTCCAGCACATGGCGCAGATGAAGCACCAGGCGATCGTCGGCAACATCGGCCACTTCGACAACGAGATCGACATGGCCGGCCTCGCCCGCTATCCCGGCATCCGCCGCAACAACATCAAGCCGCAGGTCGACGAGTGGGTCTTCCCCAACGGGAAGTCGATCATCGTCCTGTCCGAGGGCCGTCTGCTCAACCTCGGCAACGCGACCGGCCACCCGTCGTTCGTCATGTCGAACTCCTTCTCCAACCAGGTGATCGCGCAGATCGAGCTGTTCACCAAGCACGAGGAGTACGACAACGAGGTCTACCGCCTGCCCAAGGTGCTGGACGAGAAGGTCGCCCGCATCCACCTGGAGGCGCTCGGCGGCAAGCTCACGAAGCTGACCAAGGAGCAGGCCGAGTACATCGACGTCGACGTCGAGGGCCCGTTCAAGCCGGAGCACTACCGCTACTGAGCTGCAAGTCGTCGGGGGCGTCCCGGCTGCGCACCACGCGGCCGGGGCGCCCTCTTCGCACCTGAGGAGTAGAGCGAACGCCGTGACAGCAACACCGTCGGATTGCTGCCCGGAAGTCGGCGCCATCGTGCAGCGCACGGTCGCCAACGGGGAGATGCCTGCTCTGGTCGTGGTGCACGACGACGAGGGGGACTGGCTCATCGGGGACGGCGTGAACGACCCGAACGTGGACGACGCCTGTGGACTCTTCCACCTCGGCCACGTCATCGAGATGGACCCGAGCCTGATGCAGGTGCTCGACCTGCCCGCCGCACACATCGCCACTCGGGAAAGTGCGGCGTCCGCGTGGGAGATCGCCGCTTTGCAGTACGAGGACTAGTTGACAGGGGCCTCCCGTGCGCTGTGTGGGAGGCCCCTGTTTCATGTCCGTCGTGGGATTCTTCGGCACTTACGCCTACGAGCACGGCCAGTGGAAGACGTTGTCCGAGGGCGAGCTGCCGCCGCTGGACGAGCCGTCGCTGTGGATCGACATCCACGACAGCGACATCGCCTCGGTCGTCTACGCGCCCGCCGGACCAGGCAGTGGAGTCGCCTACCTCGGCCTGACGCCGCGCACCTACTTCGAAAACCCCAACGCCTCCGACCCGACCGACGTCCTGCGCGAGGCAGCGGGCCTGGCCGCGTGGTGGGCCCTCCACAACTCGGGTGATGTCACCGCCAAGCAGGCAGAACTTCTCGGCTACCTGGCCGCGGACGAAAATCCTGACGACTTCGAGTGGGACGAGGGGGAGGATGTCGACGCCATCGACGACGCCGAGGTGTTCGTCGAGGTCAAGACGGCGAGGTTCCTCGCCGCGCTCGGACTTCCGGTGCCCTACGACCTGAAAAGCGCAGGATGAACGAGTTCTGCTGGATGGACCTGAAAACCCACGACCCGGCCGGCACCGCCGCCTTCTTCTCGCAGTCCCTGGGCTGGCACTTCGCGGTGGACGAGGACGACTGGCGCAAGGCCACCAAGATCTCCGTCGACGGCCACCTGATCGGCGGAGTGAGCGACCTGTCGAACCCGGTCTACCCGCCGGACACGCCCGACCACATCGCCTTCTACCTGGCGGTCGACGACGTCGATCGTCGTGCCGAAGCGGCGGTGGCGAACGGCGCTCGCCTCGTCGTGCCGCCTTTCGAGGCCGGCGATCAGGGCCGCATGGCGACGTTGGTCGACCCGTTCGGTGCCGCTGTCTCGCTGTGGCAGGCACGCACCTTCACCGGGTGGAAGGTTCCTCCCGGCCGCATGGTCCTGGCCTGTGACCAGCCCGACGAGGCCCCGGCGCTTCTACCGGACGCTGACCGGCGCCCCACTGATCCACGCGGATTTCGTCACTGCACCCGAACCCACCGCCGCTCTTCAGTGGGAACTCGTGGTCAACGTCGGCGCGGGCCCTACTGTTGTGCGGTTGCCGCAGAGCTGACGAACACCTGCCAGGCCCCAGCGCTGAACCCCAACTCGGGACCTGCGGTGTTCTTGGAGTCACGCACGCGCACGACCTGGGCGAACGCCACCTCGACGCACGCGGTCCCTTCGGTGCCTCCGCTGTAGCTGCTCTTACGCCAGGTGCAGTTTCCGGCCACTGAGGTCCTCCCGCGATCGACTGGCGAGATCCGCCACCATCGACCGCGATTGTTCCTCATCGAGCGCGACCGCATCCAGGCTCGCGAAGATCGCCTTACAGCGTTTGACTCCGGCGAGGTCCTGAACGAACACCTGGGCGAGGTCAGACTCCGTGTAGGCCACACTGCCGCGCTTCTCGTACTCCCACAGCTGGTACTCGGCGTTCAGGGCACCCGCCGCGCCGGTTGCCTCGGGCACGATCCGGATGACATGGGTGTGGAAGAGCAGCCTCATGAGCTGGTCTTCCATGACCTTGTCACTGCCGACTTTGAGCCGCAGCGCGTATTCATGAACGTAGAAGGTGGCTTTGGGGCGATTGGGGCGCAGCAGGATCGCCTGCCGTTCCATGCGGAAGCGGACTTCTCGCTCGATCACTTCCTGAGCAGTCATACCGCGGGCTTGGAACAGGGCGGATGCGTAATCCTTCGTCTGCGCAAGGCCAGGCATGGTGGTCATGCTGTAACTGGTGATCTTGTCGGCGCTCGACTCCGCCATCGTCACCGTGCGCAAGTTGGTGGGCACTTGCACGAAGTAGAGGTTGAACGCAGACCGGTAGCGATTGAGGAAGTCCTCGATGAACGACTGCGGGCGTCCGCACCGGCCCAGGTACTGGACGATGTCGATCTCACTGGCGCGCACCTTGCCGTGCTCGATGTTGGAGACCTTGCCCGGATCCCACCCGAGCATCCGGGCGATCCGCCGCGCGCGGAACGTCGTGAAGCGCTCCCGCACCTGGCGCAACTCGTCGCCCAGGTCACGGCTGTACGGAGTGGACGGATCGCCGTTCATGGACCCGACGTTAGGTGATGGAGGAAAAACAACAGCGTGCCCAAACGGGTGGAATTACGCTGCGGTCGTGAACGAGTTCGGTTTCGCGGTGGAGACGCACGACGTCTGGTCGTGCGATGCCGTCGTGCCGTTGGTCGACGGTACGCCGCTCACCGAGCTGATCGACGTTTTCGAGGCTCGGGCCAAGATGCAGCCCACGGGCGAGATGTACGCCGGCTTCATCGCGGACGCACGAGACGCCCACTCGTTCCAGCCCGGCGAAGGGCGATTCGTGCTCGCCTGCTCGTGCGGCGACACCGGCTGCTGGCCGTTGCTCGCGGACATCGCGGTCGAAGGCGACACGGTCGTCTGGGACGGGTTCCGTCAGCCACGCCGCAAAGGCCGCGATTACAGCCGCTTCGGGCCGTTCCGGTTCGACCGCGATCAATACGAGAAAGCGCTCGCGGAACTCGGTTGACGTGCGAGGTTGACTGATTTCGTGCTCACCCTGATCCGGAGAACCCTGCGCGTACCCCTGTCGACGGGAGCGGCGGGTGACGGCCGCGCCGCCGCGAGGCAGCTCGACAGCGCGCTGCTCCAGGTCGGGTTCAAGGCGTCGAAGGAACTGCTCGGCCACGTCGAGGGGCTCGCGCAGCCCACCGCCTACGCGAAGACGATCGTGGACGCGGTGCGCGGGCTCGTGGGTGACGACGTGCAGCACAACCCCTACTTCAAGGACTTCCCGCACGGCGTCCCGGACACCGTCGAGTTCTGGGCGGACTGCGTGCGTGACGCGTTGGCGCGGCGCGTGCCCGACTTCCACGAGATCGGGCGCGGCAACCTGCTCGCGCTGCCGCGCTACGGGCGCGTCCAGCACACCTACGAGGAGATGCTCGGGGCGCACGACGAGCTGTTGCCGTCCATCAAGGACCACCTCACGGTCCTGCAGCTCGGCGGCACGCTCGAAGAGGAGACCCGCCGCCTCTTCCTGGAGCTGGCGACCAGTCCGACGCCGCTGAACGAGGCCGACCTGACGCTGCTCGCGGAACTCGCGGAGCAGACCGGCGAGCTGCCGGACCCGATCCCCGTGCGGGAGAACCGCGCTGTCATCAACGCCGCGCGCCTCGCCCGCGGCGCCGCGCCGGTGGTCGACACCGTGACGGACGTCCTCCGGCTCGCGTGCCAGGCGTCCGGCGGTGACGTGACGCTGCTCGAACCCGCCCGTCTCAGGTCGTTCCGCCGCCCCGAACGCCGTCTGCTGCTGGCCGCGCTCGACAGCACCGTCGAGGAGAGCCCCGGCAAGCTCGGCGACGTTCTCAAGCACCGCGAGCAGTGGAAGCGGCTCGGTGAGCGGCTGCACCCGCACGAGCACGAGCAGTGGCCGCACGCGCAGGACGTCTTCGCGGTGGCGCGCAAGCAGAAGACCGTGCGGTCGTTGGCCGGGCGCGTCGAGATCGCGTTCCAGGACAACGACATCCGCAAAGCCGCGGAGATCCTGAGTACCGCACCGGGCATGCTCGTGCGGCAGGTCGACAGGCTGCTCCGCCACGGGACCAAAGAGGACGTTCCGCACATCGTCGATGCCATCAGCAAAGCCGCGCCCGAGACCTCGGGCCGCGTCCTGTGCTCACTGTTGGAACACCTGGAGAACCGCACCGCGCCCGACGCAGCGCGGGTGTTCGCCAACCGCTCCCGCCGCGCGTGGATCACCGAGGACTCGCGGCCTCCGCTCGACCAGGAAGCTGTCGAGTCCATCACCGCGGTGCTGGAGGACGAGATCGTCCGCAGGCTGCCGGAAGTCTCGGAACTGACCGTCGACCCGGACCTGCTCGACGTCACGGTTTCGTTGTCCGGCAAGGCTTCCGAGGAAGGCTTCGGGGTGCTGCCGCGCGGGTCGAGGACGTGGGTGGAAGGCGAGCTGCTGCGGTTCTTCACGTATTGGCGGCAGACCGAGATGCGCACCGACTACGACCTGACGGCGGCGTTGCTCGGTCCGGACCTCGACTTCCAGGGCCACGTGTCGTGGACGAACTACCACCACGACGGCGCCTACTACTCCGGTGACCTCACCGACGCCTCCGAAGGCGCCACCGAGTTCATCGACATCCCGCGCGACGCCTCCACCTCCAGGTTTGTGGTGCCGCAGGTGAACGTCTACTCGGGTGAGGGGTTCAACGAGGTCGCCGAGTCGATGTTCGGCTTCATGACCCGCGACCGGGACCAGAGGGGCAAGCCGTTCGAGCCGAGCACCGTCCGGGCGCGCAGTGCCATGCGCGGCACCGGTCGCGTCGCGCTGCCGGTCGTCTTCGAACGCGCCGGCGACGGCTGGGTCGCGACGTGGCTGCACCTGTACCTGCGCGGCGCGTCGTGGGGTAACCGCATCGAGACCAACCGCGGTGTGCTCCGCGAGACCATCGCAGGTGTGTTGAGCCGCAAGTACTTCACGGTCGCGCGGCTTGCCGAACTGATCAGGCGGAAGTCCAATCAGGACGGCGCGAAGCTGCACTTGACGCTGGACAACCTGCTGGACATCACTGCTAGCGTGGACAACGCGAGGCCATGAGAGTGCTTCCTTCTACACAACTCCTGTAAAGATTTAGCCCTCTCGCTTCCCTCCGGCGACATGTGTCCGCGGAATGCGCGGACCATGTCGGTCGCCTGTCTTCTGGGGGACGACCCCCAGACCCCCGAGGTTCGGGCGCTGTGCGCCCTCACGAACCGTTGATCGGCGAAGTCAGGACCACTCGACGGCGATGCCCGCGATGCCGGGCCCCACATCGCCGAAGTACGCGCTGACGACGCCGCCGAGCCCGCACACCAGCTCCTCGACGTCGACCGGTGTGGCGTCGGCCGAGGCCCGGAACTGCTTGATGCAACGCGCGGGCATCGCACGCCGGTGGAACGACAGCTGCACCAGGTACGAGCCGCAGACGTCGCGGAACGTCCGGTGGTGGCCGGGAGTCGCGCCGCCGGTGTCGTCGACGATCGTGAAGCTGAAGACGTGTTCCTCACCGGCCGCGAGGCGCCGGTCGAACAGCATTTCCACGGCCAGGTTGCGGGAAGCGCTTTCCCGGCGCAGACGACCCTGCCGGCACCCTTCGCCGGCGCGAACCATCGCGTTCTCGATCAACGAACCGTCGTCGCCGTGGTGCACGGCCAGATAGCGATCGGGGCCCTGCCGCACCGCGCGCACGACCAGCCGTGTGGTGATGGAGCGCTGTTCGCGGTGCATGCCGAGCTGCACGGTGTCGTGCACGGACAGCACTTCGAGGTCGGCGTTGCCGCGCGCGGCCTCTGGTACGGAGTCGAACGTCGCGAGCAGCGGCGCGGGCTCCGGCCAGGTCGCCACCGGGCGGGGTGCGTAGGTGTTGGCGTTGCGCGGGCCGATCAGGTCCAGCAAGGACGACGGCGGCAGGCGCAGCACGGATTCGAGCGCGCGCACTGTGCTGATGGCGCGCGGGACCTCGGGATGACGCAGGCCGCGTTGCCAGTACGACAACGTTGACTGGCCCACCTGGACACCGAGTTGTTCGAGGTGAGCGCGCAGCCGGGCGAGCGAGAGGCCCCGGTGGGCGATCGCCTCGCGCAGGGCGCGGTGGAACGGCCCGTAGCGCAGCGTCTCGGCGAGCGGGGTCGGTAGACCCCCGGTCGGGTGACCGATCGGTTCGTCGACCGATTCGGCGTGCCCGGATTCCGCGGCCACCGCGGCACCTACCCTTCACACACGCGCCGTGTGACTGTTCACCGTAGTCACTCGTTCTGGTGATCGAAAGATCGGATTTCGCCCGTGTGGGGGATGTGCTGCGGCCGTGTGAGTGGCCGTTAGGGTTCGCCCGTGGGAAAGCTCGTAGTGATCGAAGGCCTGGACGGGGCCGGCAAGCGCACTCTCGCCAACGGGTTGACCGAGGCGCTGCACGCTCAGGGCAGGACCGTGACCAGCCACGCGTTCCCGCGCTACGGGCAGAGCGTGCACGCTGACCTGGTCCGCGACGCCCTCTACGGCAGGATCGGCGACCTCAGCGACTCCGTCTACGGCATGGCCGTGCTGTACGCGCTCGACCGGCGCGGCGCGGCCGACCAGATCCGCAAGGACCTCGAGCAGTACGACGTCGTGCTGCTCGACCGCTACGTGGCCTCCAACGCCGCCTACAACGCCGCGCGGCTGCACCAGGACGAGAACGGCGAGTTCGTCGAGTGGGTGCGCGCGCTGGAGATCGACCGCTTCGGGTTGCCCGTTCCGGACCTGCACCTGCTGCTCCGCGTGCCCGTCGAGGTCGCGGCCGAACGCGCCGCCAAACGCGAGCAGGACGACGACACCCGCGCCCGCGACATTTACGAATCCAATAGCGACCTCCAGACGCGGTGCGGGGTCGTTTACGACGGATTGGCGAACATCAACTGGCTGGCCCCGTGGCAAGTGGTCGACGGGCGGTCAAACGTGAAGTTTCATTCGCTTCTGGAACCACTCTTCACTCCTTGAGTGGTCGCTCACGTGCGTACCGGTTGACACGATCGTGGATCCGGTACGTCACTGTGAGTGTATAGGAGATTACAATTTGAAGCGTGTTCTGCAGTGCTCCCCGGTGGGAGTCGCCCGTACGGCGGTCCTGATCGCTGCCGCCCGCGCCAACGAGCAACGTCATCTCCACCGCCTCTTCGACGATCCCCTGGCCGCCGGACTCGTGGAGGCCGCCGGCTCCGCGAACGACCTCAACGGCGTCCGCACCCTCGCAGGCGACCACTTCGTCCTGCGCACCCGGTATTTCGACGACCAGCTCCTCGGTACGGCCCAGCCCCAGGTCGTGATCATGGCGGCCGGCCTCGACACAAGAGCGTTCCGGCTGAAGTGGCCACCAGGCACAAGACTCTTCGAACTCGACTTACCCGGTCTTCTCGAGTTCAAGGAGGACGCTCTGCACGACCTGGGTGCCCAGCCCACCTGCGACCGGGTCGTCGTCCCCTGCGACTTGCGTGAGGACTGGGCGACAGCGCTGATCCACGCTGGACACGACCCGAAAAGGCCCACGGCATGGCTGCTGGAGGGCCTTTTCATGTTTCTGCCGCCGGACGCGGGCGAGCAGCTCATGTACTGGGTGAGCGCGCTGTCCGCCCGCGGCAGCACGCTCGCGCTCGAACACGTCAACCGGGCCTTCCGTGACCTGCCGCAGATGAGAGCCGTGCACGAGCGGTTCGACGCGCTCGACGCCCGCTGGCGCTCCGATGTGGAGGACCCGGTCGAGTGGCTGGACGGGTACGGCTGGGACGCCACCGTGACGCACCAGGTCGACCTCGCCGCCCGGCACGAACGCCCGGTACCGGCGATCGCCGACCCGCGGAAGGTGGGTGATGCGCGCATCTGGCTGGCCTCCGCCGTCCGCACGGTCTGACAACACCAGGTAACGAAAGGTGAGCGTCGTGCGGATACTCCCGCGACGAGCAGGCCAAATCGGGCGAGGTGGGGCACGTGGAGCGAGGGTTCCGGCCAGTTACCGAACGAGCGCACACCGCCACCAGCGGCAACGGAACGTGGGCGGTGCGCGAACGCGCGACCGGCAGTGCGACGATATTGAGTATGAAGGCACGCGTGCTCGTCGTCGATGACGACCCCGCCCTGGCGGAGATGCTGACGATCGTGTTGCGCGGGGAGGGCTTCGACACCGCGGTTGTCGCCGACGGTGCCCGTGCCCTGCCCGCGCTGCGCGAGCTCAAGCCCGACCTCGTGCTGCTCGACCTGATGTTGCCGGGCATGAACGGCATCGACGTCTGCAAGGCGATCAGGTCCGAGTCGGGCGTGCCGATCGTGATGCTCACCGCCAAGAGCGACACGGTCGACGTGGTGCTGGGCCTCGAGTCCGGCGCCGACGACTACGTGGTCAAGCCGTTCAAGCCCAAGGAGCTGGTGGCCCGCATCCGGGCGCGCCTGCGGCGGACCGAGGCCGAGCCGTCCGAGGTGCTGCAGATCGGCGACCTCACGATCGACGTCCCCGGCCACGAGGTGCTGCGCGAGGGCAGGCCGATCCAGCTGACGCCGCTGGAGTTCGACCTCCTCGTGGCGCTGGCCCGCAAGCCGCGCCAGGTGTTCACCCGCGAGGTGCTGCTCGAGCAGGTGTGGGGCTACCGCCACGCCGCCGACACGCGCCTGGTGAACGTCCACGTGCAGCGGCTGCGCTCCAAGGTCGAACGGGACCCGGAGCACCCTGAGGTGGTGTTGACTGTTCGCGGTGTCGGGTACAAGGCCGGCCCTCCGTGACAGGTGGCGTATGAGGTTCGTTCGGCCGGTCGTCGCGAAGGCGCAGTTCCTCGTCGAGGAGGCGCGCAAGCGGTGGGCCGCGTTTGGTGACCTGTGGCGTCGTTCGCTGCAGTTGCGCGTCGTCGTGTCCACGCTCGCGCTGTCGTCCGCCGTGGTGTTCGTGCTGGGCATGGTCCTGCAGATGCAGATCACCAACCAGCTGCTGAGCACCAAGGACGAGGCCGCGGTGCGACAGGCGATGGCCTCGCGCGCCCTGATCCAGTCGGACCTCGTCGGCCTGAACCCCGGCCCGGACAGCGTGCAGACGCGGTTCACCAGCGCCATCAACAAGCTCGCTGTCGGTGGCTCCGGTACGGACGCCACGACGGCGGGTGCCGGTGCGTTCGAGCCCGTCCTGGCCGACGGGCTCGGGTCCGCCGGTGCCGGGCGGGTGCCGTTCGTCGGCAAGCTCGAGGACGTGCCGCGCGCCCTGCGCGACATGGTCGAGAACGGCGCCGAGGGCACCCAGATCCACACGGTGCAGCGCGACGGCACGCCGACCACGCTCTTCGTCGTGGGCCTGCCGATCAGCACGTCCGCCCGCTCGATGCAGCTGTACCTGATCTTCCCGCTGACCGCGGAGCAGCGCACCGCCGAGGTCGTGCAGTCGACGCTGGCCGTCGGCGGCATCGTGCTGCTGATCCTGCTCGCGCTCATCGCGAACCTCGTGACACGCCAGGTGGTCCGGCCGGTCAGACAGGCGGCCGAGGTCGCGGAACGGTTCGCGGACGGCACCTTGCACGAACGCATGCACGTCGTCGGCGAGGACGACGTGGCGCGCCTGGCCGAGTCGTTCAACGAGATGGCCGAGTCGATCCAGGCCCAGTTCAAACAGCTGGAGGAGTTCGGCCAGCTGCAGCGCCGCTTCACCTCGGACGTCTCGCACGAGCTGCGCACACCGCTCACGACCGTGCGCATGGCCGCGGACGTCCTCCACGCCTCGCGCGAGCAGTTCCCCGCCGGGCTCGCCCGCTCCACCGAGCTGCTGGTCGACGAGCTGGACCGGTTCGAGTCGCTGCTCGGCGACCTGCTGGAGATCTCGCGACTGGACGCCGGTGTCGAGGAGCTGACCGCGGAACAGGTCGACATCCGCGTGCTGGCGCGCCGGGCACACGACTCGGTGCGCGCGATCGCGACGACCGCCGGTTCGCCGGTGGTGCTGGACCTGCCGGACTCCGAGCTCACCGCAGAGCTCGACTCCCGGCGCGTGGAACGGATTCTGCGCAACCTGCTCGCCAACGCCATCGACCACGGCGAGGGCCAGCCGGTCGAGCTGACCATGCGCGGCAACGACGACGCCGTCGCGATCACCGTGCGGGACCACGGGGTCGGACTCCGCCAGGGCGAGGCCGAGCTGGTGTTCAGCCGGTTCTGGCGTGCCGACCCGTCGCGCAACCGCCGCACCGGCGGCACCGGTCTGGGGCTGTCGATCTCGCTGGAGGACGCGCGGCTGCACGGCGGCTGGCTGGAGGCGTGGGGCGAGCCGGGCCACGGCGCCGTGTTCCGCTTGACGCTGCCGCGCAGGCACGGCGAGGAGGTGCGCGAGAGCCCGCTGCCGCTCGCGCCCGCGATCGCGCTCGAACCCGTTGCGGTGGTTGAGGAACCGGTCGTCGCGGATGAGCTGGACGAGGTCGAGCTGACCCCGGAGGAGATCACCTGGCAGCCCGCGGAGCCCGTCGACGGCGCACCCGCGGAGAAGTCGGCGGACGAGGTTTCGGAGGAAGTGCGGTGAAGCGACTGGCGTTGCTGGTGCTCGTCCTCGTGACCTTGACGGGGTGCGCCGCGATCCCGACGAACACCCAGCCGAAGCCGATCGGGTCGAAGGACAGCAAGGTCACCAACACGATCAAGGCTCCGGAACCGCGGCAGAACATCGAACCGATCGTGCTCGTGCGCGACTTCATCGAAGCGACCTCGAACCCGGACAGCAACTACGCGGCCGCCCGCGCGTACCTGACGCCCGAGGCCGGCGAGAAGTGGAACACCAAGAACCCGTACATCATCGAGACGTCCTACTCGACGGTGCCGCCGGCGCAGGCACCGCAGGACAAGACGACCACCGTGTTGCTTCAAGGCAAGGCCGTCGGCCGCCTGGGCAACGACAACGCGTTCGTACCGGAGCTCGGTGACGTCCAGCTGCCGATCAAGCTGGAGCGCAACAGCGAGAACCAGTGGCGCATCTCCGAGGCTCCACCCGGCGTGTACCTGCCGATGAGCGTTTTCAACAACAACTACCGCAGGGTGACGCTCTACTTCTAC
This sequence comes from Lentzea roselyniae, assembly GCF_039537795.1. Lineage (NCBI taxonomy): Bacteria > Bacillati > Actinomycetota > Actinomycetes > Pseudonocardiales > Pseudonocardiaceae > Lentzea > Lentzea roselyniae. The sequence goes on from NZ_BAABBE010000005.1 coordinate 191,375, forward strand.
AACCCGGAGTTCACCGTCCTGGTGCCGGATCCGCGCTACGTGGTCGTGCCTCCCGCGACGAGCATCCCTTCGCGCGTCACGGAACTGCTCATCAAGGGCCCCGGGGACGCGGTGCGCGACACGCTCGTGAGCGCGCTCAGCCCGGACACCGACGTCTTCGCGGAGACGCAGGAAGCCGACGACGGGGCGCTGGAGGTCAACCTCACCAAGGTGGGCAAGGACCTGACGCCCGAGAAGCGCAAGCAGATCGTGGCGCAGGTGGTGAAGTCGTTCTCCGGGGTCACGACTTCGCGGGTGCGCGTGCTCGTCGACGGTCAGCAGATCCTGCCGGACCAGCGCGACTACCGGCCGTCCGACGTGTCGGCGACCGCGGGCGAATCGTTGCTGGCTTTGAATGCGAACCTCCAGGGCATGGTCGTGATGAACGGGGCGATCAAGTCGCTGTCCGACGGCAACCCGATCAAGGGACCCGCGGGCAGCGGTTCGTACGGCGTGGTGAGCGCGGCGCAGTCGCTCGACGGTTCGAGGCTGGCCGTGGTCTCGCGGGCGGGCGGCGGAATGCGCTTGCGCGTGGGGGAGCTGGAGCAGGACCTGTCCGAAGTGGACCTCCGCGCGACGACGCTCAGCAGACCCACGTGGCTGCTCTCCAGCGGGCCGACGGAGCCGGCCGCTGAGGTGTGGACGGCGGTCGACGGAGCCTCCGTCACCCGCGTGACCCGGTCCGACAACGGCAGCTGGTCCGCCAAGGGCGTCAACACCACCGACATCGAGCCGCTCGGCCGGATCAGCGAACTGCGGCTGTCGCGCGACGGCGCGCGGGCGGCGCTGGTGATCGGTGGCAAGCTCTACGTCGCCTCCGTGGTGCGCAACAACCAGGACGTGGCGCTGCGGTCACCGCGGCCGGTGCAGCCGTCCGCGCTGGCGTCGGGCGTGCAGTCGGTCGACTGGCTCTCCCAGGACGTGCTGGTGGTCTCCTCCTCTCTGCCCTCGCTGCCGGTCACCAAGGTCTACGCGGACGGGTCCAGGCTGGACCGCTACAGCCAGTCGAACCTCACCGTGCCGGTGACCTCGGTGGCCGCGGCGCCGGCCAGGCAGGTGCAGGTGATCGACCCGACCGGCCTGTGGTCCGCGTCGGACATCACCGACGTGTGGAAGTCGAGCTCGATCCGGGTGTCAACGGGCGCGCAGGTCTTCTACCCGGGTTGATTCACCGGGGCTGGTTCGGCCGGGCGGAGGTCAGTGCGAGCACGGCGTCCGTGCGCACTCCTGCCCGGCGCAAGGCACGAACGCAGGCCGACGCCGTCGCGCCCGTGGTGATCACGTCGTCGAGCAGCACCGTGGTGCCCGGTTGCGGTCTGCCGTGGACCTCGACCCTGCCTTCGAGATTCCGTCTTCGTTCGGCGGGGCTCAGTCCGACCGAGTCGCTCACTCCGGCAGCGAGCCGGAGGACCTGAGCCACGTTCGCGATCTGGACGGCCCGCGCGATTCTCAGCATGTGGTCGCCGCCCCTGTCGCGCGCCGCGCTGCGCCGGGACGGTGCGGGCACGAGCGTCCACGGCCGCGGGCCCGCGGACACCAGCGCGACCGCCACCATGGCGCCGAACCACGCCACAAGCGCCCGTGCGCCACGCTCCTTGAAGGCGAGCACGAGTTCCCTTGCCGCGCCCCGATAGGCGGCCAGCGCCCACACAGGCGGCCCGACACCGGGCACCTGGATCCGTGCCGGCGGCCCGAACTCGTCGAGACACGTGGCGCAGCAAGCGGTGCCGGGGCGGTCGCAGCCGGCGCAGGAGGACGGGAGGAGCAGATCGAAAGCGGTCATGGCACAAGCATGGCGACGGGGTCTGACAAAAAACGCTGCCGGCGTTCCGGTGTCTCGACTGGGGACTTTCGGCACCGCCCACAAGGGTGAAGTTCCTGTCGCGTTGTCGATCACTGATGGGTCCAGGTTGGACGCATCAGCCCAGCTCGGCGCCAGTTCTGTAACGACGTCCCAAGATCCGGAAACCTGTTTCGTCCGTTCGGCCCGGCCTCTGTTGAGCGGATGTTTCGGAACTGAGGGGTCCACACGTCGCCGTCTCAGCTGGTGCCGGGACCGGCCGTGGGTGCACATGCGGCGCGCGGCGCTGTGGGGGGCGTCGGGACGACCCGATCGGCCGGTCCGAGTTAACGATTATTCACATGTGGATCTGACCAGCGGTTATTACTGGAAATGCTGGGTATGCCCGGCGCTGCGTTGATCAACGCTCTTGTCCGTGATTGGGCGAAATCGCCCGTTCGGCCAGGAGTGACTGGGTCGTGATCAGGCATCGGCACCCATCAGTTCGGTTGCAAGAAGTGCGGTCCCGTCCCCGTTCATGCTTCGGAATCGATCTCTTCGAGGTTTCGGGAACATGACGCGGGGGCCGGCCGTTGGCTGGGTATGAGGCCACGACTGGACCCGTTCGACGCAGCGAGACTGCTGTCGAGTGCCGGTCTGGCGCTGGGCCGTACGGGTGAGCAACATGCCGGTGGGCAGGGTTCGTGGCACGCTCGGGACACGACTGGCAACGCGCTGTCGTCGCGCTGCGTAGTCACCAAAAAATCTCGTCGTTCCCCCGGCAAGGGGGCTTACGCGACGGTGAATCCCAAGCTAACGTGCACCGCTATCAGCGTTCCCGGCCCACGGGGAGGAGGCGAACAGCCCATGACCCTGGCGCCGTGAGACCTGCCGAGGACGACCCTCAGCGACACAGCCGCGATCCAAGATCGCCACGGCGCCCGAAACCAGTCCAGCCATAGCTCGCAGCAAAGCGAGGGAGGTCGTGTATGGACATCGTCGTTAAGGGCCGCAACGTCGAGGTGCCCGATCACTACAGGGTTCACGTCGCCGAAAAGCTGGCCCGGCTTGAGCGCTACGACCGCAAGGTCATCCGCTTCGACGTGGAGCTTTTCCACGAGCCGAACCGCCGACAGTCGAAGAACTGCCAGCGGGTCGAAATCACTGGCAAGGGACGTGGACCCGTGGTCCGTTCCGAAGCCTGCGCGGGTGACTTCTACGCCGCGCTCGATTCTGCGGTCGCGAAGCTCGAGAACCGCCTGCGTCGGTCGCACGACCGCAGGCGAGTCCACCACGGGGCGCGCGCCCCGATCTCGGTGGCAGAAGCGACAAGCGGACTGGGGGATCTCTCCTCCGCTGGCGAAAGCATGACGTCACGCCGCGCGAAGACCGCGGTGCTCGACGCACCCGAGGCCGACTACGAGGGCATGGCGGAAGTGCCCGCGCAGCGGTGGGACGACGGCCTCGAGGACAAGTTGCCCGGACGCGTCGTACGCGAAAAGGAGCACGCCGCCAAACCGATGACCGTCGACCAGGCTCTCTACGAGATGGAACTGGTCGGACACGACTTCTACCTGTTCGCCGACACCGACAGCGGGCGCCCGAGCGTCGTTTACCGCCGGAAGGGATTCGACTACGGCGTGATCAGGCTGGCCTGACCCGGTAACTACACACCCACCTTCGACCGCCGTCGCCCCGCACCCCTCGCGTGCGGGGCGGCGGCGTGCGTCTACCGCCGGTCGGCCGCATTCCACTCATGGGCGTTCACCGTCAAGGTGAAGTTGGCCGGACCAGGAACCTTCACGCGGGCCTCATGCGTTCACCACACCAGTAGCCGAGGTGGCGGCAGGCCCTCGCGGATGGGGCTGACCTGCGTATACCAGGTCACAAGGCCCAATCCGCCTGTGTCTGTGCGCACATCTTGGCGACTTGCCTACGATGGGCAGGGGAAAGGCGTCCGACGTGGGCGCGCCGCGATACAGGTGATGAGGTCTATCCAGATGGTGCTGTCCCGACTGCTCCGCTCCGGCGAGGGCAAGATGCTCAAGCGCCTCCGCAACATCGCACACGCCATCAACGGCCTCGAAGATGACGTGGTCGACCTCTCCGACGCCGAGCTGCGCGCCAAGACCGAAGAGTTCAAGAAGCGCCATGCCGACGGCGAGTCGCTCGACGAGCTGCTGCCGGAGGCGTTCGCCGTCGCCCGCGAGGCCGCGAAGCGGACGCTGGGTCAGCGCCCCTACGACGTGCAGCTCATGGGTGGCGCGGCGCTGCACCTCGGGCAGATCGCCGAGATGCGCACCGGTGAGGGCAAGACGCTGACCTCGGTCATGCCGGTCTACCTCAACGCCCTCGCGGGCAAGGGCGTGCACGTCATCACGACGAACGACTACCTCGCCAAGCGCGACGCGGACTGGATGGGCCGTGTCCACCGGTTCCTGGGACTGAGCGTCGGCGCGATCCTCTCCGAGATGACGCCCGAGCAGCGGCGCGCGGCGTACAACTCGGACATCACCTACGGCACGAACAACGAGTTCGGCTTCGACTACCTGCGCGACAACATGGCGTGGAGCCTGGACGAGTGCGTGCAGCGCGGCCACTACTACGCGATCGTCGACGAGGTCGACTCGATCCTCATCGACGAGGCCCGCACCCCGCTGATCATCTCCGGCCCCGCCGAGCAGTCGGCGCGCTGGTACACGGAGTTCGCCCGGCTCGCCCCGCGCATGCGCGGCATCGACGTCACGCAGCTCTCCCAGAAGGACCGCATCGAGGTCGTCGAGGAGAAGTCGAAGTCGTACCACTACCAGTACGACGAGAAGAAGCGCACCGTCGCCGTCACCGAGCTCGGTGTGGAGTTCATCGAGGACCAGCTCGGCATCGACAACCTCTACGAGGCGGCCAACACGCCGTTGGTGGGCTACCTGAACAACGCCCTCAAGGCGAAGGAGCTCTACAAGCGCGACAAGGACTACATCCTGCGCAACGGTGAGGTCATGATCGTCGACGAGTTCACGGGTCGTGTGCTCGCCGGCCGCCGCTACAACGAGGGCATGCACCAGGCCATCGAGGCCAAGGAAGGCGTGGAGATCAAGGCGGAGAACCAGACTCTCGCCACGATCACCCTGCAGAACTACTTCCGCCTGTACGAGAAGCTCGGCGGCATGACCGGTACCGCCGAGACCGAGGCGGCCGAGTTCCACCAGACCTACAAGCTGGGCGTCGTGCCGATCCCGACGAACCGCCCGCCGCAGCGCAAGGACATGCCCGACCTCGTCTACAAGAGCGAGGAGGCGAAGTTCGACGCCGTCGCTGACGACATCGCCGAGAAGCACGCGAAGGGCCAGCCGGTCCTGATCGGTACCACGAGCGTCGAGCGCTCCGAGTACCTCTCGAAGCTGCTGGTGCGCAAGGGCATCCCGCACGAGGTCCTGAACGCGAAGCACCACGACCGCGAGGCGCTGATCATCGCCAAGGCCGGTCGCAAGGGCGCCGTCACGGTCGCCACGAACATGGCCGGTCGCGGTACCGACATCGTGCTGGGCGGAAACCCGGACATCATCGCCGACCACGAGCTGCGCGAGCGCGGCCTCGACCCGGTGGAGACGCCGGAGGAGTACGAGGCCGAGTGGGCCAAGGTCGTCGAGGAGCTGACGATCGCCGGCAAGGCCGAGGCCGACGAGGTCCGCGCGGCAGGCGGTCTCTACGTGCTCGGCACCGAGCGCCACGAGTCGCGCCGCATCGACAACCAGCTCCGCGGCCGCACCGGCCGTCAGGGCGACCCCGGCGAGTCGCGCTTCTACCTGTCGCTGCAGGACGAGCTGATGCGCCGCTTCAACGCGTCCATGGTCGAGATGGTCATGACGCGCCTGAACGTGCCGGACGACGTGCCGATCGAGCACAAGATGGTCACCCGCGCCATCCGCAGCGCGCAGACCCAGGTCGAGCAGCAGAACTTCGAGATCCGCAAGAACGTCCTCAAGTACGACGAGGTCATGAACCGCCAGCGCACGGTGATCTACGCCGAGCGCCACCGCGTCCTCGCGGGCGAAGACCTGAAGGAACAGGTCGAGCACATGATCGTCAGCGTCGTGGAGGAGTACGTCAACGGCGCCACGGCCGACGGCTACGCCGAGGACTGGGACTTCGACAAGCTCTGGACGGCGCTCAAGACCCTCTACCCGGTCTCGCTGGACCCCGACGAGCTCCTCGAGTCCGATGAGGACATCACTCGCGAGCACCTCCGCGAGGTCCTCGTCGAGGACGCCCTGCAGGCGTACCGCAACCGCGAGGCCGACATCGACAGCCGAGTCGGCGAAGGCGCCACCCGCGAGCTGGAGCGCCGCGTCCTGCTGTCGGTCCTCGACCGCAAGTGGCGCGAGCACCTGTACGAGATGGACTACTTGAAGGAGGGCATCGGCCTGCGCGCCATGGCGCAGCGCGACCCCCTCATCGAGTACCAGCGCGAGGGCTTCGACATGTTCAACGCGATGCTCGACGCGTTGAAGGAAGAGACCGTCGGCTTCCTCTTCAACCTCCAGGTGGAAGCGGCAGAACCGGAGCCCGCGCAGCCCGAGGTCCCGGTCTCCCTGAGCACCGCCCCGCAGGCGCTTCCGCAGACCCCGCAGAGCGGCTCCCGGGCCCGTGCCCGCGCGGCGGCAGCGGCCCAGCAGCAGCGTGAGCAGCAGGCCCAGACTCCGGCAGGTCCGGCCATGGCCCAGTTGTCCAGCGGCAACGCCATCCCGCCCGCCCTGCGCGGCAAGGGCCTCGGCGGCCCCGGCGAGCAGCACCTGACCTACAGCGGCCCGGCGGAAGACGGCGGCGTGGAGCAGCACGGCGAGTCCAACGGTGCCGGCCAGCAGGGCGGCACCCGCAAGGAGCGTCGCGAGGCGGCGCGTCAGGCGGCCAAGGGCAACCGCAACAAGCGTCGCTGACCGCAGCACGACCACGTGGGCCGCGTTCCTCCGGGAGCGCGGCCCACGCGTCGTTTCGGAGGCTGCTTCACTCGAGCACCGAGAACGTGGTCAGCCACCATCGGCCACTCCGATGCTCAGCCCGAGCCGCGACGGCAAACGCCCGGCCCTCCCGCCGAATCGTCACGGAAATCTCCGCGACGAACCGAGACGGATGACAAACCCGAGGAGCCCGAACCATCCGGGTGGCCCGCACCCGGACCGTTCCGCCCAGCCGAGCAGCCAGCCCGGGGACCGCGACCTCCCGCAGCAACCGCCTGGACCGCCGGCCGTCCAGCACTTCCAGAACCACCCACACCAACCGAACGGCATCCAGTTCAGGCGACGGCGGTTCCGGTACCGGAACCCAGACCGGCCGTGGCCGAGGCCGGGGGATGACAGCCGGCATTCCGACCGGCGGCTCGTAGGCGGGCAGGCGACGAACAACTGGGGGCATGCCGAACCAGGCGCGACACCAGGCGACATCGGGACACGGTCCACCCGGAAGTGGGTACCGTCCACAAGGTGTTGAAAGCCCTGGTGCTCGACTACGGCGGCGTCCTGACCGATCCCGGCGAGGACAACGCCGCGGAACCCCCGCTGCTCACCGCGCTGCGCAAGGCCAGGGAACAGGGTCTGAAAACCGCCCTGCTGTCCAACGCGGACGGTTGGTGGCAGCCGCCGGGAACGTGGCAGGGCCTCTTCGACGCCACGATCATCAGCGGCGAGGTGGGTCTGGCGAAGCCGGACCCGGAGATCTACCTCCTCACCGCGACGAGGCTGAACCTCGAACCGGGCGAGTGCGTCTTCGTCGACGATCTCGCGATCAACGTCAGGGGTGCGGCGGAAGCGGGCATGGTCGGTGTCCACCATCGGTCGACACGGTCCACCCTCGAGGAGCTGGAAATCCTGCTAGCGATAGCGCTCTGCGATTGAGGTTTCACCCCGCAGCGTAATTGTCCATTATTCGGCTGCGCACTACCGTCAATTGGGCAAGTAGCCGAATGCTTAGGGGAGAAAATGCGAAGAATTGTCGCTTGTGTTGCAGTCGCCATTGCAGCCACGGCAATTGCATCACCCGCCCAGGCGCAGGAGCGTGGTTGCTACGAGGAATACCTGAGGGACGGGCGCAGCGTCGAGGTCTTCTGCGACGAAGGGCGGCCAGGACGCTTCCGGGCCGTCGCCCACTGCTCCAACGGCCTGGGCACCTGGGGCCAGACCGGCAGCATCGGCCGGGTCAGGGGCGCGTCCTCGGTCGCGGTGTGCACGTCGTTGCTCGGGTATCCCCGAGTCGACGGGTATCACGTCTATTGGCTCTGAGCGCGGCGCACCAGTTCGAAGCAGAGCACGGCTGCGGCTGATGCCACGTTCAACGATTCCACGCCTGCCGCCATCGGAATCGACAGCCACGACGTGATGTGCGGACGCACGTCGTCGGTGATTCCGGACGTTTCACTGCCCAGGACGAAGGCGGCACGCGCCTCGAAAGAAGCAGAATAAATCGTGTCGGACGCGTGGGAATCCAACGCGTAAAGCGGAAAGCCTGACGCGCGCAACAATGCCGAGGCCTCCGCCGCGGTGCCGCAGCGCAGCACGGGCGCTCGGAACGCCACCCCGGCGGAGGCCTTCACCACGAGCGGGTCGATCGACGCGACACCTCGGCGCGGCACCACGATGCCGTCGATGCCGGCGGCGGTCGCGGTGCGCAGGATCATGCCGACGTTGGCGGGCGTGGTGATGCCGTCCAGCACGAGCACGGACCGCAGCGAACCCTCCTCCAGTGCCAGGGCGAGCGGCTTCATGCGGGGCGCGACCACGTCGGCGAGCACGCCCTGGTCCTGCTTTCCGTTGCCCGCCAGCACCTTCACGCGCTGCGCGGTGGCGCGCTGCACGGCGACGCCGCGGGAACGTGCCGCGTCGATGATCTCCCGAGCCGCCGGGCCGCGGGCCGTGTCGGCGAGCACCACCTTGTCCACCGACAACGCCGGGTCGTCCAGCGCTTCCAGCACCGGCTTGCGGCCGTAGACGGTGACGAAACGGTCCTTGGGCGAGATCTCCACAGCAAGAGGGTGACAGAGCCCGGCACGCTCGGCTCAAACGGGTGACGAGGTGCGATAGAGCCGTTCGGCCCTTGTGTTTCGGATCATATCAATGATGATCGTCACATGACGGCAGGTATGCGCAGCGTCGCGCAACGTCAACACATTGCGAGCGGCCAGGACTCGGACGTGTTCATCCGGTCCGACGGCCTGCTCGTCAAGCGCACGCGCACCGGCCGTGACCTGCGGCGCGAGGCCGAGATGATGGTGTACCTGAGCGGCCACGGCATCCCCGTTCCGCGCGTGCACGAGGCCACCGCCGACGAGCTCGTCATGCAGTACGTGCCCGGCCCGCGGATGTCCGAGGAGATCGGCCGCAGGCCCTGGCTCGCCGGTCAGCTCGGACGGGATCTGGCCGAGCTCCACCACTGTCTCGACGTCATCCCGGCGCCCGGTTTCCTCAGCGGCGAGGGCGACCTCCTGCACCTCGACCTGCACCCCGGCAACGTCGTGCTCGGTCCGGAAGGGCCCGTGGTCCTCGACTGGGCCTGCGCCACGAAGGGCGACCGCAGGCTCGACGTCGCGCTGAGCTGGGTGTCGCTGGCCGTCGCCCGTCTCGCGCCGGTCAAGAAGCTCACGCGGTGGCGGTTCCTCAAGGCGTTCATGGCCAACGTGGACCCGAAGGCGCGCGAGGCGATCCCGGAGGCGGCGCGCATCCGGCTCGAACGCCACGACCGCGACCCCGTGGAACGTGCCGCACTTCAAAAACTCATGGACCCCGATCGCCACTAGGCTGGCGGGCATGCCGGACCGCCTGTCAGCGCTGGACGCCTCGTTCCTGTACCTGGAGGACTCCACGACGCCGATGCACGTCGGCGGAGTGGCGGTCTTCCGACGGCCGAAGGCGGGATTCGACTACGACAAGCTCGTCGACCTCATCGAGCAACGCCTGAGCCTCGTGCCGCGCTACCGGCAGAAGGTCGTGCACGTCCCGGGACGCATCGCGCGCCCGGTCTGGATCGACGACCCGGACTTCGACGTCACCTACCACGTGCGCCGGTCAGCGCTGCCCAAGCCCGGCAACGACACCCAGCTGCACGACCTGGTCGCGCGCCTGATGTCCCGCCCGCTCGACCACTCCCGCCCGTTGTGGGAGATCTACCTGGTCGAGGGCCTCGCGAAGAACCAGACCGCCGTCATCACCAAGACCCACCAGGCCATGATCGACGGCATCGCGTCGCTGGAGATCGGCCAGGTCATGCTGGACGTGTCGCCGTCGCCGCGCACGAACGTCGAGAACCTCTGGATGCCGCAGCCGGAGCCCAGCTCGCTGCAGCTCGTGGCCGACGCGGTCACCGACATCGTGCAGCGCCCCGGCGAACTCGTCGAGAACGTCCGCAGCGCCGCGCTCGACACCGTCGCCACGGTCGAGAAGGTCTTCAACGCCTTCGGTGCCGTGGCCGCCGCCGTCCGCACCGCCGCGACCCCAGCGCCCGGCAGCCCGCTGAACGTCCGCATCACGTCGCCGCAGCGCCGTTTCGCCGTCGCGCGTGCTCAGCTCGACGACCTGCGGTCCGTCCGCAAGGCACACGGCGGCACGGTCAACGACGTGGTGCTCGCGGCTCTGTCCGGTGCGCTGCGGAACTGGCTGCTCAGCCGCGGCGAGAACGTCACCGGCAGCACCACCATCCGCGCGATGGCGCCGCTCTCGGTCCGCGACGCCGACCCGGACTCGGGCAACAACGTCAGTGCCTACCTCGTCGACCTGCCGGTCGGCGAACCGAACCCTGTCGTGCGCCTGCACCACGTGAGCCACGCGATGCGCGCGCACAAGGAGTCCGGCCAGTCCGTCGCCGCAGACGCCCTGGTGAAGGTCTCCGGCTTCGCCCCACCGACGCTGCACGCGCTGGGCGCGCGGGCGGCTTCGTCGTTCTCGCGCCGCCTGTTCAACGTGATCGTCACAAATGTTCCCGGCCCGCAGGTGCCGTTGTACGCGGCGGGCGCGAAAATGACCGAGATCTTCCCGGTCGTCCCGCTCGCCAAGAACCAGGCACTGGCCATCGGGGTGACGTCGTACGACGGCGGTGTTTACTTCGGACTGAACGGCGACCGCGACGCCATGTCCGATGTGGACGTTCTCGCGACCATGGTCGAGGAGTCGGTGGAGGAACTGATGGGGACGGCGAGCGGTTCATGAGGGTCTACATCCCGGCCACGGTGTCGATGCTGCGCACATTCGTCGACAGCGGCGAGCTGACCCCGATCGGCGGCACGGCGTTCGCGCTGACGCCCGCCCTGCGCGAGTCCTACGCGGCGGGCGACACCGAGGAGCTCGAATACGCCGCGATGCTCGACGCCGCCCGAGCCTCGCTCAGGCTGCTGGCGGGCGACGAGAAGACCGAGCCGCGCCGCGCGGTCATCGCCGTGGACGCCGACGACGTGACGCTGCGCCCCGACCTCGACCACTCGGTCGTGAAGGTCGCCGGCTCCGTCACGCTGAAGGACGTCGCATCCGTGCACCTGGACACGTCCGAGGCCGAAGAGGACGTCCGAGCGGCCGCCGAGGTGGTCGACGCCGCCGACATGGGCGACCCGGACGCCGAGTTCACGCTGGGCAGCGCCGAGGACCACGAGCTGGCCTGGTACGCCCCGCAGGAGCTCGCCTTCGTGCTCGAACTCCTCTAGTCGCGGCGCTGGTCGAACACCTCCGGCATCGGCTGGAACCCCGCTGCCCGGTAGGTGGCGACCGCACCGACGTTGGAACTCGGCGTGCAGACGAGCGCGATGGACGAACCGAGCTCCTGGAGGGTTTTCGCCGCCGCGATGGTGATGGCCTTGCCGAAGCCCTGGCCGCGGTGGTCCCGGTGCACGCCCATCGGTTCGAGCAGGCCGGGTTTGCCGGGGCCTGCCGACCACACGGTCACGGCTGCCACCGGCTGGTTCCCGGCGTGGGCGACGAGGCTGCGCGCGTCCTCGTACGGGCCGTTCGCCATGTTGTGCCAACGGTCCGCGGTGAAGGTCGATCTCTCGAACGACGCCCTGATCACGTCGGCGTGCACGTGGGCCCGGTCGGGGCCGATCACCTCGATCTCCACGCCGGGATCTTCGACCGGCGACGAGAGGTCGCGGCGCAGCGGGGTCCACGGTACGTCGGACTGCCAGCCGTTCTGGAACATCAGCTCCTGGAAGCGGGTGTGCTTGGGGGACTCGATGTAGACCTTGCCCGCCGGGAGCACGCCGCGGGCCGGGTCGCTCACGTCGGCGGCGAGCCGCTGAGCCAGTTCCTCGTCGTGGTGGGCGTCCGGGGCGATGGTGAAGCGGAGCAGGTCCGGCTGGTCCAGGAAACCGACCGCGAGGATCCGGCCGTCACGGCTCCAGGTGCGGACCGTGGCGGCTGTCGCCTCGGCGCCGAGCCGCCAGGCCCAGCCGATGTCCCCCGGGTGCAGCTGCATGGGCGCGTCGTCGTGCTGCCACTCGCGGAGGGCCTGCACGGCCGCGGTCAGCTCGTCGACTTCCGGCGTTCGCAACACAGGGCCGATCAGACACCACGGGCTGTCCAGCCGCACCCGGTTTTACATGCCCTCGGCGGGCTCCCACAGCTCGATCCGGTTCCCCTCCGGATCAACACACCACCCGAACCGCCCGAACTCCGAGTCCTCGGTGTCCGGCAGCACCTCAACCCCGCGCGCCCGCAGCTTCGCCATCAACGACGGCAGGTCGTCGACGCGCAGGTTCAGCATGGTGCGCTGGTGGGGTTCGCCGATGTAGTCGGTGTCCTGGGCGAACAACGCCATCGTCGTCGTGCCCGGACGTTCGGACGTCGCCGTGTCGAGCCAGTGGAAGGTGACGGTGCCCTTTTCGCTCATCGGCACGCCCAGGTTGTCGCGGTACCAGGCGGCCAGGCGCGCAGGATCTCGGGAACGCAGGAAAACCCCGCCGATGCCAGTCACCCGCGCCACCCGACGGACCCTACTACCGCGTGCCACGATGGGGGAATGGACGCCGTAACGTCTGCACCCGAACCGGTCAACGAGCCGGTGCACACCTACGCTCCTGGTAGCGCAGAACGCGCCAGTCTGCAGGCGCGCATCTCAGAGCTTGAAGGCATCACCCACGAGCTGACCATGACCATCGGCGGTCAGCAGCGCATGGCTGGTGGCGATCGCGTCGACGTGGTTCAGCCGCATGATCACCGGCACGTGCTCGGTGTGACCGCACAGGCGACGAAGTCCGATGTCGCGGAGGCCATGCGAGCTGCCCAGCACGCTGCGCCGGGCTGGCAGGAGCTGCCGTACGACGAACGCGCAGCGGTGCTGCTCAGGGCGGCCGAGCTGCTGAGCGGGCCGTGGCGCGACACGCTCAACGCCGCCACGATTCTCGGGCAGTCGAAGTCCGTGCAGCAGGCCGAGATCGACTCGGCGTGCGAGCTGATCGACTTTCTGCGGTTCAACGTCCACTTCGGGCGGCGGATCCTCGAGGAGCAGCCGGCGAGCAGCCCCGGCGTGTGGAACCGGATGGACCACCGGCCGCTCGACGGGTTCGTCGTGGCGATCACGCCGTTCAACTTCACGGCCATCGCCGGGAACCTGCCGCTCGCGCCCGCGCTGATGGGCAACACCGTGGTGTGGAAGCCGTCGCCGACGCAGCAGCTCGCCGCGCACTACACCATGCGGATGCTCGAAGAGGCCGGTCTGCCGCCGGGCGTGATCAACCTCGTCACCGGTGACGGCCAGGCGGTGAGCGAGGTGGCGTTGCGGGACAGGTTCTTCGCGGGACTGCACTTCACCGGGTCCACGCGCACGTTCAAGGCGCTGTGGCAGACCATGGCGAGCAACCTCGACCACTACCGCGCCTACCCGCGCGTCGTCGGCGAGACCGGTGGCAAGGACTTCGTGCTGGCGCACGCTTCCGCTGATCCCAAGGCTCTCGTCACGGGGCTGGTTCGCGGCGCTTTCGAGTACCAGGGCCAGAAGTGTTCGGCGGCGTCGCGGGCGTACGTCGCGCAGTCGTTGTGGGAGAGCGAGGTTCGTGAACGGCTGCTCGACGTCACGAAGTCCCTGTCGTACGGCGATGTGACGGACCTGTCGGCGTTCGGCGGCGCGGTGATCGACCACCGCGCGTTCGCAAAGCACAAGGACGCGCTGCTGATGGCGTCCGCGTCCACCTCGGTCGAGGTGCTGGCGGGCGGCACGTGCGACGACTCGGTGGGCTACTTCGTCGACCCGACGGTGCTGCTGGGCACCGACCCGCACCACGACATCTTCACGACCGAGTACTTCGGCCCGATCCTCGCCGTGCACGTCTACGAGGACGCGGACTTCCCGAACATCATGGAGACCATCGAGAACTCCACGCCGTACGCGTTGACCGGCGCCGTCTTCGCGCGCGACCGGGCGGCGGTCGCACAGGCGCACAAGGCTTTGCGGTTCGCGGCGGGCAACTTCTACGTCAACGACAAGCCGACGGGCGCGGTCGTCGGGCAGCAGCCGTTCGGTGGCTCGCGCGGCTCCGGCACCAACGACAAGGCGGGCTCGATCTACAACCTGCAGCGCTGGACGAGCCCGCGTGCCATCAAGGAAACGCTGGCGCCGCCGACGGATCACACCTATCCGCACATGGGCTGAACCCGTGGTTTCCAGCCGGTGGCGTCGGTGAGCTTCGTGCTCACCACCCGCTGCGACCGCGCGAAGACCTCGAACGACGCGGCGAACCTGCCCATGAACTTCGGCAGCCGCGTGATCCCGAGGTCGCGCTTCAACACCGGCGACCCGACGTTGTAGATGCCCGGAGGCGCGTCCAGCACCGCGATGGCCGCGGCTGCCGCGTCTCCGGGGTGCACGACCGACATCCACCCGTCGCCCACGAGCACCGGCGGCGACATGGCCTCGCCGCCCATCAGCAGCCCGATGCGCAGGAACACCCCGCCGGGGTGCCCGAGCACGTTCCGCTGCGCCTGCACCGAGCTCGCGACGTGCCCGACCGGCTCGATGGGCGCTGTCTCGTCGAGCTCGCGGTCGCCGCCGTCCGCGTACACGAACGAGATGCCCTCCTGCACGATCCGTTCGACGCCCGCGCGCTGAGCCGCCTCGACGAGCGCGGCGCTGCCCTCGGTGCGGATGCGGTTGTTCTCCGCCCAGGCACTGGCCATGACCGCCTTCGCGGTGAGCGGGATGCGGGTGGCCAGGTTGATGACGGCGTCGTAGCCCGTGAGCGCCTTCACGAGCTGCCCTGCGTCGAACATCGAGGTCGTGTGCCGGTCCAGCACCCCCACCTCGTGTCCCGCCGCCCGCAGCCGCGGCACCGCTTCCCGTCCGAGCACACCCGTCGCACCGATCACGAATACCTTCATGACCAGTGGACGAGACAGCGCGTCAGGACGTGACAGGCACTCGGGCGAACGCATCCTTCGCGTGTTCCTGCACGATGGAAGCGACCTGGTCCGCGTTGCCGTCCGGCAGGCGCACGACCACCTTCAGCGACTCGGTCGCGTTGATCGCCACGAGCGTCGTGCACTCCATGCCTTGAGGCGTGGCGGCACACGACGTCGCTGCCGAGTGACCGTCGCCGATCAGCATCTCCACGGCCTTGTCCGGCCGCACATAAGCGTCCCCGAACGCCACCAGGACCATCATGTCCTTCTCCGTGCCGGGACCCACCTGCATCAGGCAGGACCGCGGGACGGCCGGGTGCGGCTGAGGGCTGCCGAACAACGTCCCGCCGAGGTCCGCGGCGGTGAGCATCTGGCACGGGTCGGCGCCGGCGAGCTTGCGCGGTGTGTCGATGCGCGGCGAGGTCGTGGCGACCGTCGTCGTTGTCGTCTCGGTCGTGGTGCTGGAGGGCGCGGTCGCCACCGGTGCGGCGCTGCAGCCCGTGAGCAGAAGCACGAAGGGCAGCCAGCGCCTCACTTCGGCAGCCTTTCCAGTGCCTTGGCAGCGAGACCCTGGGTGACCTGTCCGACCACGTTGAGGTCGTGGCTGCGCTGGACCACCTTCAGCCCGATCAGCTGACCGTCCCGCGCCTCGACGACGCCCTCGCACGTCACCGTCCCGGACTCATCGGTGCAACGGCGGGTCATCGGGTGGTCGTTGACCACCGCGCCGTAGCCACCGTCGGACAGCAACGGCTGCGACGCGTCCGCGAACTTCTCGGTCCGCAGCGTCAGCCGCACGGTCAGCGAGTCGAACGTGAAGTCGCACGCCCGCTCGCCCTTGGCCGCACCCTTGAGGTTGCCCGCGTCGCCGGACGCGAGCAGCGTGCACGGGTCGGTGTCCTCGAACTTCGGGGGAGCGGGCTGTTCCGCGGTGCACGCCGTCAACGCCACCAGCGCGACGAGTCCCAGGTACCTGATCACGACACCAACTCTCGCAGGATCGCGACGGTCTTGGTGCGAGCGACCATCCCGATGTCGTACCCGGGCGGTGTCCGCTCGGCGCTCACCGCGAGGACCCGGTCGGCCGACGGTTCGGTCACCACGACACCGGTGCTCGTCTGACTCCGCGGGTCGGACGTCACGCCCCACCACCCCGGCCACCAGCGAGAGAACCCCCAGCTGTCTGTTCACGCCGGAAGTGTGACTGACGGGCGCAAGCTCAATCCGCGTGGTCGTCCAGCCCCGCGCGGGACGCGAGCAGCCGCCGCAACGACGTCAGGCGGCCGGGCGCGTCCGGCACCAGTTCGTCCAGCATGCAGCCGGGGTCCTCCGGCGCACCCAGGTGGCCGCAGCCGGGCGGGCACTCCTCCGCCGCCTCCGCGAAGTCCGGGAACGCCTTCACGATGTCGTCCGGCGTGATGTGCGCGAGGCCGAACGAGCGGATGCCCGGGGTGTCCACGACCCAGCCGCCTTCCGGCAGCCGCAGCGCCACGGCCTGCGTCGAGGTGTGCCGGCCCTTGCCGACGCCGGACACCACGCCCACCGCCCGGTTCGCGTCCGGCACCAGCTTGTTGACCAAAGTGGACTTGCCGACGCCGGAGTGGCCGATCAGGCACGACACCGTGTCCGTCAACCTGGCGCGCAGGGCGGCTGGCTCCTCGTCGAACCGCGTCACGATCACCGGCACGTCGAGCTCGGTGTACAGCGCCAGCAGCTCGTCCGCGGAAGCGAGGTCCGACTTCGTCAGGCACAGCACCGGTTCCAGGCCGCCCGCGTAGGCGGCGACCAGGCACCGGTCGATGAAACCCGTGCGCGGCGGGGGATCGGCCAGCGCGACCACCATGATGAGCTGGGAGGCGTTCGCGACGACGACGCGTTCGAACGGATCGGTGTCGTCCGCGGTCCGGCGCAGCACCGAGGTCCGCTCCTCGACGCGCACGATCCGGGCCAGCGTGTCCGGCTGACCCGACGTGTCACCGACGATGCCGACCTGGTCGCCCACCACCACGGGCGTGCGGCCGAGTTCGCGCGCACGCATGGCGGTGACGATGACACCGGACTCCAGCGCACACGTCCAGCGGCCCCGGTCCACGCCGATCACCATCGCGCTCTCGGCGTCGGCGTGTTCGGGCCGTCTCTTGCTGCGTGGCCGCGTGCCCTTGCCGGGGCGCACGCGAACGTCGGACTCGTCGAGCTTGCGCCAGTCCCGCTTGCTCACTTCAACGCGCCTCCGTGAGCATGGCGTTCCACATGCCTGGGAAATCGGGAATCGTCTTGGTCGTGCTGCCGATGTCGTCCACCGAGACGCCCGGCACCACCAGCCCGACGATCGCGCCCGCGGTCGCCATCCGGTGGTCGGCGTAGGCCTGCCACACCCCGCCGTGCAGCGGCGCGGGTTCGATGATCAGGCCGTCCTCGGTCTCGGACGCGTTGCCGCCCAGCGCGTTGATCTCGTTGACGAGCGCCGCGATCCGGTCCGTCTCGTGGCCGCGGATGTGCGCGACACCGCGGATGACCGTCCGCCCCTCGGCCAGCGCCGCCAGCGCCGCGACCGTCGGCGTCAGCTCGCTCTCGTCGTGCAGGTCGATGTCCAGACCGGACAGCTTCGCGGGGCCGCGCACCGTCAGACCCTCGTCCGACAGCTCGACGGAACAGCCCATCCGCTGCAGGATGTCGCGCACCGCGTCGCCGGCCTGCGTGGTCCTGGCCGGCCAATGCGGAACCGTCACCTCGCCACCGGTCACCGCGGCCGCCGCGAGGAACACCGTCGCGTTCGACAGGTCCGGCTCCACGTGCCACGTGCGCGCGGCGATCGGGCCCGGCTCGACGTGCCACAGGTTCGCTTCGGTCTCCACCCGGACGCCGGCCGAACGCAGCGTCTCGACCGTCATGTCGATGTGCGGCAACGAAGGCACGGGCTTGCCGTCGTGGCGCACCGTCACGCCCTTGTCGTACCGCGCACCGGACAGCAGCAGCCCCGACACGAACTGCGACGAGCCCGACGCGTCGATCGTCACCTCGCCACCGGCCAGCGATCCCGTGCCGCGCAACGTGAACGGCAGCGCGTCGCCCTCGACGTCCGCACCCAGCGAGCGCAACGCACCCAGCACGGTGCTCATCGGCCGCTTGCGTGCGTGCGGGTCGCCGTCGAACCGGATCTCACCCTCGGCGATCGCGGCGGCGGGCGGCAGGAACCGCATGACCGTGCCCGCGAGGCCGCAGTCGACGTCGGCCGGTCCGCGCAACGGGGCGGGCGTCACGTCCCAGCCACCGTCCTCGCGATCGGCGAAACCCACCCCGAGGGAGGAGAGCGCGGCAGCCATCAACACGGTGTCCCGGCTGCGCAACGGCGCGTGCACCGCGGAGGGCCCGTCGGCCAGTGCCGCGAGCACCAGAACGCGGTTCGTGATCGACTTCGAGCCGGGCACCGGCACGGTCGCGTGGACTGGGCCGGCTGCGCTGGGGGCTGACCAGTGCTGAGTCATGCGTGAATGATCCCGCATGGCCGGTGGCGTGGCTCGCACAGGTGTTCCCGACGTGCGACGATGACGACTTCGGAGGTGATCGGTTTTGTGTGGTAGGTACGCCTCCACCAAGGACCCGGCGCTGCTGGCGGCCGAGTTCGACGCGGTGGACGGAACCGGCGACGAGGCGCCAGGGGCGGACTACAACATCGCTCCCACCAAGCACGTCATGGCGGTGGTCGAGCGCAAACCCGCAGAAGACGCTGCCGAGGTGGAGCGCAGCATTCGCGTGATGCGCTGGGGCCTGGTCCCGCACTGGGCCAAGGACCTCTCCGGCGCGGCCAAGATGATCAACGCCCGTGCGGAGAGCGTGCTGGAGAAGCCCGCCTACAAGCAGTCCGCGATGAAGCGCCGCTGCATCCTGCCCGCCGACGGCTGGTACGAATGGCAGCCGGGCGAGGGGCGCAAACAGCCGTACTTCATCACCCTCGGCGACGGCGCTTCGCTCGCGATGGCCGGCATCTGGTCGGTGTGGTGGAAGGACGACGTCCCGACGGTCACGTGCGCGGTGCTCACCACGGACGCCATCGGCGCGATGACCGAGGTGCACCACCGCATGCCATTGCTGCTGCCTCAGGACCGTTGGTCGGCGTGGCTCGACCCGACGTCGCAGGACCCGTCCGAGCTGCTGGCCCCGGATCCCTCGATTGTCGACGCGCTGGAGTTGCGTCCTGTGTCGATGGCGGTGAACAGCGTGAAGAACAACAATCCGTCTCTGATGGAACGCGTCTCTCTCAACGAAGAAGAGAAGCCCTCACCCACGTTGTTCGAGCTGTCGTGACGACGCTGTTGGTGGACACCCCGCACGGTCCGGCGCGGGCCTCACTGCACTGTGCCCACGAACCGCGCGCGGCACTGCTGCTGGGCCACGGCGCCGGCGGTGGCGTCGAAGCCCCGGATCTGGTCGCCGCGTGCCACGCCGCGAACGCCGTCGGCGTGCACGTGGCGCTGATCGAGCAGCCGTACCGCGTCGCGGGCCGTCGTGCCCCCGCACCGGCCACGCAGCTCGACACCGCCTGGCTGTCCGTCGTCGACGACCTGGGCGAGCGCTGGTTCGACGGCCTTCCCCTGGTGTTCGGGGGCAGGTCGTCGGGCGCGCGGGTGGCCTGCCGGACGTCGGTCGAGGGGCAGGCGGTGGCGGTGCTGTGCCTGGCGTTCCCGGTGCACCCGCCGGGCAAGCCGGAGAAGTCCCGCCTGGCGGAGCTGGACGGTGTCGAGGTCGCCACCCTGGTCGTGCAGGGCGAGAACGACCCGTTCGGCCTGCCCCCGCGAGGCCATCATCGCGAAGTGGTGCTGCTGAAGGGTGACCACTCGCTGAAGGCGTCCGTCGCGGACGTGGGCCGGTCCGTCGGCGAGTGGCTGGACCGCGTGCTCAGGCCGTTGGACTAGCGCGCCATCCGGGTCCACGTGTGCCTGCGGCCCCGGACGGCCACCGAGTAGGCGTAGAGCAGCTCGGGGTCGCCCATGCCCGGCAGGAAGCAGTCGCCGATGTGGTGCGCGTCGACGCCGATCTCCTTGGCCGTCAGGGCCAGCTGCGGCACAACGTTGGTGTGCGCGCCTTCCTGTGACGTACCGATCGCGCCCATGACGATCGCGTTCTTCTCGTGGACGGCCGCGACGGCTTCGGCGGCGGCCTCTCTCGTGACACCGGGCAGCGTGCCGGGGATCGGGAGGATGACGCCGTCCGCGCCAGCGTCGACGAGGTTCGCGAGCTTCCGCGCGGTGATCGGCTCCGGGTGACCCGCGTGGTGCATCTTGCCGACCCAGAGCGCGGCGTCGGTCCGGATCTCCTCGGTCGCCCTGGCCATGCCGCCGAGCGAACCGTCGGTGCTGGGGTTGGCGGTCAGCACGATGAGCGCGGCACCGGCGTCGGCGAGCCGCTGAGCGTTGGCACGAGTGGCCTTGCGCAGTTCGGGAACGGTGCCCGGCTCCAGGTTCACGCCGATCGGACGGCCGATCTTCTCAGCCAGCGCGTGCAGGCCGGGCAGTTCGCCGAGACCGGGGAAGCGGAACGTCGTGCCGTCCCAGACCCGGTCGATCATGTTCAGCACGATGACGTCGGCACCGAACGCGGCCATCAGCTCGGCGTTGTGCACGCCGGTCTGGCCGTCGAACGACAGCGCGGCGCGATCCGCGAACACCTCGGCGACCATGGTCCGTCCCTCGGACGCGGCCACCGCCCTGGTGAGGTCCTGGCCGCGGAGGGCGGCGAGCCCGGTGCGGTCGAGGTCGAGGATGCGCATGCCTGCCTCCCTGAATGGTCTAAACCATCTGGTGGCACTGTACGCAATGGGCTGTGATCACGCCCATGACCGACTTCGACGAGCAGGGCCGCCCGGAACCACCGATGGACGGCGACGAGCTCGCCACCCTGAGCGGCTTCCTGGAGTTCCAGCGCGCCACCCTCGCGTGGAAGACCGCAGGCCTCACCGCCGAGCAGTTCAACGCGACGACCGCGAAGTCGTCGATGACGCTCGGCGGCATGCTCAAGCACCTCGTGTACGTCGAACAGCAGTGGTTCCACGTCGTGCTGCACGACCGCGAGCCGCTGGAGCCGTGGGCGGGCGTCGACTGGAAGGCCGACAACGACTGGGACTGGCACTCCGCCGCTCAGGACACCCCGGAGCAGCTGATCGCTCTGTGGCAGGAGGAGGTCGACCGCTCCCGCAAGGCCGTCGCGGAAGCCCTCGAAACCGGTGACCTCGGCCAGCTGGCCAAGCGTGCGCCGTGGCGGGACGGCCGGGTGCCGAGCCTGCGCTGGATCCTGACCCACATGATCGAGGAGTACTCGCGGCACAACGGCCACGCCGACCTGATCCGCGAGGCGATCGACGGCCAGGTCGGTGAGTAGGCCGATCACCGCGGCGGAGTTCCACGCGGCCGAGGGCGTTGCCGACTGGCGGGTGCTCACCTCGGGCGCGTGTGCGTACTTCCGCGGCACGTTCGACCAGATCAAGCACCTGGTCACGGACACGGCGGACATCCGGCCGGACGGCATCACCGTCCGCCTTCCGCTCACCGAGGCGAGCATCGACGAGGCCCGGCGCATCTCCGCGAGGGCGCGCGAGCTCGGTGCCACTCCGGAACCGGTCCGGCTCCAGCACGTCGGCCTCACCCTCGACGCACTGGTCAGCGCCGGCGTCATGCCGTTCTGGCTGGCGGTGCTCGGGTACGAGCCGGAAGGCGACGAGGACGTCGTCGACCCGCGCGGGCAGGGACCCGGCATCTGGTTCCAGGACATGGACGTGCCGCGAACAGACCGCAACCGCCTGCACATCGACGTGTCGGTACCGCACGACCAGGCTGAGCAACGCGTCCAGCAAGCG
Organism: Lentzea roselyniae; assembly: GCF_039537795.1. NCBI lineage: Bacteria > Bacillati > Actinomycetota > Actinomycetes > Pseudonocardiales > Pseudonocardiaceae > Lentzea > Lentzea roselyniae. The sequence continues at coordinate 213,405 of NZ_BAABBE010000005.1, forward strand.
TTGCGAGCGGGCGGCACCCTCAAGGACGACAGCCACGCGCCGAGCTGGTGGGTGCTGGCGGACGCCGAGGGCAACGAGGTCTGCATCGCCACCTGGGTCGGACGCTAGGCGCTGATCGACGCCACCACGGCACCGGTCAGCCGCACCAGCTCGGCCGGCGCGATCTCCACCTCGAGTCCGCGCCGCCCGGCACTGCAGAACATCGTGTCGAAGCCCAGCGCCGACTCGTCCACCACGATCGGCAGCCGCTTCTTCTGCCCCAGCGGGGAGATCCCGCCCGCGACGTACCCGGTGGCGCGTTCGGCGTCGGCGACGACGGCCATCTTGGCCTTCTTGCCCTTCAACGCCGCGGCGAGACCCTTCAGGTCGAGCTGCGCGGTCACCGGCACGACGCCGACCGCGAGCTTGCCGTCCACTTCGGCCACGAGCGTCTTGAAAACGCGTTCCGGCACCAGCCCGAGCGCCTCCGCCGCCTCGAGCCCGTAGGACTCGTGGCGGGGGTCGTGCTCGTACGAGTGCAAGGTGTGCGCCACCCGCTGCTTGTCCAGCAGCGCTGTGGCGGGCGTCCCACGTCCGGCCATGCGGAATTACTACCAGCACTTCCGTTGTTACCCAGGACGTGGTGACGAACATGCTCGAGCGGCCCCGCGTAGCATCACTACCGACCCAGGACCATTGGGAAGGGAGCGCGGTGCCCGCCACCGGCACAACGGAGACGACGGCGGAGCGTGCCGCGCGTTTCGAGCGCGACGCGATGCCGATGCTCGACCAGCTGTACTCGGCGGCCTTGCGCATGACGCGCAACCCGGCTGATGCCGAGGACCTGGTGCAGGAGACGTTCCTCAAGGCCTACTCGGCGTTCGAGTCCTTTTCGGAGGGCACGAACCTCAAGGCGTGGCTGTACCGGATCCTCACCAACACCTACATCAACGGCTACCGCAAGAAGCAGCGTCAGCCTCTCCAGCAGCCTACGGACGAGATCACTGACTGGCAGCTGGCGCAGGCGGAGAGCCACACCTCGACCGGGCTGCGCAGCGCAGAGGTCGAGGCACTCGACAACCTGCCCGACAGCGACGTCAAGGAAGCATTGCAGCGGTTGCCGGAGGAGTTCCGGATCGCGGTCTACCTCGCCGATGTCGAAGGCTTCGCGTACAAGGAGATCGCAGACATCATGGGCACCCCGATCGGCACGGTGATGTCCCGGTTGCACCGGGGCCGTCGCCAGCTCCGCGACATGCTGGCCGACGTCGCACGTGAGCGTGGTTTCCTCCGAGGCAACAACGGAGACGGGTCATGAACTGCGGCGAACCCCACGACACCGATTGCTCAGAGGTCCTGTCCGAGGTCTGGTTGTTCCTCGACCAGGAGTGCGACCAGCAGCGTCGTCAGGCCCTGCAGACGCACCTCGACGAGTGCCATCCGTGCCTGGAGCAGTTCGGGCTGGAGGAGCACCTCAAGGCGCTGCTCGCGCGCAAGTGCGGCGGGGATCTCGCCCCGTCGGACCTGAAGGCGCGCATCCGCGCCACGATCGTGGAGATCCGCAGCGAGGGCTGAGCTCTCGCCCGCAAACGTAAAGGCCTGGTCACCGAGCTGGTGACCAGGCCTTTTCGCAGCACTCAGGCGTTGGGGCGCTTCCCGTGGTTCGCGCCACCCTTCTTGCGGTCGCGGCGCTTGCGGGCACGCTTCGACATCTGTGTCTCCTAGGATCGAACTGCTTCACCCACACGTCGGCTGGGCCGACCTGCTGGTCACTGATTCAAAATGGTCGGCCCAGCCGACCAGTCGAACACAGTGACATCTTGACATGGAGGAGTTCTGAGCACGCTCACGGACCTGCTGGCCGAGCACACGAAGCTCTCCGGTGCCGCCGTCGACCACCTCCAGCTGGTCGTCGCCGAGTGGCAGCTCCTCTCCGACCTGTCGTTCGCGGACTTCCTCATGTACGTGCCGCTGGACAACCAGAAGTTCCTCTGCGTCGCGCAGGCCCGTCCGACGACGGCACCGACCGCGCACCCCGAGGACGTCGTCGGCAGCGAGGTGGCCGCCGAGGAGCACCCGCAGCTGCGCCGGGCCATCGACGAGTCGCGAATCTGCCGCGAGGAGGACCCGCGCTGGCACCTGGGTGTGCCGGTGCGGCGCGAAACCATCCCGGTGCGGCTGGGCGCCCAGGTCATCGCGGTGCTGAGCCGCAGCACGAACCTGGCGGTGCCGCGGGTGCCGTCGCCGTTGGAGATCTCGTACCTCGGCAGTGCGGCCGACCTGTGCCAGATGATCGCGGACGGAACGTTCCCCGCGCCCGAGCCGTCGCCGGACGTGCACACCAGTCCGCGCGTCGGTGATGGCCTGATCAGGCTCGATCCGTCCGGTGCGGTGGTGTTCGCGTCGCCGAACGCGCTGTCGGCGTACCACCGCATGGGGCACGCCTCGGACCTCGTCGGCGTGCACCTGGCGCCGTTGACCCGCAGCCTGATCGGGGACCCGTTCGACGCCACCGAGGTCGCTCAGCGCATAAGGCAGGCACTGGACGGTCAGCCGTCCATGCGCATGGAGGCCGAGTCACGGCGCGGTGCCGCAGTGCTGTTCCGTTCCTTGCCCCTTCGGCCACGTGGCCAGGCCGCAGGTGCGATCGTGCTGTGCCGCGACGTCACCGAGGTGCGCCGGCGTGACCGCGCGTTGATGTCCAAGGACGCCACGATCCGCGAGATCCACCACCGGGTGAAGAACAACCTGCAGACCGTCGCGGCGTTGCTCAGGTTGCAAAGCCGCAGGTTGACGAACCCGGAGGCGAAGGAGGCGCTGGCCGAGTCGGTCCGCCGTGTGACTTCCATCGCACTGGTTCACGAGACGTTGTCGATGTCGGTCGACGAGCGAGTCGATCTTGACGACGTGGTCGACAAGGTGATCCCGATGATGAGCGACGTGGCGGTCACCGAGACCCAGGTGAAGGTCCGCCGCGAAGGCGGGTTCGGGATCGTCCCTGCCGAGATCGCGACCCCGCTGGTGATGGTCCTGACCGAGCTCGTGCAGAACGCGTTCGAGCACGCCTACGCCCCTGGCCAGCGCGGGGAGGTCGTCGTGCACTCCGAGCGGTCCGCCAAGTGGCTCGACGTGACGATCTCCGACGACGGGAAGGGGCTTCCGCCCGGTTTCTCCCTGGAGCGCACCGATCGTCTCGGTTTGCAGATCGTTCGGACCCTTGTTGATTCCGAATTGAGAGGCTCGTTGAGCTTGCGGCGAAGGCCCCGAGGCGGTACAGAGGCGGTCCTGCGCGTACCGCTCAGAGGGCGGCGCTAAACTAACGCCGTGCACACGTGACGACCAGCCTCAGCGGTCTCACGTGGTCATGCGGGAGGGTGTGCAAACAAAAGAAGAGCCCGACACCTGGCACGGTGTCGGGCTCTACTTTTTTAGCTGAACTTCGCGGCTAACTGCCTGGTCAGGCGTTGCTGCGAGCCCGCGTACGGGCGTTGCGGCGCTTGAGAGCGCGGCGCTCGTCTTCGCTCATCCCGCCCCAGACGCCGGCGTCCTGGCCGCTCTCGAGCGCCCACGCGAGGCAGTCGGAGACGACGGGGCAGCGGCGGCAGACGGTCTTCGCCTCGGCGATCTGAAGCAGCGCGGGACCACTGTTCCCAACGGGGAAGAACAGCTCGGGGTCCTCGTCGCGGCAGATCGCGCGGTGGCGCCAGTCCATTGGAACTACTCCTCAGCTAGGCGCGCACAAGGGCACGCCGGTTGTCAGCGGTCGTTTTGGGGTGCTTGTGAATGCTTTCACGAACGGCTGGGATGTCAAGGGGTTAGCACTGACCCGGTGAGTGAACTCACCCAAAAGATCGACAGCGTTCACCTGGGGTTTAACGCTCTGCTGTCGCTCGATTGCAGTACATCCCGGGTGGGTACCGAGACAGTCACGAACCGATCACGGACCGTCAAGCCGCTTATACGGCAACAGTCAACGCGTCCGGGACCGCCCGGAACTCCACCGCAGTGGTCGTGCCGAGGAAATCACCGTCGACCTGGAGGTTGGCGGGCTCCTCGCACTTCACTCTTACATAACCGACGTCGTCGCGCCGAACGAGATTCCCGCCCTTTGGATTCCCGGTGGCGAGGACCTGGGCGATGTAGCGGCCGACGGTGGGCACGCGCAGGGTCTTGAGCGCGCTCAGACCCAGGCCTCCGTCGAACGACGTGCTGGGGTTGAGCTGGATCGCCCTGTCGCCGAAGTACGTCCACGGGTCGGTGTTCGAGACGAACACCATGCCGACATCGTCGAACGGCGGCTCTCCGGGAACTTCGACGGTGAAGTGCTGCGGCTTTCGGACGTTCTGCGCATAAGCCCTGACCGCGACGCTCAGATAGAGAGCGGGGCTCGCATTGCGGCCCTTGGCCCGCTTCTTCTCCACACCGGCGACGACGTCGGCGTCCAGGCCCATGCCCGCGTTGAAGGTGAACCAGCGGCTCTTGTCGCCCTCGATGACGTCCGCGAAGACCTGGCCGAGCCCGATCCGGCGCCGGGTGCCGTGCTCGATCGACTGAAGCAGGACGTGTGTGGCCTCGACGGGGTCGCGCGGGATCCCGAGGGCGCCCGCGAAGACGTTCGCCGAACCGCCCGGCACGACACCGATCATCGGCTTGTCGGGCCGTGGGCCACCACGCAGGACGCCGTTGACCACCTCGTTGACCGTGCCGTCGCCGCCGTGGGCGATGACCAGGTCGAACCCGTCCTCCGCAGCATGGCTCGCGGCGTCCGCCGCGTGGCCGCGGTAGCAGGTTTCGATGATCTCCAGCTTCACGTCGCTGGCGAGTGCGTGCGCCAACACGTCACGGCCTGCCGGCGTGGTTGTAGTCGCCTGCGGGTTCACCACGAGAAGAGCGCGCACTACTGCAGAGTAAGACAGTGCGTGACCGTCAGCGGCGCGCATGTCCTCCCTCAGGGTGGCCCCAGCTTCACGAAAGTGGCGCAAATCTCCCTTCCGCTCGCAGCGCGTAGGCCCGCAGCCGAGTGCACCCCGGACGACCGCCGGCTCGCTGAAGGCCCCTTGATCTTCCCTCGCCGGACGTGCCAAGTGAGACCTCCAACCGGGTGGCCTACGATCCGTGACCAGTACAGAACGTGAGGAAAGGTCTCCTGTGACCACTGGGACCCCGGCGCCGCCGCGCGCTGTGCGCACCGCCGCCGTGCTCACCTTGCTGCAGGGCCTGGGCGGGATCGCGCTGGCCGTTGCGCTTGTCGTGCGGGTGATTCAGGGTGCCCCGTCCGCGGCCCCGATACTCGGGGCCGCCGGTGTGCTCGTGCTCTGGTTCGGCGGGGTGATCTTCGCGTCGGTCATGTTGTTCTGCGGTCACCACGGCGCGCGCACGCCCGTCATCGTCACGCAGCTGCTGCTTCTGGGCTGTGCCTGGTACGCGTACGGGCCGTCCGAACAGCAGCTTCTCGGCTCGTTGGGCGGCATCTACTGCGTGGTCGTGCTCGTGCTGCTGTTCACCCGCGACGGTCGTCAGTGGGCCATGGGCCTCGCCGATGTGAACGAAGGCGACAAAGCCGACTAACGGAGGGTGGTCACGGTCACACGATCGAGTGAAGCTGTGCGTGGTTGCTTAACCACTCCCTGCACTCAAGAGGTGACCAACCATGCGTTTGTTGACCGCGATCGCGGGCGCCCTCCTGGCGGCGCTCTCCCTCGCCCCTGCTACGGCCTCGGCCGCCCCCGAGGACCCGGAAATGTCGCCGATGATCATCGGTGGCAGCTACGCGTCGAACTTCCCCTACGCGGCGCGTCTGTTCGCCAACGGGCGGGAGAACTGCTCGGCGACGAAGATCGCACCTCAGTGGATCCTGACCGCTGAGCACTGCGTGGCGTCGACTTCCGCCAGGTACACGTTCCGCGCGGGCAGCCTGGACCAGACGTCCGGCGGCGAGATGGTGACCGGTACTCAGGTCATCAAGCATTCGTCGGCCGACCTGGCACTGGTCAAGGTGACGCCGTCGATGTCCGGCCCGTTCTCCCCGCTCGTCGCGAGCGTTCAGAACGGCCAGACCGTGCAGCTCTACGGCTGGGGCGCCACCTGCAGGAACCAGCCGGAGATCAACTGCCAGTCCCGCTACCTGAAGGTCGCGAACACGCGGGTCACGAGCACCAACGGTCGGGACTACCGCGGTGGCGTCGCGATCAGCGTGTACCGCATCGACGGCATCGCTGCAGGTGGAGACTCCGGCGGCCCGATGTTCGCCAACGGCCGTCAGGTCGGCGTGGCGTCGACCTCGAACCGTGAGACCGTCTCGAACTACACCAGCATCAACCACGCCCCCTACCGCGACTGGATCCGGCGGACCGCGGGCGTGTGACACACCCTGATTGATCAGCGGTAACCCTGCGATGGCCCTCGGCTCCGGCCGGGGGCCATCACCGTGCGTGTTCACTAAATGGTGGATGGACACGAACGGAGTAGCCGGTTACCGTGCTGCCAGCGTTCGCGCCGCTCGGGAGCAGGGTGAGGTGCGCAGTGCAGGACGGCCCGAAGCGGGTGACGACAAACGGCGATTCAGAACGCCCAAATGTTGCCCGCCTGTTCGACTACTACCTCGGCGGCGCGCACAACTTCGCGGTTGACCGCGCCCTGGCCGAGGAGAGCATCAAGCGCTTTCCGGTAGCCGAGATGGCCCGCACGATCCGCTCCTTCTCCCGCCGCGTCATACGCCTGTGCGTGGAGGAGATGGGCATCCGCCAGTTTCTGGACCTCGGCAGCGGCATCCCGACCGCCGGCAACGTCCACGAGGTCGCCCAGTCCATCGACCCGTCCTGCAGCGTCGTCTACGTCGACCACGACCCGGTTACCGTGGCCCACGCCCGCACGATGCTGCGCGACAACCTGAGTGCCGCCATCGTCCAAGCCGACGTGCGCGACGTGGGCGCGGTGCTCCGCCACCCGGAAACGCGCCGCCTGATCGACTTCACGAAGCCGACCGCCGTGCTGATGGTCGGCATCCTCCCGTACATCACCGACGAGCCCGCCGGGATGGTGGCGCGCTACCGAGCCGCCCTGTGCGAGGGCAGCGTGCTGGCGTTGACGCACCTGACGAAGGACGTCGAGCCGGCTCTGGTGGACCAGCTGGTCGACCTGTCCGACGGCATGGGCTCCGAGATCGTGCCCCGCACCAAGCATGACGTGGAGGACTTCGTCTGCGGGCTCAAGCTGCTGGAGCCGGGGCTGGTGCTCGCCGCCCACTGGAGGGCGGACGGCGAGCTGCCCGGTACGTCTGCGGCGGCGGACGCCTCCACCTACGGCGCTGTCGGCGTCATCATCTAGTGGCGTGGCCCGGAACGTTGCCGGGCGAATTCGCGGTGCCGCGAGGTGCCCTGCTGAGCGTGAATCACCCAGCCAACGTTCCGGGTCGCGCCACTAGCTCGTCCTCGCCCGCAGCGCCTGCCCCGACGTCGACGTGCTGTCCGTGACCGACATTCCGCTGCTCTTGCGCCACAGCAGGTCGCTCGCGCCGGTGCTGCGTTCCACCTTCACCCCGTTCAGGGAGATGCCGGAAACGCTGTCCGTCGTGAACGCGGGACGCCCGTCGCCCCTGTCGAACTCCAGAGTGCTGTTCACGAACTTCACGTCGGAAGCGTTGCGGATCCAGAACCCGAACGCCGGCCGCACGCCGAAGATCCGCGGCGGGTACTCACCGGACACCTCCGGCGGCACGCGCGAGGCGTCCGACTCCTTGTGGTTGCCCGGCACCGTCAGCCGCACGTTGTCGAACGTCAGACCGGTGATCTTGGACTCCGCGCGGCCGGAGATCGTCGACGCGTACTCGGGGTCGCCGGGGATGTCGCGCGGTGCGGTCAGGTTCGTGCCGGTGATGTTGCGGTAGGTGATGTTGCGGATCTTGCCCGCGGGAGGGTTGCCGGGGCAGCGGCCGCGTTTGCCGATGTGGATGAAGATCGGCGAGGCGGTCTTGGTGAGCTGGATGTTGTCGTAGAGCACGTCCTCGATGACCGCGCCGTCCATCGACACCATGCCGAGGCCCGCCTTCGAGGCGCCGGTGACCTTGAGGTTGCGGAACTGGATGTTCTTGAAGCTGCCGCAGGTCTCCGAGCCGAACTGGATGGCGTTGTTCTCCGTCGACTGGATGGTCGAGTCGCGGACGATGTTGTTCTCGCTCAGGAAGGTCTTGCCGGTCGCGTAGTCGCTCTTGAACGCCACCGCGTCGTCGCTGGAGATGATCGTCGAGTTCGACAGCTCGACGTTGGAGCTGTTGATGAAGTTGATGCCGTCGCGGTCGTCAGGGGAGTCGACCGTGATGCGGTCGAGCTTCATGCCGTTGCAGCCGTTGGTGATGATCGCGAAGTGGCCGGCCTCGCGGAACGTCACGTCGGTGATGTTGACGTTCTTGCAGAACTTGAGCGACAGCATCTTGTCGCCCTTGCCCGCGGGAATGTTCTCACCGGTTTCCAGCTTGTTGGCGCCGTCGATCACGCCCTTGCCGGTGAAGTTGATGTTCTCGACGTTCTCGCCCCACAGCAGCGCGTTGCGGAAGTGGCTGTGCCCGAAGTCCTGGTACTTGCGGTAGGTGGGGTTCGGCTCCGGCGCGTCGATGCCGCTGCCGGACGCCACGATCCGCGCGCCCTGCTGGATGTTGATCGTGATGTTGCTCTTGAGGTGGATCGAGCGCGACAGGTAGGTGCCCGGCGGGATCTCGACCACGCCGTTGCCCGCCGCCGACGCCGCGGCGATGGCTTTGTCGATGGCGACCGAGTCGATCGCCTTGCCGTCGCCCTTCGCGCCGTAGTCCTTGACGTTGAAGCTGGCCGCCTTCGCCACGCCCACCGGTGCCACGACCACCGCTAGTGCGACGAACGCGCCGGTCAGTCGACGCCTCATCGTTGAGATGTCCTTCCTCGTCCTGCGTCGAGGGCGGCGGCAACTCGGCGTCTGAAACGTTCTGAAAACGGTTTCATCGCTGACCATAGTGAAGGCCGGGCCCGAAGTACAGACCCGGCCTGGTCGAGCTGTGATCAAGCTGCGGCCGGGCCGCGGTACTGCGCGCTGCCGAAGCCGAGCATCGGGTAGCCGACGAAGCCGAACAGCCACAGGCCGAAGAACCCGAACACGCCGCTCTTGCCGAACGACTTCGCGACGTCCAGCGACACGATGATCGAGATCACGAAGTTCACGATCGGGATGAGCAGCAGGATCAGCCACCAGCCAGGACGGCCGGCGACCTTCAGCCACACGTAGATGTTGTAGAACGGGATGATGGCGGCCCAGCCAGGCTTGCCGGCCTTGCTGAACGTGGCCCACATGCCGGCGATGACGAGCAGGGCGAAAGCCAAGCTGAAGATCAGGGGTCCGGTGCTCATTCCGGAGTCTTCGTACACGGTCTTCCTTCTTTCCACGCTTACTTGTGCCGGGGGATCGGCGTGCGGGGACGCTGCCAGCACCGTGCACTCGTCCTGTGTGGAATGGCTGTTTCGTGAGCCTTTCGAGACCTTCTGTCAACCTTCAGAGTGAAGAACCGAGCTTTTGCAGCGCTTCATCGGCTACTCGCATCACTGTCCACTCGTCCATTGGGATGGCACCAAGAGATTTGTAGAACTGGATACTAGGTTCGTTCCAGTTGAGCACCGACCACTGCAGACGCGTGTAGCCCTTGGCGACGCACTCCTGGGCAAGTGTTTCCAGAAGCTTCTTGCCCAGTCCGTTGCCGCGTTGCTCGGGCGTGACGTAGAGGTCCTCGAGGTAGATGCCGTGCACGCCGTCCCACGTCGAGAAGTTGAGGAACCACAACGCCATCCCGACGACCTGACCGTCCACTTCGGCCACATGGCCGAACAGCGCCGGGGTCTCGTTGAACAGCGCGGTGTGCAACTGTTCCGAGGTGAGGTGGCACTGCTCCGGCGCCCGTTCGTACAGCGCCAGCTCGTGCACGAGCTTCACGACCGCGTCGACGTCACGCGGTTCCACCCGCCGGATCATCACACCTCCCAGGCAGGCACGTTGAGCCTGCGCACCTGCGGGTCGCCCCGCTCGTCGCCCAGCTGGCAGGTGCCGGCCGGATCCAGTCCGAAGTGGACGCCCTGGTCGGGCGCCAGTCCCAGCCACGCCGCGATCAGCACTCGGCTGAAGTGGCCGTGTCCCACGAGCACCACGTCGCCGCCGGGCAGGATCTTGCGCACCTCGGCGAGCACGGTGCGGGCCCGTTCCTGGACCTCGGCGTGCGTCTCGCCGTTCGGCATCGGGTGCGACCACACCGTCCACCCCGGCACGCGCTCGCGGATCTGCGGCGTGGTGATGCCCTCGTAGTCGCCGTAGTCCCACTCCGCGAGGTTCTCGGTCGTCGCGGTGATCTCGAGCCCGGCCAGCTCGGCGGTTCTGGTCGCACGTTGCCGCGGGCTCGTCAGCACGAGCGCGGGCGCCCGGTCCGTACCCCGCAGCCGGGCGAGCGTGGCGCCCGCGCGGCGTGCCTGCTGCTCGCCCTCTGGCGTCAGCTCGATGTCAGTGCGTCCCGTGTGCCTGCCGCTCTCGGACCACTCGGTCTGGCCGTGACGCAGCAGGTAGAGGTGGGTGCTCACCTGTTCGATCCTAGGGAGTGACGGGAACCACGTTTGGGGCAGTGCCCCTGCGAGGTATCCCGGCCGCCATGACCGCCGATCACCCCGACCACGGCGCCCCCGACGAAGTAGATGCCCAAGAGATCCGCGAGGCCTTCGGGGTTCGCGTCGCTCGCATCAGAGCCGAACTGACCTCCACCTGGAACAAGCTGCGCCAGAACGAGCGTGACGTCAGGGACCACTGACCTCGTGCCGAGCTCCGCTGATGAGCGAGGGTGATCCCCGCCTGCTGGGCCGGACGGCGTAATACTCAGGTCGGGTTGTCGTTTTGATTGGCGGATTCCAGGCGAAACCATGTGCCGCGTGCTGTGCGGCGTCGCTAGAACGGAGTGGATCGTCCTTCAGAGGGGGACCCACGCATGCGCCGCACAGTCGCGCTTTTCACATCTGCTTTGCTCGTCGCGGTCCTACCGTCGTTGCCGGCTTCAGCCGCGCCGGAACCGCCGTCGCCCGCACCGGGATGGAGCGTCGCCGGCGACGTGATCCGGTGGACAGCTCCAGCTCCGATGCCACCGACGGACGCGGGCGTCGAGTTCTGGGAAGGTGACCGGCTCCTCGGCACCGCCAGGGAGTCGGCGGACCTCCGCACGTTCACGCTGGACGCCAAGCCGGCGAATCCCGCCGCGCTGCAGGTGCGGTCGGCGGGGCGCCGGCTGGACGTCGCGGAGCCCGCGCCACCGGCGAGCCTCGCCGCGCCGGAGCTCCCCGCGTTGCTGCCGCAGGCACCGGCCGATCCCGGCAAGCCGGGCCCGTACGCCACGAGCACGGGCGAGTACGCACTCGACCCGATCAAGCTGCCCGAGTACGCGGCACCGATCGAGATGGACGCCGTCGTCGTCGCGCCCAAGGACGCTCCCGGCAAGCGGCCGCTGGTGCTGTTCCTGCACGGCAGGCACTTCACCTGCTACAGCAAGACGAATCCCAACCAGATCGGCATGAGCTGGCCCTGCCCTGCCGGGCTGAGCGCCGTGCCGAGCCACCGCGGTTACCTGAAGGCGCAGCAGCTGCTCGCTTCGCAGGGCTACGTGACCGTCTCGATCTCCGCCAACGGCATCAACGCCCAGGACGCCGCGACCATCGACGCGGGCGCGCAGGGGCGTTCCTCCCTGGTGCGCCACCACCTGACGAAGTGGGCGGACTGGGCAGGCGCAGCGCGTTCGTCCGCGCCCGCCGCCGTGAAGTCCGCGCCGCCGGCTGACATGTCGAAGGTGCTGCTCGTCGGCCACTCCCGCGGTGGCGAGGGCGTCAACCGCGCCGCGACCGACAGCCTCAACCCGCCGCCAGGCGACACCGGCTTCAGCGGCCCGGTGCGCTGGAACATCCGCGGTGACGTGCTGATCGGCCCGACGATCTTCGGCCACAACCCGCAGCCCGACGTGCCGTCCGTGACGTTCCTGCCCGGCTGCGACGGTGACGTGTCCGACCTGCAGGGTCAGATGTTCGTGGACCAGACCCGCGGCGTCAGCCGTGGTGCCGCGTTGCACAGCGCGCTGTACATGGTCGGCGCCAACCACAACTACTTCAACAGCGAATGGACGCCCGGCCAGGCCGAAGCGCCGGCGTTCGACGACTTCTGGCCGGGCGAGCAGCCGGACGCCGTGTGCGCGCCGGGAACCGCCACCCGCCTGACCGCGGAGCAGCAGCAGACCGCGGGCGCCACCTACATCGCGGCGTCGGCACACCTGTTCCTCGCCCGCGACGAGTCGGTCCTGCCGCTGCTCGACGGCTCCGGCGTCCGCGCCCCGTCCGCCGACCCTGCGCGCGTCCTCTCGCACGCCGTCGGCGGCGACCGCAAGCCGTTCGTCGTGCCTTCGCTGGACACACAGGCTTCCGGCAGCGCAAGGGTGTGCGCCCAGGTCTCCACGGATCCGGCGGCCGCGTGCGGTGCAGTCCGCTCGCCGCACCTCGTCCGCTTCCGCTTCGCCTCGTCCCAGCCGGAGCGCCAGTCGATCGCGCTCAAGTGGACGGCTGCGGGCCAGGCGGCCGTGGTCAGCCCGGCCGCGCCGGTGTCGCTGCACGGTTCGAAGGAACTCGCGCTGCGCTTGGCCGTTCCGGCAAACGCCCCGGCCGCGCGTTTCGCCATCTCCGTGACCGACCAAAGTGGACAGAAGCGCTCGCTGGGCACGGTGTCGGTGACCGGTCTTCCCGGCACCGCGCGTCTCAGTGCGTTGTGGGCTCAGGAAGTCCGCGTCCCGCTGCCCGCGGGCGTGGGCAAGGCGACCGCACTGGAACTGGTCCCCGAGTCCGCCTCGGGCGAGGCGTTGCTCATCGACGCCCACGGCTGGGACAAGGGTCTCGTCCCGGTCGTGCCGGCCCGTCTCGGTCGCGTCGACGCCACCGTGACCTCGGTGGACGAGGGCAACTCGGGCACGGTGACGCACAACGTCGCCGTCACCGCCACCGCCACCGGCACCCGAACCGTCCGGCTCTTCTACAACGACACGACGAACACCCCGGTCACCAAGCTCGTGACGCTGAAGCCGGGCGAGCACCGCGTGGACGTGCCGATCACCTACACCGCCAACACGAAGTGGGGTCCCAGCACCCGCTATCCCGTCGGCGTCGTGGCGATCGACAACGCCGTGATCGGCGCCGCGTTCGGCGCCCTGCTGGTGCGCGACGACGACCCGGCCCCGAAGCTGACGGTGACCCCGGTCGCCGACAGCGTGAGCGAGGGCGGTGCGCTGCGCTGGAAGCTGACCTTGTCGGAGGCCGCGGACTCGAGCTTCACCCTGGTCGGACTGCCGCTGGCACCTGGCGTTGGGGAACTGTCCACAACGGACGTTGATGCCGAGTGGTTCTTCCAGAACTCGGGCGAGGAAGCGCTGCCCTCGCGGCCGTTGTCCTCCACCGGGCTTCAGCTGTGGGTGTCCGTTCCGCCGGGGCAGACGAGCGTGGAGGTCGTCGTGCCGACTGTGACCGACACCGAGGCCGAGGGTGAGGAGCAGGTCAAGCTGAAGTTCGAGGGGCGCTCGCCCACCGGGGTCGGGTTCGAGGTGACCGGCAAGGTGGCTGACGCCGCGTAATCCCTTGCGTTGCAAGTGAACGGTGCCGCTTCCGGTTCAGGAGGCGGCACCGTTTCTTTCCCGGATCTTCGGCGCTCGTTCCACCAGAGGTGCGGCGCCGGCGAGGCAACCGGGGCTGTCCGCGCCGCGCCGCTGAGTGGACGGCCGATGGCCGTGGTGATCTCCTGGCGTCCCTGATTGATCACTCGGCAGTATGGGGGCATGCCTGCCGATTCCCGGAGTTCCACCCACGTGGCCGTGGAGAACGACTATGACCTCTTTGCCGAGGGGTACACGGCCGTGAACGAGACCAGCCTCCTCAACGCCTACTACACCCGGCCCGCGATCGTGAACCTGGCCGGCGATGTGACCGGCCGGCGGATCCTGGACGCCGGGTGCGGCTCCGGCCCCGTGTCCAAGGCGCTGCGCGACAAGGGCGCCATCGTGGCAGGCTTCGACCGCAGCACGAAAATGGTGGAGCTGGCCCGGCAGCGCCTCGGCGACGACACGGACCTGCGGGTAGCCGACATCAGCCAGCCGCTGCCGTACCCCGATGGCGCGTTCGACGACTGCGTCGCCGCCCTGGTCCTGCACTACCTGGAGGACTGGACCGCACCGCTGGCCGAGCTGCGGCGAGTGCTGAAGCCCGGTGGCCGGCTGATCGTGGCCGTCAACCACCCCATCATGCTCCCGTTCCTGGATCGCAAGGCCAACTACTTCGCGACCACCAAGTGGACCGACGAGTACGACTTCAACGGCCAGAAGGCCACGCTCACCTACTGGCACCGGCCTCTGCACGCGATGACCGACGCCTTCACCGCGGCAGGCTTCCGCACGGCCGTCATCAGCGAGCCGCCTCCGGCGCCAGAGGCCCATGAGCTCTTTCCCGATGAGATGGCGAAGTTCCCGTCCGGGGCCTTCCTGAGCTTCGTGTTCTTCGTCCTGGAGGCCGCCTGACCTTGGCAAGGCGGAGCAGTGGACGCGCGTCAGGCGCTCACCTTCGCCGGAGCTGGGCACGGCTGCCGCACCCACGGACAGCTCAACGCCTTGGGCCGTGGAACAACCCTGAGAGACGACAAACGACGCTGACCGACGAACGAGGTTTTCGCTGGTCAGCGTCGTTTACAAGGCTAGGGCCTCAGCCCTGCTTGGTCTCCCAGAAAATCTTGTCGATCTGCGCGATCAGGTCGAGAAGCGCCTGACCCGACGCCGGGTCCATCGAGCCCTTGGTGCCCGCCGCACCCGCGGCCTTGGTGGCGCGGTTGAAGAGGTCGTGCAGCTCGGGGTACTTCTCGAAGTGCGGCGGCTTGAAGTAGTCCGTCCACAGCACCCACAGGTGGTGCTTGACGAGCTCGCTGCGCTGCTCCTTGATCAGGACGGCACGCTCCCGGAACTCCGGGTCCTCGTTCGCCTGGTACTTCTCCTGCACCGCCTTGATCGACTCGGCCTCGATGCGGGCCTGTGCCGGGTCGTAGACGCCGCAGGGCAGGTCGCAGTGCGCGGTTGCCTCGACGCGCGGGCGGAGAATGCGCGACACGAGTCGCATCGTTCCTCCCAGAATGAAAACAGTGGATGCTCCGACAAGAAGACCCTACTCCGGCTGACCGAAGGGTGATCGTTGAGACCGCGCCTCTCCACCGTGCTCGTGAAAGGGCCGTCGATGGTCCCCGCGCTGCGCAACGACGACATCGTGCTGGTCAGATGGGGTGCGCGGGCCAAAGCGGGTGACGTCGTGCTCGTCAAATGGGCGCACCGGCCGGAGCAACTGTCCATCAAGCGGGCCTCTCACCCAGTGGACGGCGGGTGGCACGTGGTGGGCGACAACCCCTTTGCGAGCACCGACTCCGAGCAACTCGGGCCGGCCGAGGTGCTCGGAGTCGTCAAAGCCCGACTGTGGCCGAGACCCAGGCTCAGGCTTTGAGGGACGCGTACAGCGCCAGGCAGTCCTCGTAGCGCGGCAGCACGCCCGCCTCGTAGGCCTCGGCCAGCGTCGGCGCGGCCGTGTCCTTCTCCGAGAGCAGGAATTCGAGCTCGCGCGGCCACGGGAGGTCCAGCGCGGGGTCGAGGGGGGTCAGGCCGTGCTCGCCGGACGGGTTGTAGACCGTGGAGCACAGGTAGTTCATCGTCGTGTCGTCCTCCAACGCGATCATCGCGTGGCCCAGCCCCTCGGCCAGGTAGACGGCGTTGCACTTCTTGGAGTCGACCAGCACGGCCTCCCACTGGCCGAACGTCGGGGAGCCGACGCGGATGTCGACGATCACGTCGATGAACGAGCCGCGCGGGCAGAAGACGTACTTGGCCTGGGACGGCGGGACGTCCGCGTAGTGGATGCCGCGGATGGTCCCCGCGCGGGAGACGCTGTGGTTCGTCTGGGCGACTCGGAGGGGGTGTCCGACCGCCTCGGTGAAGGCGGCCTCCTGGTACGGCGAGACGAACACGCCGCGGTCGTCGGGGAATGTCCGGGGGATGAACTCGAACGCGCCGTCAATTTTCAGCGAACTCGCCTGCATGCCGTCACTCTAAGGCGTCAAAGTTTCTTGACCGATCGGGTGCTTCCTGCCTGCATAAACCGACCGGTCGGTGCAGAAAACCGGACGGACGTCTTGCTACATGCCCTCTGACCTGCGGAAAAAGTGTGATCCCCGCCGCAGACAGCGGAGCGCGACCCTGCCACACTTCCGTCACCCGCAGCACTCGGGAGGTTCTCCGGCGCAACTCGTCGGAGGGCCTCGACCGAGTTTCCAGGCCCCGTGCACCCGGCGTGACAACGCTGGGCCGGTGCGCCGTTTGGTGATGAGCCCACGTTGGGCTACTACGCCGCCCGCACCGCAGGAGGGACCCCGTGACAGCAGTGAACGAAGCCCGTACCGAGAACTCCGATCCGACGCAGCTGACGGACGAGGAGATCTTCAACGCGCACCTGGGCGGGAAGCTCGAGGTCGGCGCGACCGCCTCGCTCGCTGACCCGAAAGCGCTGTCCATCGCCTACACCCCCGGTGTCGCCCGAGTGAGCAGGGCCATCGCCCAGGACGCGAGCCTCGCCGCGAAGTACACCTGGGCGCACCGCCTGGTCGTCGTCGTCAGCGACGGCACCGCGGTGCTCGGCCTCGGTGACATCGGCCCCAGCGCGTCCCTGCCCGTCATGGAGGGCAAGTCCGCGCTGTTCAAGACGTTCGGCGGCCTCGACTCCATCCCGCTCGTGCTCAACACGACGGACGTGGACGAGATCGTCGAGACCCTGGTCCGGCTGCGCCCGTCGTTCGGCGCGGTCAACCTCGAGGACGTGTCCGCCCCGCGGTGCTTCGAGCTGGAGCAGAAGCTGATCGAGGCGCTCGACTGCCCGGTCATGCACGACGACCAGCACGGCACCGCCGTCGTCTCGCTCGCCGCGCTCAACGGCGCGAACACGGTGCTCGGCAAGCACATCGGTGACCAGCGGGTGGTCATCTCCGGTGCGGGCGCCGCGGGCATCGCGATCGCCAAGATCCTCATCGCCGCCGGTGCCGGTGACATCACCCTCCTCGACTCGCGCGGCATCGTCCGCACCGGTCGCGCCGGTCTGAACCCGGTCAAGGAGGAGATCGCGGCGGTCACCAACTCCGGCAACCTCGACGGCGGCATCGACGTGGCTCTGCGTGGCGCGGACGTCTTCATCGGCGTGTCTTCGTCGAAGGTTTCCGAGGACCTGATCGCGAGCATGGCGAGCGACTCGATCGTGTTCGCTCTGTCCAACCCGGACCCCGAGGTGCACCCGGAGGTCGCCGCCAGGCACGCCGCGATCGTGGCGACCGGCCGCAGCGACTTCCCGAACCAGATCAACAACGTGCTCGCGTTCCCCGGCATTTTCCGCGGGGCGCTCGACGCGGGTGCGCGGCGGATCACCGAGGGCATGAAGCTCGCGGCCGCCGATGCCATTCTGGCCGTTGCGAAAGATGATTTGGGCCCAGACCGAATTGTTCCGTCCGCACTGGACCCGCGGGTCGGACCCGAGGTCGCGGCGGCTGTGGCCGTGGCCGCGAAGGCCGACGGAGTCGCCTGATCCAGCCCGAACATTTGCCACCCTTTGCAAGTTGGTGGGTACCGGAACCACGAACGTGGTTTTTCGTTAACCCGTCAAGGGGTGGGCGATGACGCTCTGAAGCGCTACCGTCCCTCTCCTCGGGTGTTCACCCGAGGAGAGGGTTCGTGTTTGCCGCCGTTCGGGTGCCGTTGTCGTGCCCACCCGAATTGCCGCGGGCGGCGGATGCGGGAGAGGGTGGGCCGGTGCCCAAATGGGTAGGACGCGCGACGGTGGTGAACGGCCGTGCACGGACGGCTGCCAAGCCTCCGGTGACGCTGGACGGGTTGACCCTGCCCGACGCGCCGTCGTTGCTCGTCGACATCAAGGGCGTCGTCATGCAGGCCAATCCGGCCGTCGTGGAGCTGGCCGGCGCACAGGGAGCCGACGACCTCGTCGGGCACCCGCTCGGCGAGCTGCTCCTGGGCAACCAGTCTGACCTGCGGTTGTTGCGCTGCGACGGCACGGAACTACCGGTGCGCGTGGCACGGCACGCCGTCCCGGGGACGGGACTGCAGGCCGTCCTCCTGATCGACGTCTCCGATCTCGCCGCCGCCGCGGACGCGTTGCGCGACGAACAGCGCCGGCTGCGCAAAGTTCAGCGGGTCGCGGAGCTGGGCTCGTGGGAGTACGACCCCGAGACCGGTCTGACCGTCTGGTCGGACACCCACTACGAACTTCTCGGCGTCGAACGCGGTGCGGTCGTGCCCGGCGCCCAGGCCGTCCTCGACGTGGTGCACCCGGACGACTACGACATGGTCGAGTCGTACTGGCAGGGCCGCGAGATCACCGGCGACCCGATCGACATCGAGTACCGGATCGTGCGCCCGGACGGCCAGCTGCGGTGGATCCGCGGTGTCGCCGAGGCGAGACTGGACGACGACGGCCGCCTCGACAAGATCACCGGCTACATCCGCGACATCACCGAGTCCAAGCGCGCGGCCACCGAGCTCGCCCAGGAACGCGCGCGGCTGCTCGAAGCCCAGCGCATCGCCCGCATCGGCAGCTGGGCCTACGAGACCGGCACGCGCGCGGTGCACCGCAGCGAAGTGTTGATGGAGATGTACGCCGAGCTGGGCATGACCCCGGACGACGACCTGCTGAGCGGCGTGCACCCGGACGACAGGGAAGCCGTCAAGGACCTCCGCCACCGGCTGCTGCACACCCGTGACGACGCCCCGATCGAGGTCGAGGTGCGCAGCGAGATCGGCGACCGCGTCTACATCTGCCGCGCCCGCGCCGAGATCTCGTCCTCCGGACGGGTGGAGCGCTACCACGGCACCATCCAGGACGTCACCGAAGCCCGTGCGCTGGAACGCCAGATGCGCGACGACCGCAGAAGACTGGCGGACGCGCAGCAGGCGGCCCGCCTCGGCATGTGGGAGTGGAACCCGGCGACCGGCGAGGTCGTGTGGTCGGACATGCTGCGCGAGCTCTTCGGCCTGCCCGCGGAACTCGACGGCAGCTACCAGGCGTACCTCGACCTGGTGCACCCGGAGGACCGCGGCTGGGTCGACGACCTGTGCCGCCAGCTGATCGTGGACGAGATCGCGATGCAGTTCGAGCACCGTGTGGTCCGTCACGACGGCTCAACCCGGATCTTCCGCTGCCACGGCATGATCGTCCACGACCCGCGCGGCAAGCAGCTCGCGGTCGGCACCGCCCAGGACGTCACCGAACAGCGCGCGGCCGAGGCCCGCATGAAGCGTTCCTCGCAGCGCTTCACCGACCTGGTGTCGGTCACGCCCGTCGGCATCGGCCTGTTCGACGAGGCCGAGCGCCTGGTCGACGCCAACGACGCGTTGTGCGACCTCCTCGGCATGGAACTGGAGCAACTCCGCGGCATGACCGCGGAGCAGCTCACCCACCCCGAGGACACCTCCCCGGGCCTGCAGTGGGCAGCCGAGCGCACGCAGAAGATCCCGCAGCGCATCCTCGTCCGCCCCGACGGCGAGAAGGTCTACTGCGAACTGCACATCGCGCTGTCGGTGCAGGACGACGGCCGCCGCTTCTGGTTGATCGTGTTCCTCGACATCACCGAGCGCCGCCGCACCGCGGAAGCCCTGCGCCACCAGGCAACGCACGACGAGCTGACCGGCCTCCCGAACCGCGCGCTGGTGAAGGAGATGCTCGGCAAGCTGCTGGACGGCCCGGGCCGGTCCAAGGTCGCCGTGTTCTTCTGCGACATCGACAACTTCAAGCGCGTCAACGACTCCCTCGGCCACGACGCCGGCGACGAGCTGCTGGTGGCTCTGGCACGCCGGCTGGAGGGCGGCCTGCCGGACGGCTGCACGGCCGCGCGTCTGTCCGGCGACGAGTACGTGATCATCTGCGAGGACATCGACTCGGTCGGTGGCGTCGACGCTCTCGCGACCCGCGTGGCGTCGTTGTTGCGCACGGCCGTTCCGGTGCACGGGCAGCTCGTCCGGGTCTCCGCCTCGATCGGTGCCGCGGTGCCGAACGGGTCGCGGGCGAACGGTGCGGACCTGCTCCGCTTCGCCGACGCGGCGATGTTCGAGGCCAAGCGCAACGGTGCCGGGCGCGTGTCGCTGGCCTCGGCCGCGCTGATCGCTTCCGCGGACCGCCAGGTGCACCTCGAAGGCCAGCTGCGCGACGCGTTGCAGCACGACGGTCTGGCGTTGCACTTCCAGCCGGTCGTCGGCGTCGACGGCGCGGTGCTGACCGCGGAGGCCCTGGTGCGCTGGCCGCACCCCGACCGCGGTCTGCTGCCGCCGGACGTGTTCCTGCCGGTCGCCGAACAGGGCGACCTGATGCGCGAGCTCGACCGGTGGGTGCTGCGGACGGCGTTGAAGGAGGCCGCGACCTGGCCCGCGCCCGACGGCCGTCCCGTGTCGGTGGCGGTGAACCTGGCGGGTCTGGTGCCGGGTGACCCGGAGTTCGTGGACATCGTGTCGAACGCGATCCTGGAGTCCGGCGTGCCCTGGGACCGCGTGGTCCTGGAACTGGTCGAGACCGCCCTGGTCGACCTGCCGTCGCGCGTGCGGCAGTCGATGGACGAACTGGTGCAGCGCGGCGTGCAGTTCGCCGTCGACGACTTCGGCACCGGCTACTCGTCGCTGGCCCGGCTGAAGGACCTGCCGGCGCAGATCATCAAGGTGGACCGGCGGTTCGTTTCCGGTGTGGGCAACGACTCCTCGGACTTCGCCGTTGCCCGCGCGGTGGTGGACATGGCTCGGGCGATGGGACGCAAGTGCGTCGCCGAGGGTGTGGAGACGGCGACGCAGTTCCACGTGTTGCGCGGTGTCGGCGTGGACGCGTATCAGGGGTGGCTGTTCTCACGTCCGGTGCCGCCGAAGGAGTTCCGCGCGGTGCTCGCCCTCGGTCCGCTGCACATCCCGCGTGCCGGATAGCCGCCCGCCGCTGCCGCGCTGGACTGTTCCGGTTGTCGCGGTGGCGGTTCTTCTCGTGTCTGCTGCGGCTCTTGTCGTGCTGTGGGTGTGGGTCGACTCACTGCGGTTCGCGGATGTGGACAAGCGGGCGACCGCTCATCTGGAGGCGGTGAAGGTCGCCTCGGCCATCGCGGTCGGTGGTGGTGGGCTGTTCGCGTTGTACCTGGCGGCACGGCGGCAGCGCGCTCAGGAGCTCGAGCTCGACCTGCGACGGGCGGAGGTGCAGGCGCGGGACCTCGACGCCGAGGAACGGCGGATCATGGAGTCCTACACGAAAGCCGCGGACCAACCCGCAGCACCGTCAGCTGGTGATCGACCTCCTGTGCGCCTACCTGCGCATGCCGTTCGCGACCGACGAACGGGAGTCCGTGCTGCCAGCCGGCGAACGGGCGGTGCGGCGCACCGCCCAAGGCCTGCTCGCCGCGCGCATCCGCCCTTACCTCGATCCGGAGGACCACGAGCGGAACAACCCGCGTCACTGGCCGGAGCTCTACGAGTTGAACCTCGCGGGTGCAATGCTGATCGACTTCAACATGAGCGGCTGTCGCTTCGGGCCCGCGATCTTCACGGGTGCGAAGTTCATCGGCGAGGCCGGCTTCCGTTACGCGAGCTTCCCGAGCGGCGTGCAGTTCGACGACTTGGTGTTCGGCGATGGTGCCGAGTTCAACAGAGTGCGGTTCGAGGTCGATGCGAACTTCATGAGAGCCCGCAGCAAGGGATACGTGAGCTTCCACTCGGTCGACTTCGCCACGGATGCGACCTTCGACGACGCGCGATTCGATGACTTCTGCACGTTCGGCAGTGTCTCGTTCGGCTGGAACGCGTTTTTCCGGGCGGTGAGGTTTGAGGAGGTCGACTTCCAGAAGGCGTCCTTCGAGCGTGCCGCGTGGTTCGACAAGTCGTGGTTCCACGGCGCCGTCGACTTCCAGAAGGCGCAGTTCCACGCCCGCCTCGACCTGGACGACTCGATCGGCTCCCCGACCGCGACCACCTACCTCGGCAAGAGGTCGATGTGGCCTGACGGCTGGACTCTCGGCGAAGCAGCCGGTCCTGGCGGGGAATGGCGGAAGCTCGTCCAGGTCTAGGCGGGCGGCTCCAGGTACTGCGCGCTGCTCTCCGCCGCCTTCAGCACCGCCGCGACCCGGTGCTTGGGCAGATCGATCAGCCGCAGCTCCAGGTCCTCCTCGGTGACCCCGGCGTTGTCGACGATCTCCCTGGCCTGGTTCTTGGTCAGCAGCCCGGACGATCCGTTGATCAACGCCTCCCGCCACACGTTGCGCAACTTCCCGTGCGCCTTCATGAGAATCTCGCGCACCACCCGGTCCCCGACCGACAACGTCCCGGCGAGCACCTGGTCGGCGACGACGATCGTCGTCTTGCTGTCCGGGTTGTTGCGCAGGAACTTGAGCGAGAACCGCGTCCGCACCAGCGACTGCAGCTCCTTCTGCCCGGCCTCCGAGGACACCGCCGGATGGTTGTTCGGCACCAGGCAGGCCAGGCGCGCCGGCGAGGAAGCCAGCAGCGTCCGCAACAGCCAAGGACCGGGATCCGCCGACAGGTCAACGGCCAACGAGGCCGCGCCCTTGCCGACCGGCTCGGCCCACCCTGCCTGCCGCGGCTTCGGCGGCGGCGAGGACTCCGGCCGCGGCGCGAGTTCCGACAGGGCGGTGAGCGCTTCCTTGGACGGGCCCGACGACTCCACGGACTGCGCGCCGTGCGTGTAGATCCTCGTGCCACCGGAGACCGCACGGCGCCCGGTCGGCCGGCAGACGTACAAGTCCGCGGCGGATCCGATCGCCTGCGCACCGTCGAACCGGTGGAACGCGGGCAGGATCGCCTCGAACACCAGCCCGAGCTTCTGCAGTTCCTGCTGCACCTTCAACCCCAGCGCGGGCGTCCGGTCGGAGAACCCGTAGGCCAGCAGCAGCCGGCCGGCGGAGATGTCGGCCAGCGCCTCGATCGCCCGCCCGGCGAACAACCCCATGCCCTCCGGCGTGTAGGGCGGGTCGCTGAACACCAGGTCGGAGGACTCCAGCACCGACGACGGCAGCCCGAAACGCATGTCGCAGTGCAACGTTCGCACGTCGAGCTTCCGCGCGGACGCCCGCGAGTCGATGAACTCCAGCAGCCGCTCGTCCAGGTCCACGACCGTGATCGACACGTGCGGGTTGACCGCCGCGACGGCCAGCGACGTCAGGTCGTGGTCGCCGAGGCACAGCAAACGCTTGCCCGCGAGGTCGTAGGTGGAGTCCAGCCAGACCGCGCGGTTCAGCGCGGTCTCGGCGGTGGCCTGCACGTGGTCCAACGAGGACAGCGGCGGAGGGACGTCGGCGATGTCGACCAGGATCTGGCGCAACACGTCCGTGTGGTCGCGGACACCGGGAACGCCGAACTCCGCGCGGTAGGAAGCGACGACACCGGGCGCGATGCGGTAACGATCCTCTGAAGATTCCGCGTCGTCGCCGAGTGCCTTGAGCAGGTCCTGGACCGTGCGGCGGGGGACCGCGGGCAGGCGCACGAGTTCGGCCAGCGGGTGCCAGTCCTCGCTGAGCAGGGACAACACCTCGCGGAGCTTGCGGGCGTGGATGCCGCGCTCCGTCACCAACTGGCGAACCTGGTCGATCGTCACAAGCGGTAAACCATACGGCTTGTCACATCGTGGAACGCTGTGCCGGGGTACGCCGAACGAGTTAAGGTCACACTGATCTGCATCCAGGGCGGTCCGAATCGGGCAGACCGTCACGACCGGAGGGATCCGAAGGGTGATCGAGTTCCGGGCCGTCACCAAGCGGTTCGAGGACGGGACCATCGCCGTCGACGAGCTCGACCTCACGGTCGAGGCGGGCACCATCACGGTGTTCGTCGGTCCTTCCGGCTGCGGTAAGACGACCTCGTTGCGCATGGTCAACCGCATGATCGACCCCACGTCGGGCACGATCCTGGTGGACGGCAAGGACGTGCTGACCGTCGACCCGCCGACGCTGCGGCGCGGCATCGGGTACGTGATCCAGCAGGCGGGGCTCTTCCCGCACCGGACCGTGCTGGACAACGTCGCGACGGTGCCGTTGCTGTCCGGTTGGGACAGACGAAAGGCCCGCACCCGCGCGGCGGAGCTGCTCGAGATCGTCGGACTCGACGCCAACTTCGGCAAGCGCTACCCCGCCCAGCTCTCGGGCGGTCAGCAGCAGCGTGTCGGCGTCGCCCGTGCGCTCGCGGCGGACCCGCCGGTGCTGTTGATGGACGAGCCGTTCAGCGCGGTCGACCCGGTCGTGCGCGAGGACCTGCAGAACGAACTCCTTCGCCTGCAAGCGGAACTCGACAAGACGATCGTGTTCGTCACCCACGACATCGACGAGGCGCTCAAGCTCGGCGAGCGCGTCGCCGTGTTCCAGACGGGCGGGCACCTGGCGCAGTACGCGCGGCCGACGGAGCTGCTGGCCGCGCCCGCCAACGGCTTCGTGGCCTCGTTCGTCGGCAGGGACCGCGGCTACCGCACGCTCACGTTCCTGCACGCCGACGTACCCGTGCAACCGATCAACACGGTCAAGCTCGGGCAGCGCATCGACGTCGCGGACTGGACCCTCGTCGTCGACGACGAGAACCGGCCCAAGGGCTGGCTGTCCGGTGTGGACGGTGAGATCGAGGTCAGCGAGAAGAACCTGATCTCCGGCGGCTCGCTGTACGACGGCAGCACGTTGCGCGGTGCGCTCGACGCGGCGCTCAGCTCGCCGTCGGCGCTCGGCGTGATGGTCGACGACAGCGGTGCCGTGATGGGTGTGGTGCGGGCCGACGACGTCATCAGGGCGCTCGCGAAGGCCCGCGCGGCGGGTGAGGTCCCGAAGTGACCTGGATTTTCGAGAACTGGGAAAGGTTCTGGGAAGTCACCGAGGTGCACCTCCGGCTCTCGTTCGTGCCGGTGCTGATCGGGTTCGTGCTGTCCATCCCGCTGGGGTGGCTCGCGAGCCGGTCGCAGACGGCCCGCGCGATCCTCTTCCCGCTGGCCAACATCCTGTTCACGATCCCGTCCATCGCGCTGATCGTGATCACCCCGGTGCTGCTCGGCGTGAAGATCCTCGACGAGATCAACGTCATCGTGCCGCTGGTGATCTACACGATCGCGCTGATGGTCCGCTCGGTCGCGGACGCGCTCTCGTCCGTGCCCGGTCACGTCACCGCCGCCGCGAACGCGATGGGGTTCCGGCCGCTGCGCCGGTTCCTCACCGTCGACTTCCCGCTGGCGCTGCCGGTCACGATCGCGGGCCTGCGCGTCGCGACGGTGTCGAACATCAGCATGGTGAGCGTCGGCGCGCTCGTCGGCCTCGGCGGCTACGGCCAGCTCTTCACCGAGGGCTACCAGACCGACCACACCGAGAAGGTCCTCGCGGGTCTCATCGGCACTGTCGTGCTGGCGGTGCTCGCGGACGGTCTGCTGTTGCTGCTCGGACGGGTGCTCACGCCGTGGGCACGGGCGGGGAGGTGACCTGATGGGCTGGCTCTTCGACCCCGCGCACTGGTCCGGCACGACCGGGATTCCGGTGCGGTTGCTGGAACACCTGCTCTACACGTTCGTCACCCTGCTGATCGCCGCGGCGATCGCGATCCCGCTCGGCGCGTTCGTCGGCCACACCGGCAGGGGCGGGTTCGTCGTCGTCGGACTCTCCAACGCCCTGAGGGCCCTGCCGACCACGGCGGTGCTGATCCTCGTGGTGCTGTGGGCGGGCCTCGGCGACTTCCCGGTGTACGTCGCCCTGGTGCTGCTGGCGATCCCGCCGATCATGGCGGGCACCTACGCCGGCATCCGCGCGGTCGATCCGGTGACGGTAGACGCGGCACGGGGTATCGGCATGCGCGAGTCGGGTGTGCTGCTGAGGGTGGAGATCCCGAACGCGCGTCCGTTGATCTACGGCGGTTTCCGCGGCGCCGCGCTGCAGGTGGTCGCGACCGCCACCATCGCCGCCTACACCGGCGCCGGTGGTCTCGGCAGGCTCGTCTTCGACGGCCTCGCTCTGCAGGAGTTCGGACAGATGCTCGCCGGCGCGGTGCTCGTGGCACTGCTAGCCGTTCTCGTCGACCTGGGGTTCGCCGGCCTGCAACGGCTGACGGTCTCTCCAGGGCTGCGTCCAGTGGGAACCGGAGGAAAGAGATGAAGCGCATCGCCACGGCCGTTGCCGCGGTCATGGTTTTGTCGGCGTGCGGTGGTGACCCGCTGTCGAACGGCGGCGGCAACGACCCGGCCCCGACGGACACGATCGTCGTGGGCTCCGCGAACTTCCCGGAGTCGCGCCTGCTCGCCGAGATCTACGCCGAAGCGTTGGCGGGCAAGGGGATCAAGGTCTCCAAGAAGATGAACATCGGCAACCGCGAGCTGTACTTCAAGGGCGTGCAGGACGGCTCGATCGACCTGATCCCCGAGTACTCGGGCGTGCTTCTCAAGCACGTCAACAAGGAAGCACCCGAGGTCGGCTCCGACGAGGTCTACGCGGCGCTGAAGAAGGCGCTGCCGCAGGGCCTCATCGTGCTCGAGAAGTCCTCGGCCGAGGACAAGGACGCGGTCGTCGTCACCAAGCAGGTGGCCGCCCAGTACAGCCTCAAGACGATCGACGACCTCGTGCCGTACTGCAAGGAGTTCGTCTTCGGCGGCCCGCCGGAGTTCCAGAACCGCCCCGACGGCCTGCCCGGTCTGAAGGCCAAGTACAACTGCGAGTTCAAGGAGTTCAAGGCGCTCGACGTCGGCGGCCCGCTGACCGTCGCGGGTCTGAAGGACAACACCGTCCAGGCGGCCGACCTCTTCACTACGGACTACGCCATCAAGGCCAACGAGTTCGTGGTGCTGGAAGACCCGAAGAACGTCTTCGCCGCGCAGAACGTGTTGCCGCTCATCAACGAGAAGAAGGCGTCGCAGCAGGTCCGCGACACCCTCAACGCGATCTCGAAGAAGCTCGACACGAAGACCTTGCTGGAGCTGAACCAGAAGCTCGCGGCGCCGGAGAAGCCGGAGCCCGACAAGGTCGCCAAGGAATGGCTCGCCTCGTCGGGCATCTGACCGCGTGCTGATCGCTGACCTGCGGCCGTCTCAGGGCTGCAGGTCAGCGATCTTCTTTTGCACGGCCATGTACGTGTAGAGGTCGGTGTAGCCGAGCGAGTGG
The DNA here is from genome assembly GCF_039537795.1 of Lentzea roselyniae. Lineage (NCBI taxonomy): Bacteria > Bacillati > Actinomycetota > Actinomycetes > Pseudonocardiales > Pseudonocardiaceae > Lentzea > Lentzea roselyniae. The sequence continues at coordinate 240,627 of NZ_BAABBE010000005.1, forward strand.
TTCACGCGGAGCATGTGTTCGTTCTGGCTGCTGGTGCGCGTGTAGATGGTTTCGACGCCATCCAGTTCGTGCAGCACGGTGCGGCGCCCTTCCACGCCGCTATGCGACCAGGCCGTGGCGCTCCGCCCAAGCAGCGATCTCCGCTGCGATCTCCTTCGGCCGATCCTCGTGTGCATGATGCCCCGCCGGACCAACGGCGGCGACCTCCAGCGCGGCGATGTTCTCCTCGCACCACGCCCGAAGTTCCGGCCCGATGAGCAACGTCGGCGCGTTTTCGAAGGTCAGCAGAAGCTTCGGCACCTCGGAAACAGCAAGCCACGCGTCGTAGGCCTCGATGCGCCCGATCAGCTCGGCCGGCGCGCCGTCGAACGGCATCTGCCGCGCCCACGCGAGCACGGGCCGCCTGCTCGCCGCGTCGGGAAACGGCGCCAGGTGTGCCGCCAGGTCCGCCTCGGGCACCGGCGTGAGCACGCCACCGGTGTACGCCTGCCGCACGAACCCGTCACCCTCCAGAACCAGCGACTCACCCAGCCCCGGCGTGCGGAACTTGCGCACCCGTTCCTGTGCGGGCAGCGGCAGTTCGGAGCCGTTCATCGGCTTCACGATCGTCTCGAAGAACGCGATACCCGCGACACGCGACGGATTCCTGGCAGCCCAGTCGAACGCCAGCGCGCCACCCCAGTCGTGGCCCACCAGCACCACGCGGTCCAGGCCGAGGGCGTCGAACCACGCGTCGAGATAGCGGGCGTGATCGGCGAACGAGTACGAGATGTCCGGCTTGCCGGAGCGGCCCATGCCGATCAGGTCGGGAGCCAGGCCGCCCAACTCCGGCAGCACGTTGCGCCAGCTGAACGACGAGCCGGGGTTGCCGTGCAGGAACACGAACGGCGCGTCATCGGACTGCTCGTAGTGCATGGTCGAGTCGAGAACAGGGACGACGGGCATGACAGGAAGTCCTTAGTCGAGGGGGACGGCGAGCAGCTCGGTCAGCTCGCGGGAGAAGGCGCCGGTGCGCTCACCGAGGGGCGCGAGCAGGCGGTCCAGCAACGAGCTGACCAGGGCCACGGCGGGCTCGACCGTCGAGCGTCCGCGCTCGGTCAGCTCCAGCCGCACGGTCCGGGTGTCCACGGTGTCGCGGGTGCGCGAGATCAAGCCCGACGCTTCGAGCGCGCGCGCCAGCTTCGAGACGTACAGGGGTTCAAGTCCGGTGTGGTCGGCCAGTTCGCGTTGCGACGGCCGGTCCAGGGCCAGCAACGACGCCAGCACGACGTACTGCGCGTGTGTCAGGCCGAGGGGACCCAACGCGCGGTCAACGGCGGTCCGCCACTTCATCGCCAACCGCCACACAAGGTGCCCAGGCGTCGGTTCTGCACTGCTCATGACAGATACAGTACATGGCTACTATGTACATGGCTACTAAGTGGCGGCGTGACCGCCGATGCGTGCCGTGAGCTCCTCGGCGGCCTTGCGGACCTCCTTGGCGAGCTCTGGCCACGCCTGCCCGCACGGTGTGTCGCAGACGTGCCGGAACGTCAGCGTGATGGCCGCGATCGGCCGCTCGCCGTGGTCGAACACCGGCGCGGCCACGGACGCGAACCCGACCGTCACGAACCCGTCCTCGACCGCCCAGCCCTGCCGGCGCTCCGCGGTCAGCAACCGGCGCAGCGCCGGCAGGTTGTGCGGTCCGCGCCCGGTCCGGTCGACGAACGACGCGACCGACGGGAACAGCGCCCTGACCTGTGCCGGGGGTACGTGTGCCAGCATCGCGCGGCCGGAAGCGGTCAGATGCGCTGGCAGGCGCACGCCGACGTCGGACACGATCGTCTGCGGCTGCCGCGGCTGCTCGCGCACCAGGTACAGCGCTTCTGCGCCGTGCAGCACACCCAGATGAGCGACCTTCTCCATCCGATCGGCGAGCTTGCGCAGCAGCGGGCGGGCCAGCCGTTCCAGCGGATCGTGGCGCAGGTACGCGGACCCGAGCTCGAACGACGCGACGCCCAGGCCGTACCGCTTTTCCTCCGGGAAGTGCGTCGCGAAGCCGGCCTCGGTCAGCTCCGACAGCAGGTGATAGGTCGTTGACCTGGGCAGATTCAGCTCGCGCGCCACCGACGCCGCGGAGACCGGACCTGGTCTGCCCGCCAGCAGCCGAAGGACCGCGAGCCCTCGCCGCAGCGCGGGAACGTCACTGCTGCTGCCCACAACAGTGATTTTCCCACGTGATCCAGCCCACGCCGTTCGTCCATCAGTGCACACTCAACAGAACAGGCCGCACGTGCGTTGGAGTGGTGTGACGGTTTTGAAGGGGGTCGGGATTGACACCGAGTTTCGATGACTTCGTAGCAGAACAGGTGACCCCGTTGCTGCGCTACGCCACCGTGCTCACGTGTGACCCGCACCTGGCCCAGGACGTGGTCCAGGAAGTGCTGCTGCGCGCGCAGCAGAAGTGGGATCGCATCGGTTCAGTCGACCTTCCTCACGCCTACGTCAAGCGCATGGTGACCAACGAGTACCTCTCGTGGCGCAGACGCAGGGCCGCCAAGGACGTCGCTCTCTGCATGACGACGCTGGAGTCCGTCACACCGCCCGTCGGAGACACGACGCACCACTTCGACGAGCGCGAAGCCATGTTGCAGCGGATCGCCAAGCTGCCCCGCAAACAGCGGGCCGCGATCGTGCTCCGCTACTACGAGAACTACGAGGACTCGGAGATCGCACAGATGCTCGGTTGTGCCGAGGGAACCGTGCGCAGCCACATCTCGCGTGCGCTGGCCACACTCCGCCTGGACCACACGCCGGAGCCCGCAGGTGTCGGGTTGCGGCTCGGGGAGGGCCTGTCGTGAACGACACCGAACAGCTCATCAAGGAGGCGCTCGGCAAGGTCGCCGAACGCACTCCGCACCCGGGGCCGACGCTCAACGCCCTGCGGCGCAAGCGCAAAAGGCACCACCGCAACGTCTTCCTCATCGCGACCGCCGGAATGGCCGCCGTCGCAGTCCTGATCTTCGCGGGCGTCATCGCCAGCGACAAGTACACGCCGCCGCGCGGTAACGACGCGGCCGCCGTGCTCATGTCGGGCAACGGCCAGAACGTCGCGCTCAAGTACGCGCCGCACTGGCTGCCGGACGGGTTCGTCGAGACCCTTCGCGCCGCGGACGACGACGGCACCACGCGCGTCTGGATGCTGTCGGACGCCACCGCGAACCCCCTGAGCGGTGATGGGCCGCGGGTGCAGCTCAGCAGCGGCACGAACCACGCGGACGGCCCGGACGGATGGCAGGACGCCACGGTCCGAGGGCTGAAGGCCCGCGTCAAGGAGTTCGCCGGCCAAGCGGTCGTCGAGTGGAAGGCGCAGGTCACGCTGGTCGTCCAGGTGAGCGGCCTGGACGGGCTGAGGGAGACCGCTCTGCGCGTCGCTGACTCCGTCCGTGCGGACTCGAACGCGGTCTACCAGGCACCGTTCAAGGTGAAGGACAAGCACGCCAACGCATTCCACGGCACCAGTCCCGACGACTGGACCGCGCAGCTTTCGCCTGCTCCCGTCGACGTGACGGTGTTCTCCCGCGCGCCTGACCTCAGCGGCAAGCAGACCGCCCCGGTGACGGTCCGCGGCAAGCAGGGCGTCCTTCTCGACGGCCGCCAGGTGCTGGTCCAGGAGGGCGGTCTCTGGATCGCCGCGATGAGCACCGAGCAGGGCAAGACGGTCGACGACCTGGTGGCGACGGTCAACGACGTCGAGATCGCACCGGACCTCGACACCGGCTGGATCCGCAAGAATTAGGACGTCTGGCATCCCAGACACGATCGAGCGCTCCGGGGTCGCTGAGTCGGCCCCGGAGCGCTGTGATGTCTGCATGCGACAACCGGTGGAGCTGGGTCCCAAGCCACTGACCCTCGAGGACGTGCACGCCGTCGCCCGCGACGGAGCCCCGGTGGCGATCACCGAGGCGGCCCGTGAGGCGGTCACCACCGCCCGCGGCCACATCGAACAGCTCGCCACGGCCGAACGCCCCACCTACGGCGTCTCGACCGGGTTCGGCGCGCTCGCCGTCCGGCACATCCCGCCGGACCGCCGTGCCCAGCTGCAGCGGTCGCTGATCCGCTCGCACGCCGCCGGTTCCGGTCCCGAGGTCGAGCGCGAGGTCGTCCGGGCGCTGATGCTGCTGCGGCTGCGCACCCTCGCGACCGGCCACACCGGCGTCCGCCTGTCCACTGTGGACGCCGTGGCGGGCATGCTGAACGCGGGCATCACCCCGGTGGTGCACGAGTTCGGCTCGCTGGGCTGCTCCGGCGACCTGGCCCCGCTGTCGGCCAGCGCGCTCGCGTTGATGGGCGAGGGCATGGTCCGCAACGCCCGCGACGAGCTCGTCCCCGCAGCCGAGGCACTCGCCGAAGCCGGCATCGAACCTGTGCAGCTGGCGGAGAAGGAAGGCCTCGCGCTGATCAACGGCACCGACGGCATGCTCGGCATGCTGTCGTTGGCGATCGCGGACCTCACCAGGCTGCTCGACATCGCCGACCTCACCGCCGCGATGAGCGTCGAGGCACTGCTCGGCACGGATCGGGTCTTCGAACCGGAGCTGCACGCGCTGCGCCCGCACCCCGGCCAGGCCGTCTCCGCCGCGCGGATGCTCGCGTTCCTGCGCGACTCCGAGATCGTCGCCTCGCACCGCGGCCCCGACTGCACCCGCGTGCAGGACGCGTACTCGCTGCGCTGCTCCCCGCAGGTGCACGGCGCGGCCCGCGACACGGTCGCGTACGCGGCGACGGTGGCCGACCGCGAGCTGTCGTCGGTGATCGACAACCCCGTGGTGCTGGCGGACGGCCGAGTCGAGTCGAACGGCAACTTCCACGGCGCCCCGGTCGCCTACGCGCTGGACTTCCTCGCCATCCCGCTCGCGGACGTGGCCTCCATCGCCGAACGCCGCACGGACCGCATGCTCGACGTCTCGCGTTCGCACGGCCTGCCGCCGTTCCTCGCCGACGACCCCGGCGTCGACTCCGGCCACATGATCGCCCAGTACACCCAGGCGGCGATCGTCTCCGAGCTCAAGCGCCTGGCCGTGCCGGCGTCCGTCGACTCGATCCCGTCCTCCGCGATGCAGGAGGACCACGTGTCGATGGGCTGGTCCGCCGCCCGCAAGCTGCGCAAGGCCGTGGACGGCCTGACCACCGTGCTGGCCATCGAACTGCTCACCGCCGCGCGTGCTCTCGACCTGCGCGCGCCCCTCAAGCCCGCCCCCGCGACGGCCGCCGCCGTGGCGAAGCTCCGCGAGACGGTCCAGGGCCCCGGCCCGGACCGCCACCTCGCACCGGAGATCGCCGCCGCCGAGGCCCTGATTCGAAGTGGAGCCCTGTAATGGTTGTTCGCGCTGATCGAGGTACGTCGCTGACCGCGAAGCAGTGGTCGACCGAGGCCGCGCTGCGGATGTTCCACAACAACCTCGACCCCGACGTCGCCGAGCGCCCCGAGGACCTCGTCGTCTACGGCGGCACCGGCAAGGCCGCCCGCGACTGGCCGTCGTTCGAGGCGATCTCCCGCGAGCTCGCCGCGCTGGAGGCCGACGAGACGCTGCTCGTGCAGTCGGGCCGTCCGGTCGGCGTCATGCGCACGCACGAGTGGGCGCCGCGCGTGCTGATCGCGAACTCGAACCTGGTGCCGGACTGGGCGAACTGGCCGGAGTTCCGCCGCCTGGAGGCCGAGGGCCTCACGATGTACGGGCAGATGACCGCCGGTTCGTGGATCTACATCGGCACCCAGGGCATCCTGCAGGGCACCTACGAGACGTTCGCCGCGGTCGCGAACAAGCGCTTCAACGGCACGCTGAAGGGCACGTTGACGGTCACCGCGGGACTCGGCGGCATGGGTGGCGCGCAGCCGCTCGCCGTGACGATGAACGAGGGTGTCGCGCTGTGCATCGAGGTCGACCCGCACCGCGCCCAGCGTCGCCTGGAGACCCGCTACCTGGACGAGGTGGCTGCGGATCTCGACTCCGCTGTTGAGCGCGTGCTCGCCGCGAAGGCTGCCGGTGAGGCCGTTTCCGTCGGTGTCGTGGGCAACGCGGCGGAGATCCTGCCCGAGCTGCTGCGTCGCGAGGTCGCGGTCGACATCGTGACGGACCAGACTTCCGCGCACGACCCGTTGGCGTACCTGCCGATCGGTGTCGCCCTGGAGGACTGGCAGGACTACGCCGCCTCCAAGCCGGAGGAGTTCACCGAGCGGGCGCGGGCGTCGATGGCCACGCACGTCGAGGCGATGGTCGGGTTCATGGATCGCGGCGCCGAGGTGTTCGACTACGGCAACTCGATCCGCGGCGAGGCCCAGCTCGGCGGCTACGACCGCGCGTTCGCGTTCCCCGGCTTCGTGCCCGCGTACATCCGGCCGTTGTTCTGCGAGGGCAAGGGCCCGTTCCGCTGGGCGGCGCTGTCCGGCGACCCGGCCGACATCGCCAAGACCGACCAGGCGATCCTGGAGCTCTTCCCGGAGAACGAGCAGCTCGCCCGGTGGATCAAGATGGCCGGTGAGCGCGTCGAGTTCCAGGGCCTGCCCGCGCGCATCTGCTGGCTCGGCTACGACGAGCGGCACCTGGCCGGCCTGAAGTTCAACGAGATGGTCGCCTCCGGCGAGCTGTCCGCGCCGATCGTGATCGGTCGCGACCACCTCGACTGCGGCTCCGTGGCCTCGCCGTACCGCGAGACCGAGGCGATGGCCGACGGGTCCGACGCGATCGCCGACTGGCCGCTGCTCAACGCCCTGGTCAACACGGCCTCGGGTGCGACGTGGGTGTCGATCCACCACGGTGGTGGTGTGGGCATCGGGCGTTCGATCCACGCCGGTCAGGTGACGGTCGCGGACGGCACCGAGCTGGCCGCGCAGAAGATCGAGCGCGTGCTGACCAACGACCCCGGGATGGGTGTCATCCGGCACGTCGACGCCGGGTACGACGAGGCCAGGACCGTGGCTTCCGCCAAGGGCGTGCGCATCCCGATGGAGGGCTGATGCTCGACCAGATCGCGGACGTGGGGCGAGACCTCAAGCGCGGTGGCTACTCCCGCCACGCCTACGCCAAGCCCGAACTGGAGCTCCGGCACTGGTTCGTCGAGCAGGCCGTCAAACGTGGCCTGAACGTCGAGACCGACCAGAACGGCAACCTCTGGGCCTGGTGGGGCGAGCGCGGCGACAACGCGCTCGTCACCGGAAGCCACCTGGACTCCGTTCCCGGCGGTGGCGCCTTCGACGGCCCGCTCGGCGTCACGAGCGCCCTGGAAGCCGTCGATCTGCTGCAGGCCAAGGGGTTCACGCCCGGCAGGCCGTTCGCCATCGCGGTCTTCGCCGAGGAGGAGGGCGGCCGGTTCGGTGTCGCGTGCCTGGGCTCCCGCCTCCTCACCGGTGCGATCGAGGCCGGCAAGGCGCTCAACCTCAAGGACCCGGACGGCATCACGCTCGCCGAGGCCATGAAGGCCGCCGGCTACAACCCGGACCTGGTCGGCGAGGACGCGAGGACCCTGGGCCGCATCGGCCAGTTCGTCGAGCTCCACGTCGAGCAGGGTCGCGGCCTGACGGTCCCGGTCGGCGTAGCGTCCAGCATCCTGGCGCACGGCCGGTGGCGCTTCACGTTCAGCGGCGAGGGCAACCACGCCGGCGCCACCCTGATCGAGGACCGCAGGGACCCGATGCTCCCGGCGTCGCAACTCGTCCTGGCAGCCCGCAAGGCTGCCAGGGACGGCGGGCGTGCCACCGTGGGGAGGCTCGTCCCCAACCCCGGTGGCACCAACGTCATCGCGTCCACTGTGGACGTCTGGCTGGATGCCCGCGACACCGATGACGCGCGTACCCGTGCCATGGTCGCGGAGATCTCCGAGGCAGCCCACAAGGCTGCTGAGGAAGAAGGGTGCGAAGTGGTCATCACCGAGGAGTCGTACGGCGACACGGTGTACTTCGACAGCGGGCTGCGCGACGACATCGCGGGAGCGCTCGGCGGTGTTCCGGCGTTGCCGACCGGTGCGGGGCACGACGCGGGCATCCTCGCCGCGCACGTGCCGACCGCGATGCTGTTCGTGCGCAACCCCACCGGCGTGAGCCACGCGCCGGAGGAGTTCGCCGAGCAGGCCGACGTCGACGAGGGCGTCAAGGCGCTGGCCTCGACGCTCGAACACCTCGGCTCATGAACTTCTGGTGCGAGCGGGCCTGGCTGCCCGGCGGGCTCGCCGAACGCGTGCTGATCAGGGTCGAGGACGGCAGGATCGCGAGCGTGTCCACAGTGGACACCATTCCGCTGGGCGTGCGGCGGCTGTACGGCGTCGTCGTGCCGGGCTTCGCCAACGCCCACTCGCACGCGTTCCACCGCGCGCTCAGAGGTCGCACCCACGACGGTGGCGGCACGTTCTGGACGTGGCGCGAGGGCATGTACGCGCTCGCGTCGAAGCTGACCCCGCAGTCGTACTACCGCCTGGCCCGTGCGGTCTACGGTGAGATGGCGCTCGCCGGCGTGTCAGCCGTCGGCGAGTTCCACTACGTGCACGACAGGTCGAACGAGTTCGGCCACGCGCTGCGCGAGGCGGCGAAGGACGCGGGCATCCGCCTCACCCTGCTCGACACCTGCTACCTCGCGGGCGGCATCGACCAGCCGCTCAACGAGGTGCAGCAACGCTTCTCCGACGGCACGGCCGAAGCGTGGGCGAGCCGGGTGGGTGAGCTCAAGTCCGACGACGTGATGCGGGTCGGCGCCGCGATCCACTCCGTTCGTGCGGTCCCACGCGACGAACTGCGCGTGGTGGCACAGGCGTTTCCGGACGCGCCGCTGCACGTCCACCTCTCCGAGCAGCCCGCGGAGAACGAGGCGTGCCTCGCCGCCTACGGCCTCACTCCGGCCGGGCTGCTGAACGAGGCCGGAGCCCTGTCGCCGCGCACCACGGCGGTGCACGCCACTCACCTGACGCCAGAGGACATCGCGCTGCTCGGCGAGTCCGGCACTGGTGCGTGCTTCTGCCCGACCACCGAGGCCGACCTGGCCGACGGCATCGGCCCGGCCCGCGAGCTCGCCGACGCGGGGAGCCCCATCTCGCTGGGCAGCGACCAGCACGCGGTCATCGACCCGTTGCTCGAAACCCGTGCACTGGAACACAACGAGCGCCTCCGCACCGGCCAACGCGGCCGGTTCTCGCCGCAGGAGCTGCTCGAAACCGCCACCCGGCACTCCGCACTGGGCCGGCCGGAGGCGGGACGCATCGAGCCGGGCGCGCCGTGCGACCTCGTGGCGATCAGCTGCTCGACACCGCGCACCGCGGGTTCGTTGCCGCAGCAGGTGTTCCTGTCGGCGACGGCGTCCGATGTGGACACCGTCGTGGTCGGTGGCCGGGTGGTCGCCTCCGGAGGCGTGCACGAGACTCTGGGAGACGTCGGCAGGCTGCTGGCGGACGCGATCGAGGAGCAGTGGGCATGAGCGTGCTGATCACCGGCATCGGTGAGCTGACGACGAACAGCGAGGCGGCCGGCGACGCGCTGATCGTCGACGGTGAGCAGATCGCCTGGGTGGGGCAGGCGTCCAGCGCTCCGCCCGCTGACGAACGGATCGACGTCGAAGGCCGCGCGGTGCTGCCCGGCTGGGTCGACAGCCACACCCACCTGGTCTTCGCGGGTGACCGCACCGCCGAGTTCGCCGCCCGCATGGCCGGAAAGCCTTACACCGCGGGCGGTATCGCCGTCACCGTCAACGCGACCAGGCAGGCCACCGACGCCGAACTGGCGGAGGTCGTCCGCAAGCACGTCGCCGAGGCGTTGAAGCAGGGCACCACGTTCGTGGAGACCAAGACCGGCTACGGCCTGAACGTCGCCGACGAGGTGCGCTCGGCCCGCATCGCCGCCGAGCACGTCGACGAGGTCACGTTCCTCGGCGCGCACCTCGTCCCGCCCGGCGAGGACGCGGACACCTACGTCGACCTGGTCCGCGGCGAGATGCTCGACGCCGTCGCGCCTCTCGTGCGCTGGGCGGACGTCTTCTGCGAGAAGGGCGCCTTCGACTACGACCAGTCGAAGGCGGTGCTCGTCGCCGCCAAGGACAAGGGCCTCGGCCTGCGCGTCCACGGCAACCAGCTCGGCGAGGGCCCCGGCGTGCGGCTGGCCGTGGAGCTCGGCGCCGCGTCCGTCGACCACTGCACCTACCTGTCGCAGCAGGACATCGACGCGCTGGCGTCGTCCGGCACGGTCGCCACGCTGCTCCCGGCGTGCGACCTCTCGACCCGCCAGTCGCTGCCGCCGGCCCGTGCGCTCCTGGATGCGGGCGCCACGGTCGCGCTCGCCAGCAACTGCAATCCCGGTTCGTCCTACACCTCGTCGATGGCGTTCTGCGTGACGACAGCGGTCCTGCAGATGCGGATGAGCGTCGAGGAAGCGGTGTGGGCGGCAACGGCGGGTGGCGCACGAGCGTTGCGTCGCGACGATGTCGGCGTCATCAGGCCTGGTGCGTGCGCTGACCTCCACGTTCTGGACGCGCCTTCGATCACGCATCTGGCGTATCGGCCTGGCGTTCCGTTGACGCACTCGGTGTGGCGACGGGGTGAACGAGCCATTTGAGACCGGCGGCTTCTAACCCTCCGTGTGGGCCTACTGGCGGAGGGTGTCGCCGCCGTACGGTGCTGGCGTGGTGGACTTCGCGGAGGCGCTGACCAAAGCCGTCGACAACAGCGGTCTCAGCCTCGAACGCATCCAGCACCACCTGGCCGCCCGCGGCATGCAGGTGAGCCTCTCGACGCTCAGCTACTGGCGCCGCGGCCGCAGCCGTCCGGAGCGCCCCGAGTCGTTGAAGGTCGTCACCGCGCTGGAGGAGCTCCTCGACCTCGGCGAGGGCTTCCTCACCGACCGGCTCGGCGACAAGCGGCCGCGGGGCCGGTGGGTCGGGCAGGCGATGTCCCTGGAGGACATGTGGGACTCGCGGGCCACCGACCTCGGCGAGGTCATGGCGCGGATCGACAGGGCACCGGCGGCGTCGACCTACCTCAGCGTGCGCGACCGGCAGGTGATCGGGCCGGACCGGCGTGAGGTCGAGATGCACTGCACCGGCATCGTGCAGGCGCTGGACGACGGCGTCGACAGGTTCCTGGCCATCCAGCTCGCCGACCCCGCGGACCTCGGCGTGCCGTCGATCGAGACGGGTGCGCCGTGCCGGCTGGGGCGGGTGCGCGGCGAGGACGCCACGGGGTTCCTCGTCGCGGAGATCCTGTTCGACCGGATGCTCAGAGCGGGGGAGACGGCTCTCGTCGACTACCGCGTGCGGATGCGGCCCGGTGCGGACAGCGAGGTCTGCGACAGACGGTTCCTGCGGCCGGTCGGCGAGTACGTGCTGCAGATCGACTTCCACCCGGACGCCGTGCCCGCGCGGTGCTACGCGTTCACCCGGCCGTCGTTGCAGGAGCCGGAAACCGCGCTCAACGACCTGTGGATCGGAACCACCGCGTCGACGCACATCCACGTGCGGAACTCGAAGCCCGGAATCTATGGAGTGCGGTGGGAGTGGGACTAGCTCCCACTCCCACCGCGCGCGCCCCCAGTCGATCGACGTTCCGGCCGAGCCGCATTCGGCGGAGCGTCAAGGGCGCAGGACGGCCGTCACCGGTGCAGGGGGCCGGTTCCGGCGTGCTTGCTAGACCTTCAGCAGCAGGTTCGGTGAACCCGTTTTGATGTCGGTCAGCTTGTTCGGCGTGGCCGCGCGGACGAGCGCGTCGCGCACCTGGGCGGGCGTCGCGTTCGGGTTGGCGTTCAGGTAGAGCGCCGCCGCGCCCGCGACGTGCGGGGAGGCCATCGACGTGCCACCCATCGAGCGGGTGCCGGTGTCGTTGCTGTGCGAGGCCGAGACGATCTCGCTGCCGGGCGCCCAGATGTCCAGGCAGCTGCCCCAGTTCGACGAGCCCGACGTGTAGATCGACCGCTTGTCGTTGCGGTCCGACGCGCCGACCGTGATCGCCTCGGGCGTGCGGGCCGGGGTGAAGTTGCACGCGTCCTGACCGCTGTTGCCGCCCGCGAGCACGTACGTGAAGCCCGCGGTGATCGAGCGCCGCACGGCGTTCTCCAGCGAGCTGTTGGAACCGCCGCCACCGAGGCTCATGTTGACAACGGCGGGCTTCTTGCCGTTCGCCGTCACCCAGTCGATGCCGCGGATGATGCCGTCCCAAGCACCGCTGCCGTCGCAGCCGAGCACGCGGACACCGACGACCTTGGCCTTCTTCGCGACGCCGTACGTCTTGCCCGCGACCGTGCCGGCGACGTGCGTGCCGTGGCCCTGGCAGTCCTGCGCGACGGCGTCGTTGTCGATGAAGTCGTAACCGTCTGACGCGCGGGTCTCAAATTCGGAATGCGTTTTCCTGATTCCGGTGTCAAGAACGTACGCCGTCACGTCGGAGGCTGTGTTCGGGTAGGTGAACTTCTGGTCCAGCGGAAGATTCGCCTGGTCGATCCGGTCGAGGCCCCACGTCGGGTTCGACTGGGTGTCCTGGATCGTCGCGACGGTGTTGCGTTCGACGAACTCGACATCCGGGTCGGCCGCGAGCCGCCTGGCCTGGCGCTCGGACATCCCGGTGACGGAGAAACCGTTCAGCGCGGCGCTGTAGGTGTGCCTGACCGAGCCCTGGTAGCGGGACGCCAACGCGCTGGCAGGGGTGCGCGCGCCGTCCTTGAGCACCACGATGTAGCTGCCCTCGACCGCCTGCGCGCCCGCACCGGGCAGCACAGCCTCCTCGGCCATCGCGGCAGGCGCCCACATCGCCGTGGAAGCGATGCCGAATGCCGCCGCGATGGCGACATGACGCCGTAGTCGTGCCATGGGTTCCTCCTGGCAGGGAATGAACTGGGGAACACGACGAAACTAACGTGGGATGTGGGCCGGATAACAGGTTCGAAACTTCAGTTCTCAATACTGTCAAAACTGTGGCGGGCCTCGATCTGTGTACTCGCCGTGCTGGGTGGGCCGGGTTTGGTCACTGGCCGTAGCGGGGTGCGCATTGGTCGCAGGAGTGCAGAGAACGGTTGCAAACAATGGCGCGCAATGCAGGTGCTGATTCTCTTCGAGTATTTGGCCCTCAACATTGTCGAATCTGTGGTGAGCTGGAGCAGCTCCACGTGGCACCGTGCCGCCCGGCGAGGCAGGGTGGAAGGCATGGAATACACCCACCTCGGCCGCAGCGGCCTGTCCGTCTCCCGCCTGTGCCTCGGCACGATGAACTTCGGTCCCGAGACGTCCGAGGCCGACAGCCACGCGATCATGGACCGTGCCCACGAACACGGCCTGAACTTCTTCGACACGGCCAACGTCTACGGCTGGAAGCAGGGCGAGGGCGTCACCGAGCAGATCATCGGCCGCTGGTTCGCCCAGGGCGGCAACCGTCGCGAAAAGACGGTCATCGCGACCAAGCTCTACGGCAGCATGGGGGACTGGCCCAACGACAACAAGCTCTCGGCGCTGAACATCCGCCGCGCCGCCGACGCCTCGTTGAAGCGCCTGCAAACCGACTACATCGACCTCTACCAGATGCACCACGTCGACCGGGACACGCCGTGGGACGAGATCTGGGAAGCCTTCTCCGTGCTGCGCCAGCAGGGCAAGGTCATCTACTTCGGCTCGTCGAACTTCGCGGGCTGGCACATCGCCCAGGCCGCGGAGGCCGCCCGCACCCGCGGGTTCCTGGGCCTGGTGTCCGAGCAGTCGATCTACAACCTGATGACCCGCTGGGCGGAGCTGGAGGTGCTGCCCGCGGCCAAGCACTACGGCCTGGGCGTGATCCCGTGGTCACCGCTGCACGGTGGTCTGCTGGGCGGCGTTCTGCGCAAGCAGCGCGAGGGCGGTGGCTCGCGCAGTTCCTCCGGTCGTGCGGCGGATGCGTTGGAGAAGCACCGCGACACGATCGACGCCTACGAGAAGCTCTGCGCGGAGTTGGGCGAGGACCCGGCGAACGTCGGTCTCGCGTGGTTGTTGCACCAGGACGGCGTGACGGCGCCGATCATCGGACCGCGGACCGCGGAGCAGCTGGACAGCTCGTTGCGCGCCGCGGAGTTGAAGCTGGACGCGGAGGTGCTGGCCAAGCTGGACGAGCTGTTCCCGGCGCCCGGTCCCAACGGTTCCAAGCCGGCCCCGGAGGCCTACGCCTGGTGAGGCTCTGCCGGTGAGCACCCGGTGGTGCTCACCGGCACACCGTTGCAGTTCCTGGCCGAACGCGATCTCGTCACCTTCGCGTAGCAGTGGAATTCGGACAAGCGTCAATTCTGATGTGTACGCGTGACGGGGAATTTTTTGCAAAGCTGCCCGATGTTTTGAGCCGTCCCTCGGCATGTGTATCACTCCGGCGCTCGGTTGACGGCAAGGAGCCGTTCAACTGACGATCCGCCGTTCGCGTCAAGCCATGTAGCTTGATCGACGTCCGATAAGCGAGAGCGCATCGAATGGGCGAGAGCGCATCGAATGTTCGGACTCGACTTGGGGGCTGTTGTGTTCTCGCACGGTTTTCGTACCGTGCGCGCACCGTTCGCGGTGTGCGTGGTGACCACGGTGCTCGCGTTGTTTCCGTTGATCCACATCCAGACGTTCTACTTCTGGGATGACAGTGCCGCGGTGTTCGTGCCCGGCTGGTACCACATCGGCACCGAGCTGCTGGCCGGGCGGTTTCCCGCGCTTTCACCGGACATGTGGCCCGGCGGCAACATCGCGGCCGAGGCCCAGCTCAGCCTGTGGAACCCGATCATGCTGGCCAACCACGTGCTGGTCGCGCTGATGCCCGACGTGGCGGTGGCCGCCACAGTGGTCAAGATCGAGTTCATGGTGCTGATGGCACTCGGCGTCTACCTGCTGTGCCGCGAGTACGGCGCACGCCAGTGGCCGTCGGCGACGGTCGCGGTGCTGCTGCCGTTCGCGGGCTTCACGCTGTACTTCGACGCTTCCGCGTGGGCGATCAGCATGATCTCCTTCGCCTGGATCCCGCACCTGTGGTGGGCGGCCCGCAAGTGCGCGGACGGCAGGCTGAACCCGGTGGTCCCGGTGTTCTTCGGAATCATGGCGATGACCTGCGGCAGCCCGTACGGCGCGCTGGGCGCCGCCGCGGTGGTGGCCTCGGTGCTCTTCGAACGGGCGGTGCAGCGCAGCTGGTCGTCGTGCGTGCGACTGCTGCTGATCGGCATGGCGATCGCGATGTCCGCCGTGGTCGTCTACGCCCCGCTCGTGCTCGCGGGCGAGGTCTCCTTCCGCGGCGACCGGTCGATCACCAACACCGGCTTCATGGTGGCCGCGCTCGGCGACCTGCTGAACCTGAGCTCGCCGACGTACACACCGAACGAGGCGTCGATCAACGGCCTGCGCCTGATGGTCCCCTACGCGTTCCTCGGCTGGTTCGTCCTGCCACTGCTGCCGTGGCTGCGGTGGTCCGCGGTCCGCGCGAACCTGCGGGCGAGGTCGGCGCTGTTCGCGTTCTGCGTCGGCTACGCGCTCTTCGCCACCGGGCCCGGTCAGGTGTGGCTCTTCCGCTGGCCCATGCGGGTCGTGGACTACGTGTACCTGCCGGTGTGCGTGTTCGTGGCGCTCGCGCTCTCGGCGGGCCTGCGCGCCGACCGGGTGCGCCGTCGTGCGTTCGGTACCGCGGTCTTGATCGGCATCCAGGCCGCGCTCGCCTTCTCCGCGACGCCGGAGCAGGCCGGGCGCCATGCCGCTGCCGCGGTGATCCTCGCCGGCCTGTCGGCGGCCGCGGTGTTCGTCGCCCTGCACCGGGAACGACTGCTGCCCGTCGTGCTGACGCTGGGCACCGCCGTGGTGCTCTTCGCACAGCTGACCTGGTACCCGATCAACGCGTCGTTCACCGCCTATCGGTTGCCGCACAACGTCCAGCAACTGCGCGACCGGTTCGCGGGGTACGAGGGCAACACGTTCACCGTGTCCCACGTGTCGCCGGGTGACCCGCACACGCATCCTGACGGTCTGTGGCGCGACATGCTTGCCGGCAGCATGTACGAGGTCGCCGGGGTGACGAGCCTGAACTCCTACACCGGCATGGGTTACGCGCCCCTCAACAACGGCCTGTGCATGCACCCGTCCGGCGCTACCTGTCCCGAGGCGTTCCACCGCCTGTTCGCGGTCGACCCCGAGACCGGGGTACCGGTCGCCGACCTGCTGCGAGTGCAGAACGTGGTGGTGCGCAACGGTTTCGTGCCCAACGGGGAAGCGGACGAGCCGCCCGCCGGCTGGCAGGTGCTCTCACACGACGAGCACGCGACCGTGTTCCGCCGTGCCGCGCCGCTGCCGTGGCCGCAGGGCCGGGTGTCGTGGACCTCGCCCGGCCTCGAAGTTCTCGACGATCGCCGGCAACCGAGACGCCCGGACGAGGAGATCCGCTACCGGGGCGAGGGCACGGTCACCCTGGCCGCGCTCGCCTGGCCGGGCGTGACCGCCTCCGTTGACGGGAAGGACGTGCCGGTGCGGCGCGGTCCGATGGGCATCATCACCGTCGACCTGCCGAAGTCCAGCGACGGCGCGACGCTGCGACTCGGGTTCTCGCCTCCCGGGTTCTCCTACGGGATCCCGTTGCTCGCGGGTGCAGTGCTGCTGGGTCTGCTGCACGGTCTGGCGTACCGGATGAAGCGCCGCAGGCGGCCCGATGAGCCTGCGAGCACCACCAGGCCTTCACCCGCGCCACGCGATCTGGTCACCACTCGCTAACGAGGCTTCATCAGTCCTCGAAGTCGTCCTCGTCGTCGCGCGCCAGGTAGGTGGCGAGCCGTTCGACGGCCGTCTCGAAGTCCGGGTTGGCGTCGACGAACGAGCGGAGCTTGTCGGCGAGCCACGCGAGGGTGACCTCCTCCTCGCCGCGCCGCTTCTCGAGCTCTTCGATGCCGCGATCGGTGTGGTACATGGCAGAAACTCCTGTGTGGGCTGAGAAAACGAGCCGCCGGACCCTGTGCAGGGCCCGGCGGCTCGTCTCGGTCAAACGGTGATCACTCGAAGGCGCGGGTGATGATCTCGCGCTGCTCGACCTCGTGGACCTTGCTCGAGCCGGCCGACGGGGCGGCCATCGGACGGCGCGACACGCGGCGGACGGTGCCCAGGTGCTCGGGCAGCAGCTCCGGCAGGGCCAGGCCGTAGAACGGCCAGGCGCCCTGGTTCGCCGGCTCCTCCTGCACCCAGCGGACGTCCTTCGCGTTCGGGTAGCGCTCCAGGGTCTCGGTCAGCTTGCGGGCCGGGACCGGGTAGAGCTGCTCGACGCGCACGATCGCCACGTCGCCGCCGCCGCGCTTCTCGCGCTCGGCGTGCAGCTCGTAGGAGATCTTGCCGCTGCACAGCAGGACCTTCGTGACCGCGTTCGGGTCCTTGATCGTCGGGTCGTCGATCACGGACTGGAAGCGGTCGTTGATGAACTCGTCCGTCCCGCTGACCGCGGCCTTGAGACGCAGCATCGACTTCGGCGTGAACACCACGAGCGGGCGGTCGACGCCGTCGAGGGCGTGGCGGCGCAGCAGGTGGAAGTAGTTCGCCGGGGTCGACGGCACCGCGACGGTCATGGAGCCCTCGGCGCACAGCTGCAGCCAGCGCTCGATGCGGCCCGACGTGTGGTCGGGGCCCTGGCCCTCGTGGCCGTGCGGCAGCAGGATCACGACGTCGGAACGCTGACCCCACTTGGCCTCGCCGGACGAGATGAACTCGTCGATGATCGGCTGCGCGCCGTTGACGAAGTCACCGAACTGCGCCTCCCACAGCACCAGCGCCTGCGGGTTCGCGACCGAGTAGCCGTACTCGAAGCCGAGCGCGGCGAACTCCGACAGCACCGAGTCGTAGACCATGAACTTGCCCTGGTCCGGCGACAGGTTCTGCAGCGGCGTGTACTCCTCGCCGGTCTTGCGGTCGATCAGGGTCGCGTGGCGCTGCACGAACGTGCCGCGGCGCGAGTCCTGGCCGGCCAGGCGGATCTTGCGACCCTCCAGCGCGAGTGAGCCGAACGCGAGCAGCTCGGCGAACGCCCAGTCGATGCCGCCCTCGCGCGCCATCTTCGCGCGGCGCTCCAGCACCGGCTTGACGCGCGCGTGCGGCGTGAAGCCCTCCGGCAGGTTCACGTGGGCGTCGGCGATGTGCTCCAGCACCTCACGCGTGATGCCGGTGGGCAGCTTCGCCGGGACCTGCTGCTCGGCCTCCACCGACGGGCTGACCGTCACCGGGTGCTTCTCGAGCTCGCGGACCTCGTTGAAGACGTGCTCCAGCTGGCTGGAGAAGTCCTGCAGCGCCTTCTCGGCCTCTTCGACCGTGATGTCGCCGCGGCCGATCAGGGCCTCGGTGTAGGTCTTGCGGACCGAGCGCTTCTGGTCGATCACGTCGTACATCGCCGGCTGCGTCATCGAGGGGTCGTCGCCCTCGTTGTGGCCGCGGCGGCGGTAGCAGACCATGTCGATCACGACGTCCTTGTGGAACGCCTGGCGGTAGTCGACGGCCAGCTTCGCGACCCAGTAGCAGGCCTCGGGGTCGTCACCGTTCACGTGGAAGACCGGCGAGCCGATCATCTTCGCGACGTCGGTCGAGTACTTCGAGGACCGCGAGTGCTCCGGCGCGGTGGTGAAGCCGACCTGGTTGTTGACGACGATGTGGACCGTGCCACCGGTGCGGTAGCCGCGGACGAGCGCGAGGTTCAGCGTCTCGGCCACGACACCCTGGCCCGCGAACGCCGCGTCACCGTGCAGGGCGACCGGCAGGACGGGGAAGAAGTCGCCGCCGCGGTCGATCAGGTCCTGCTTGGCGCGCACGATGCCCTCGAGCACCGGGTCGACGGCCTCGAGGTGCGACGGGTTCGCGGTCAGCGACACCTTGGTCTCGCCGTCACCGAACATGCGGAAGTACTTGCCCTCGGCACCGAGGTGGTACTTCACGTCGCCGGAGCCGTGCGCCTGGCCGGGGTCGAGGTTGCCCTCGAACTCGCGGAAGATCTGCGAGATCGGCTTGCCGACGATGTTCGCGAGCACGTTCAGGCGGCCGCGGTGCGGCATGCCGATGACGACCTCGTCGAGCTCGTGCTCGGCGGCCTTGTCGAGCACCGCGTCGAGCAGCGGGATGACGGTCTCGCCGCCCTCCAGCGAGAAGCGCTTCTGGCCGACGTACTTGGTCTGAAGGAACGTCTCGAACGCCTCAGCCGCGTTCAGCTTGCTGAGGATGTACTTCTGCACGGTGGCCGGTGGCTTCTCGTGCGGAACCTCGACGCGCTCCTGGATCCACTGCCGCTCTTCCGGCTCCAGGATGTGCATGTACTCGACGCCGACCGTGCGGCAGTACGAGTTGCGCAGCACGCCCAGGATGTCGCGGAGCTTCATCCGCTCCTTGCCGGCGAAGCCGCCGACCGGGAACTCGCGGTCCAGGTCCCACAGCGTGAGGCCGTGGCTCAGGACGTCGAGGTCCGCGTGGCTGCGCTGGCGGTAGTTCAGCGGGTCCGTGTCCGCCATCAGGTGACCGCGGGTGCGGAACGCGTCGATCAGCTCGATCACGCGGGCGGTCTTGTCGACAGCGCCCTCTGGGATGTCGGCGACCCAGCGGATGGGCTCGTAGGGCAGCCGCAGCGACGCGAAGATGTCGTCGTAGAAGCCGTCCTCGCCGAGCAGCAGCTGGTGCACGCGCTTGAGGAACTCGCCCGACTCCGCGCCCTGGATGATGCGGTGGTCGTACGTGCTGGTCAGCGTGATGATCTTGCTGACGCCCATGTCGGTGAGCGCCTGCTCGCTGGTGCCCTGGAAGTGCGCGGGGTACTCCATGGCGCCGACACCGATGATCGCGCCCTGACCGGCCTGCAGCCGCGGCACCGAGTGGTTCGTGCCGATGGTGCCGGGGTTGGTCAGCGAGATCGTGGTGCCGGAGAAGTCGTCGGTCGTGAGCGAGCCGGCCCGAGCCTTGCGGATCAGGTCCTCGTAGGCCTGCCAGAACTGCGTGAACGTCATGTTCTCGCAGCCCTTGACCGACGCGACCACCAGCGTGCGCTGGCCGTCCTTGCCGGGCAGGTCGATAGCGAGACCGAAGTTCACGTGCTCCGGCGTGACGACGAACGGCTTGCCGTCGACCTCGGCGTAGTGCCGGTTCATGTTCGGGTAGGCCTGCAGCGCCCGCACCACCGCGTAGCCGATGACGTGCGTGAAGGAGACCTTCCCGCCGCGCGTCCGCTTCAGGTGGTTGTTGATGACGATGCGGTTGTCGGCCAGCAGCTTGGCGGGCACGGCGCGCACGCTGGTCGCGGTCGGAACGGTGAGCGACAGCTCCATGTTCTTCGCGATCGCGGCGGCGGCACCGCGCAGCTGCTTCTGCTCGGGCTGCGCGCTCTGCGTGACCGGCTTGGCCTTCGCGGCCTGCTGGGGCGCGGGCTTGCCGGTCTGCGGCAGCGTGGCCGCGGGCTTGGGCTGTGCGGCCGGCTTGGACGCGGCGGGCGCTGCCTTGCCGTTGTCGGCGGCAGGCGGCGTCACGGTGGCGGTGGCCGTGGAGCCACCCGCGCTGGCCGTGGCGGTTCCGTTGCCGCCCGCACGCTTGTAGTCGGCAAAGAAGTCATGCCATGCCGGGTCTACGGATGACGGGTCCGCGAGGAACTGCTCGTACATCTCCTCGACGAGCCACTCGTTCGGCCCGAATTGTGACGCAGGACTGCTGCTGGACACGGCTGGCGCTCGCCTCTATCCATCTCGCTCTTGGTGTTGACTCATGCGGTAGTCAGGCTAGTCCCCCTGGCCCGGGCCTTCACACGCTGGAGGCATCTGGCAAGGAGTGCTCTGTCACAGGATCGATCAGGACGGGCCCGTCGTCACCCGTAGTTGAGCAATTCTTGATGTGCGTCTCACTACGTCCCCCTCTCTTTCGGGCAATGCCCACTGAGCCGTTGGACGGGCATACGCACCGAGTGCAGTGATCAGTTCACGATAGGTACAACAACCGCATCCCGCCGATTGATCCTGCCGACCAGGCCGGCCGATCTTGCCCGGCTCCCGGTCAGGCCAGTGAACGCTCGATCGACGCGGTCATGGCTGTCACGAACTCCTCCCTGGTCCGTTCCGGTGTCCGGTCCAGCGACAGGTACGGGTTCAGGTCCTCCAGCTCGACCAGCAGCAGGTCTCCCGACTGCGTGCGGCAGGCGTCCACGCGCTGGATGCCGTGGTCGAGGCTGTTCCAGTCGATGAACGTCTGCGCGAACTCCAGATCCGCGGTGGTGGGGGTGTACCAGGTGAGCTCCCAGCGGTGGGCCGGGTCCGGTGCGTGCAGGGCGTACTGGAAGTCGTGGTCGACGAAGTAGAACGACACCTCGTACCGGAAATCGATCTTGGGCTGGATGAGGACGTCGGCGTTGTCGATCGCTTTGTCCGCGAGCCTCGCCGGCAGGGCGTCGCGGGACACGAACTCCAGGCCGTGGGAGTCGGCGCCGGCTTTGGGCTTCACGACGTACTCGGCTGTCTGTGGGAGGCGGTCCAGGTGTTGCAGGGTGTCGATCGTGGGGATGACCGGGTAGCCCTCGTCGGTCAGGTCGACCAGGTACTGCTTGCCTGCCATGTCGGCCTTGCCGGTCAGCGGGTTGTAGACGCGTTGGCCGGTGGTCTTGGCCTGCTCCCGGAAGTGGCGGTAGGCCTCCGGGTAGTCGATCACCGGGCCGCTGTTGCGGATTACGGCCGTGTCGAAGCCGGCCATGAGTTGTGCGGCGTCCGTCGGGTGGCAGATGGCCAGGTCGAAGGTCTTGCGGAGCTCTGAGGTCAGGTGGATGTCCTCGTCGCAGTAGCGCCTGCCCTTGGCCGGGTAGGTCAGGTCCGAGACGTAGAGGACGGTGGGGCGGGATGGCATGACGTGGGCTCCTTGACCTGGCTGGTCCGGGGAGTTGGTTTCTACGTCATGGGGCGGGGCGGGGACGAGGGTTCGTGGTGGGGGCCACGGTTGGCGACCGCGCGGGGTCGGCTTGTGGTGGGGCGCGCGGGGTGGCTCAGGTCGCGTTGCGAGTGTGGGTGTGCTGGGTGGGTGCGGGGTCGGCTTGTGTTGGCGGGCGCCCGTTGACAACGCGCGGCTCGGCATCGCCGCCTGGGCGCGCGGTTGGTCAGGCGGCGGCTTCCGGGGTGCCGTGGCGCCACAGGCGGGCGTAGGCGCCGTTGGATGCCAAGAGGTCGGCGTGGGTGCCCTGTTCGACTATGCGGCCGTTGGCCAGGACGACTATGCGGTCGGCCTTTGCCGCTGTGGCCAGGCGGTGGGCCACCACGAAGGTGGTGCGGGTGCCCGTCAGGTGGTCGCTGGCGGCCAGGACGGCGGACTCGGTGGCCGGGTCCAGGGCGGCGGTGGCCTCGTCCAGCAGGAGGAGGTCCGGGTTCACCAGTTCGGCGCGGGCCAGGGCCAGGAGTTGGCGTTGGCCCGCGGAGAGGTGGTTGCCGCGTTCGCCCACCGGTTGGTGGAAGCCGTTGGGGAGGGTGGCGACCATCGGGAGGGCGCCTACGGCTGCTACGGCTTGCTGGATTTCTTCTTTTGTGGCGGTGGGGCGGCCGTAGGCGACGTTCTCGGCCACGTCGCCGCCGAACAGGTGGGCCTCCTGGGGGACTACGCCCAGGCGTTGGCGGTAGGACGAGAGGTCGTAGGTGCGGATGTCCACGCCGTCGACCTGGACGGAGCCGGTGGTGGCGTCGTAGAAGCGGGCGATCAGCTTCACCAGGGTGGACTTGCCGGCGCCGGTTTCGCCCACGAGGGCGACGGTTTCACCGGGGTTGACGTGGAGGGACACGTTGTCCAGGGCCGGGTGGTCGGCGCCCTGGTAGGTGAAGGAGACGTTGCGCAGTTCCACCTCGCCGCGCAGGCGGGGCGGGACCGGGATCGGGGTTGCCGGGGGTTCGACCGTGCTCGGGGTGCGCAGGAGGTCGCCGATTCGGCGCAGGCCCACGCGGGCCTGCTGGTAGCCGTCGAAGACGCCGGAGAGTTGCTGGATCGGGCTGAAGAACAGGCCCAGGTAGAGCAGGAAGGCCAGGAGGACGCCCGGAGTCAGCGTGCCGGTGGCCACCCGGTGGGCGCCCACGGCGAGGACCACGGCTTGGGCCACGCCGGAGAGCATTGCCACGAAGGGGAAGTAGGTGGCGATGTAGCGCTGGGCGCGCAGGCGGGTGCGGCGGTAGGCGTCGCTGCGTTCGGCGAAGGCTTCCGCCGAGTGGCGTTCGCGGGTGTAGGCCTGGGAGACGCGCAGACCCGAGACGTTCTCCTGGAGGTCGGCGTTGACGGCGCTCACCCGCTCGCGGGCTTCGGCGTAGGCGGTGGAGGCGAGGCGCTGGAAGATCACCGTGGCGACGGCCAGAAGTGGCAGGACGGACAGGGCGATCAGGGCCAGGGACGCGTCGGTGATCACCAGGGCCGCGGTGATGCCCACGACCGTGATGAGGCTGATCACCGCGGTGACGAGGCCGGTCTGCAGGAACGTCGAGAGGGCGTCGACGTCCGTCGTCATCCTCGTCATGATGCGGCCGGCCATCTCGCGCTCGTAGTAGTCGAGGCCCAGGCGTTGCAGGTGGGCGTAGCTGCGGACGCGGAGCAGGTAGAGCAGGCGTTCGCCCAGGCGGGCGGCGAACACGGTGCTGCCCGTCGTGGTCAGCCAGCCGATCACCACCAGGCCCACGCCCATGGCGACCGCCTGCCACAGGGTGGAGGTGGTGCCTGTCACCACGCCGCCGTCGACGCCAAGGCGGACCAGCGCCGGCAGGCCCATGCCCACCAGCGCGTCCAGCACGACCAGGGCGGCCACGGCGGCCAAGGCCCAGCGGACCGGGCGCAGCAGGCGCGCCAGGCGGAAGCTCGGATCGGGCGCCTGCGGGTCTTCGCCGTGCAGGACCGGAGCCTCGGTGGCGGGCGGCAGCGCGCGCACCTTGGCCAGCAGTTCCGGGGTGGGCGGGCCGCCCGCCAGTGCCGACATGCCGCCGCCACCGCCTCCCCGGCGGCCGGACGCGGCGGGAGCAGTGGTCCTGGCTTCGTCGATCAGACGCTGGTCCAGCGTTTCCTGGGACAACGTGGGCCACAGTTCGCCTGTCGCCACGGGTGGGGTGGACTCGATCGCCTCGTCCGGGCCCGCCAGCAGGTCGCGGTAGAGGGGGCAGCGAGCGGTCAGCTCCTCGTGGGTGCCGACGTCGACCACGCGGCCCGCGTCGAGGACCGCGATCCGGTCGGCCAGGGACAGCGTCGAGCGTCTGTGGGCCACCAGCAGGGTCGTGCGGTTCGCCGTCACCGAGGCCAGCGTCGCGTGGATCGCGGCTTCCGTCGCGTTGTCCACGGCGGACGTGGCGTCGTCCAGCAACAGCACCCGCGGGTCCGAGAGGAGAGCGCGAGCGAGGGCCACGCGCTGGCGTTGACCGCCGGAGAGGGTCAGTCCGCGTTCGCCCACCACCGTGTCGTAGCCGAGCGGCAGGGCCTCGATGAAGTCGTGCGCCTCCGCTGCCTTCGCGGCGCGCTCCACTTCCTCACGGGACGCGGTGGGGCGGCCGTACGCGATGTTCGCGAACACCGTGTCGGAAAAGAGGAAAGCCTCCTCGAAGACGACACCCACCGCACCGCGCAACGACTCCAGGCGCAGCGTGCGGACGTCGGCGCCACCCACCCGGACGGCACCGGAGTGCACGTCGTAGAAACGGGGCAGCAGCAACGAAACCGTGGACTTGCCGGAACCCGCGGTACCGACCAGCGCCAGCGTCTCGCCCGGCTCCACGGAGATCGAGAAGTCCTGCAGCACCGGCTCGCTGCGGGTGTAGCCGAACGTCACGTCCGAGAACGAGATGCCGAGCGGGCCGTCCGGCACCTCGTCGGGGCCGTCCCGCACGTCCGGCTGCGAGTCGATCAGCTCGTAGACCCGCTCCACCCCGGCGCGCGCCAGCTGCGCGGACACCACCAGGCCGGACAGGATCCTGGTCGGGCCTACGAGGTTCGCCACGTACGTCGTGAACGCCAGGAACGTGCCCAGCGTGACCTCGCCGTGCAACGCCAGCCAGCCGCCCAGCGCCAGCACGCCGACCTGGCCGAGCAACGGCAGCGCGGTGACGGTCGCGAGCGGCCGCGACGTCAGCCGGGCAGCGCGCATCCGTTCCGCGAACAGCGCGCGAGCGTGCTTCTCCAGCCGCGCCACCTCGCGCGCCTCCTGGCCGAAGCCCTTCACCACGCGGACACCGGTGACGGTCTCCTCGACGTGCTGCGCGAGATCGGCGGCCCGCTGCTGCGCGGACCAGGTGGCGGGGAACAACGTCAGCCGCGTCCGGCCCGCGAGCCACGCCACCAGCGGCAGCACGATGATCGCGATGATCGTCAGCGGCACCGACAGGTAGAGCATCGCAGCCAGGGCGGCCACCGCGAACACCACGGTGCCGACCGCCAGCGGCGCCATCATCAGCAGCGACTGCACCAGCTGCAGGTCGGTGATCGACCGCGACACGATCTGCCCCGTCCGCAGCTCGTCCTGCTTCGCGCCGTCGAGCCGCTGCACCGCCGAGAACACGCCGAGCCGCAAGTCGTGCTGCACGCCCAGCGCCAGCCGGCCGCCCAGATATCGCCGCAGGAACGCCGACCCGAACGTGAGCAGCTCCAGCGCGATCAACGCCACCATGAGCGCCCACAGCCGGTCGGTGCGGCCCTCCGTCGAGTCGTCGACCGCGGTCTTGAGCAGCAACGGGCCCGCCGCCTGCAGACCAACGCCGACGACAGCTGCCAGCACCGACAGCACCACCAGTCGGGGGTGCTGCCAGCAGGCGGCGGTCAGTCGGCGGATCCAGCCCTTCGTCACGCAGCCAAGACTACGGACGGGGTCTGACAGCTAAGTGGATCTTGGGAAGTCGCAGGTCAGGTGATGTCCTTGGACTGGGTGACCGCCCAGCCGCCCGCGAACACGATCCCGGACCAGCCGAGGAACACGAGCCCCGACCACCACCAGTCGAGCGCCCCGCCCGCACCGGCGATCGCCCGCAGCACGTCCTCGACCTCCGGCGGCACCACACCCGCCGTCGACAGGAAGAGGTCGACCGCGACCGACCCGGTGAGCCCGTTGATCGACCCGTTCGGAAGGAACCCGATGATCGACGGCACCTCCAGGTACGCGAGCACGAGGTGCAGCACGTTCTCGATCACCAGGAAGTACAGCAGCAGCAACACGACCGTGCCCGCCACGTTCGGTATCAGCGCGCCGATGCCGACGCCGAACATCGTCATCAGGACCGACGACAGCACGCAGGCCAGCGTCAGCATCGCCCAGCCACCGGCGTCCGGCAGCTGCCCGGAGTCGCTGGTGATCACCACGCCGATGCCGAGGAACAGCATGATCGCGAGGCCGTAGATCGCGCCCCACAACACGTAGACCAGCATCTTCGCCAGCAACGCGTGCATGCGCGACGGCGCGGTCAGGAACGTCGTCGTGATCGTCCGCCGGTTGATCTCACCGGAGATCGCCAGCGCACCGAAGACCATCGGGAAGATCGTCGAGATGTTGATCGCCCGCGCCATGCCGAACAGCGACACCTTCCACTGGTCCGGCGTGACCCCGAGAAAGTCCGACACCTCGTCGACGTCGCTGGTCGACGCGAAGTCCACGAAGAACTGACCGAGCAGACCGGTGGCGAGCCCCCAGCCGAGCGCCAGCACCGCGGTCGGGATCAGCAGACCCCACCACAGCCCGGTCGTCGTCGTCTTGCGGAGCTCCGCCTGTACGAGGTTGCCCATCAGGCCCAACCACCCTGCTGCTTGTACGGAGTCTGAGCCGGCGCGTACCCGGCGTACTGGCCGCTGGTGAGCTGGAAGAACAGCCGCTCGAGGTCGACCTGCTCCTCCTGGATGCCGTAGATCGACACGCCTGCCTTCAACGCGCTGTCGGCCACCTGCCTGGAGTCCACTCCGGACACCGCGAGCCTGCCGTCGGGCAGCTGCTCGATCGCCTGCACACCCTCAGCACGCAACGCCGTCGCGAGCGCGTTGATGTCCGACGGCTGGACGAGAACGCGCCGCTGCTGCGACTGCCGCAACTGCTCCAACGGCCCGTAGAACATCGTCTGCCCGCGCGAGATGATCACGACCTGGTCGACGGTCTGCTCGACCTCGGCCAGCAGGTGGCTGGAGATCAGCACCGTGCGTCCCATTCGCGCGTACGACTGCAGGAACGTGCGCAGCCACGCGATGCCCTCGGGGTCGAGGCCGTTCGCGGGTTCGTCCAGCACGAGCACCTGCGGGTCGCCGAGCAGCGCGGTGGCGAGCGCCAGCCGCTGCTTCATGCCGAGTGAGAACCCGCCCACCTTGCGATCGGCCGCGGAGCCCAGGCCGACCAGGCCGAGGACCTGGTCGGCCTGCGCGTCCGGCACGCCGATGGCCGCCGCGTACACGCGCAGGTGGTCGCGGGCGGAGCGGGCGGGGTGGAACCCCTGCGCCTCCAGCACCGCGCCCACCACACGGCCGGGCTGACCGAGCTGGTGGAACGGTCTTCCGTTGATCGTCGCCGTGCCGCTGGTCGGCTTCACGAGCCCGAGCAACATCCGCAGGGTCGTCGTCTTCCCCGCGCCGTTCGGGCCGAGGAAGCCCGTGACACTGCCGGGGGACACGGTGAAGCTCAGGTTCTGCACCGCGGTGACTGGACCGAACTGCTTGGTCAGGTTCTGCACCGCGATGAGGCCGCTGCCGTCATGCATGCGGCCCATCCTGCCTGAAGCTCAGTCCGGCAAGGCGTGCTTCGGGCGTGACACGACCGGCGCGCGGTGCACCACCGGCGGGAGGTCGCTCAAGATCGGCGGCAGCTCGGTGGTCAGCTCGACCGGTGTTTCCTCAGGGATCTCGATCGTGCCCGATCGAGTGAAAGGGTTGCGCAACGGCCTGCGGCGCTCCCGATGCGGCAGACCCTCGCCGATCAGGTGCTGATGCGCCATGTTCCAGACCTGGCACGGCCACCGCCGTCGCCGCAGCCAGCCGGGACACGCCTTGCACCTGCCGTCCTCGTCCGGCTGGTGCACCGTCAGCAGCAGTCGCCAGCCGTCCGCCAGGCGGTGGATCTCCGCGCGGGCCAGCGGGACCAGCGCGTCGGCTTCGCCGTGCTCGGCGACCTTGTCCAGCAGTGCCAGCCGTTGCAGCACCGCGTCTCGCAGCGCCTCGTCCATCACATCTTCGCCGTGGCCTGATCGAGCAAGGATCCCAGGCGGCGTGTCTGCGTGGCGGACATCACAGCGGTCTCGCCCGGTGGCGTGACCAGGAGGACTCGGTCGTTTTCGACCAGGACGGTCATCGATCTGTCCCGACCGAACGGGTCGTGGCAGTGGATCCATCCCTGTGGTTCAGCCATGGAATCTCCCTTCGAGGGACGCCCGACTCCGTGTTCATCGGCCGTCGGCCCTGCTCGCCGCACCGCGGACCGGTGAATTCACTCGTTTGCTGGACGAGCCGAACACGGGCAGTGGTCCAGTTGGGGAAACTTTTGGGTCGCGTTTCGGTGGGGGTGCTGGGCGCGCCCGCCCAAGGCCCGCTATATTTGTTCTCGGCGGCCCCGCTCCCAGTGACCCCCAGGCTGGTTGAGCGCGGCCGCCCTTTACGTGGCGGGCTCTGGCGCTCATCGGCCTTCGGTCGATTTCGTCAGAGCCCGCAGTTCTTTTTCGGGGGGACGCCCCCCGAACCCCCGCAGGCTCAGACGCTGAGCGCCTTCGCGATCCACGTCTCCCTCCGTGAAACCCGTTGCGTCCCGGTGTCTCGTACGCTGTAAGTTGCTCGTACACCGTAAGGGGGAGGACATGACTTCGACGACCGAGAAGGTCGGGGTGCACCCGCACCCCCAGCGCTGGGCCGTGCTCGGCGTGCTCTGCCTGTCCGTGATGGTCGTGGTGCTCGACAACACCGTGCTGAACGTGGCGATCCCGTCGATCTCCACCGGTCTCGGGGCGAGCACCGCCGACATCCAGTGGATGATCAACGCGTACTCGCTGGCGCTGGCGGGTCTGCTGCTCACGACCGGTTCGCTGAGCGACAGGTTCGGCCGCAGGAAGGCGTTGCTGGCCGGTCTCGCGCTCTTCGGCGCGGGCAGTGCCGTGGCGGCCTACGCGGGCTCGTCCGAGGCGCTGATCGCGGCACGCGGCTTCATGGGCGTCGGTGCCGCGATGCTGATGCCGGGCACGCTGGCCGTGCTGATGCAGTTGTTCGACGAGAAGGAACGCCCGAAGGCCATCGGCATCTGGGCCGCGGTCACGAGCCTCGGCTTCGCGGCCGGTCCGGTGATCGGCGGCGCGCTCATCAAGCACTTCTGGTGGGGTTCGGTGTTCCTCATCAACGTGCCGGTGGCGATCCTCGCGATCGCGGCCGTCGCGGCGCTGGTGCCGGAGTCCAAGGACCCGACCGTGCGCAGGCCGGACGTCATCGGCTCGATCCTGTCGATCATCGGCATGGTCGCGCTGGTGTACGCGGTCATCGAGGTGCCGGAGCACGGGTTCGGCTCGGCGCAGTTCGGCGTGCCCGTGGCGATCGGGCTGGTCACCATGACGGCGTTCGCGTTGTGGGAACGGCACACCGCGGAGCCGATGCTGGACCTCGGCTTCTTCGCGGACCGGCGGTTCACCGGTGCGGTGGCGTCGGGAGTGCTGGCGTCGTTCGGCATGGCGGGCTCGCTCTTCCTGTTGACGCAACACCTTCAGGGCGTGCTCGGCTACAGCCCGTTGGAGGCCGGTCTTCGCGTGGCACCGATGGCGATCGCGTTGCTCGTCACCAGCAACACGCTGGGCCAGCTCGTGCTGAAACTGGGTGCCAGCAAGGCGATGCTGCTCGGCATGACGATCGTCGCGGGCGGCGTGGTGCTGCTGTCGATCGGCAACACCTACCCGCCGACGCTGGCCGGTCTGATCCTCATCGGCGTGGGTGTCGGTGTGGCGCAACCGGTTGCGGTCAACGCGCTGATGGGTGCCATCCCGCCGGAGCGCGCCGGTATCGCGTCGGGTCTGTCGAGCACGCTGACGGAGCTGGGCTCCTCGTTCGGCATCGCCGTGCTGGGCGCGCTGCTGTCCGCGCGGTTCGCGGCCTCACTGCCGGACGGAATCCCGTCGCGGTCGTTGAGCGACGCACTGCACAGCGGAGCGGACATCACGGTCGTGCGCGACGCGTTCTCGTCCGGCATGAGCGTGAGCCTCGTGATCGGCGCGATCGCCGTGTTCCTGGGAGGTGTTGTGGCCAGCGTGTTGCTGCGGCGTGCTTAGGATCGCTGCTGTGGACAGCGTGTGGTTCAGCAAGCCCAGGCCCAGCAGCGGTCAGCCTCTCGGCCTGAGCCGGGAGGCGATCGTCCGCAAGGCGGTGGAGATGCTGGACGAGCACGGCATGCAGAAGCTGTCCATGCGCAAGCTCGCGGCCGCACTCGGTGCCGCACCGATGTCGCTCTACTGGCACGTGCCGACGAAGGACGCGTTGATCGAGCTCTGCCTCGACGAGGTCTACGGGGAGCTCGGGCGACCGGAACCGGACACCGACTGGGAGACGGCGCTGCGGCAGATGATGCACGCGTTTCGTCAGGTCGCGCACAGGCACCCGTGGTGGATCCGAGGCATCGGTGAGTTCAACTCCGTCGGGCCGAACGCGGTGGCGATGGCGGACACGATGCTCGAAGCCATGCTGTCGGCCGGCCTGTCGACGTTCGCGGCGGCGCGGTCGGTGTCGGCGGTGTCGAGCTACGTCGTCGGATACGCGACGGCCGAGGTGAACTTCATCGGCCGCGGCGGGATGGATGCCGCGCCGCCGGACCTGGCGAAGATCGCCGACCTGTACCGGGACAGGCATCCCCGCTACGTCGCGATGCTGGGCGAGCAGGAGCTGTGGTCGCTGGAGGGGCAGTTCGAGTTCGGGCTGGACTGCGTGATCGACGGCATCAGGGCGAGGGTCGCGGTGCTCCGGTCGTGAGCTGGAGCATCGACGGCCCGATCCGGCGCCCGATCGAGGTTTCCGCACTCCTGCAGCACACACGGGAGGTGCTGCGGGAGTTGCTGGCGACCGACGAGGTCCCGGAACTGTCGAGCAACGCGCGATCGCGCTGGCGGCCGCCGACCTCGGTGGTGGCGCCTTCTTCGACGAGAACCGCGGCATCGTGCGGCCGTTGATCTACGACCCGCGCGAGGTGATCGCGAAGACCCGACTCGCTCCGGGCGATCTCGGGTTCGTGGACCGGTGCGAGCGGTACCTGCGCCGGTTCGAGCATCTCAACGGCCGGCCGAGGACCGTCACGCTGGCCGGATGGACGAAACCCCCGCAGCATGATCGCGTGCGGGGGCTTCTCTCATTCAGTTGGCTTTCAGACCACGGTCTCCAGCGGCGTGTGCGTGAGGCCGGTCGCCTCGGCCACGGGGCCGTTGGTCAGCTGACCGGCGTGGACGTTGAGGCCCAGGGCGAGCGAACGGTCGTCCTTCAACGCCTTCTCCCAACCCTTGTCGGCCAGCGCGACCGCGTAGGGCAGCGTCACGTTGGTCAGGGCGTAGGTCGAGGTGCGCGGCACGGCGCCCGGCATGTTCGCCACGCAGTAGAAGACCGAGTTGTGGACCTCGTAGGTCGGCTCGGCGTGCGTGGTCGGACGCGAGTCCTCGAAGCAGCCGCCCTGGTCGATCGCGATGTCGACGAGCACAGAGCCCGGCTTCATGTCGGCGACCAGCGCGTTCGAGACCAGCTTCGGGGCGGCGGCACCCGGCACGAGCACGGCGCCGATGACCAGGTCGGCCTCGCGGACGGCCTGTTCCACGGAGAACGCGTTGGACGCCAGCGTGCGCAGGCGGCCCTGGAACTGGGCGTCGATCTGGCGCAGGCGGTCGACGTTGGTGTCGAGGATCTGCACGTCCGCGCCCATGCCGACGGCGATGGTGGCGGCGTTGACGCCCGCCACGCCGCCGCCGATCACGACCACGCGGGCAGGGGCGACGCCGGGGACGCCACCGGGCAGCACGCCGCGGCCACCGGACGGCTTCATCAGGGAGAACGCGCCGACCTGCGGGGCCAGGCGGCCCGCAACCTCGGACATCGGGGCGAGCAGCGGCAGCGCGCGGTTCGGCAGCTGCACGGTCTCGTAGGCGATGGCCGTGGTGCCGGAGGCCAGCAGAGCCTCGGTCAGCGGCTTGTCGGCGGCGAGGTGCAGGTACGTGAAGAGGGTCTGGCCGGCGCGGAGGCGGGGGTACTCCTCGGCGATCGGCTCCTTGACCTTGAGGACCATGTCGCCTTCCGCCCACACGTCGTCGGCGGAAGCGAGGATCTTGGCGCCCGCGGCGAGGTACTCCTCGTCGGTGATCGCGGAACCCAGACCGGCGCCCTGCTCGACGAACACGTCGTGGCCGCGGCTGGTCAGCTCGTGAGCACCCGCCGGCGTGAGGGCGACGCGGTACTCGTGGTTCTTGATCTCGCGGGGAACTGCGATCCGCACGATGACTCCTCCGTTCGGCTGGCCTCTGTCTCACAATGTGAGGCAGCCCGAAGGTCATGTCATCGTGCGGATCGCACTATCCGGTCACTGTCGGGTTGTTCTACTAGGACAAAGCCACCTTGAACACCCATGCGTGCCGGCCAACGCCCGCAGGCACGTCCACCACGAGTTTCCCGCCCGATCGGGTCCATTTCAGGGGCCTGTCATGCCCCAGCAACGTCACCCTGTCGCCGTCCTTGATCGGTACTGGAGCGTCGACCACGAGCTGTGAGCCAGGCTGGGCCAACGAGGTGATGTAGAACGCCTCGTTCGGCTTCACCGTGAACCGCAGCGAACCCTGCTGGGCCATGCGCGACCAGTACGTCGTGCCGTAGATCGACTCGCCGTTGGTCTTCAGCCACGCGCCCGTCTCGCGGAGGCGCTGCTGCATGATCTCCGGGATCGAACCGTCCGCCCGCGGTCCGATGTCCAGCAGGAAGTTGCCGTTCTTCGACGTCGTGTCGACGAGCGTGTCGACCACCTCGTCCGCGGTCATGTACATCGAGTCCGGTGTCGCCCGGTTCCACCCGTACGAACGCGGATCGAGGCCACGTGATGCCTCCCACTTCTTCACCACGGTGTTCGGGTACGTCGCGTACTCCGGCGTCGTGTAGTCGTGGGTCGGGATGCCGCACCTGTCGTCGACGGTCACGTCCTTCGGCACAGCCCGGTTCTTGGCCTTGTTGAAGTAGTCGGCCAGCACCCGCCGCGAGTCGTTCGCACCGCCGATGTCGCACCAGATGACGTCGGGGTCGTACCCGTCGACCAGTTCGGTCATCTGAGGTGCCTGGTAGTCCTTCACGAAGTCCCGCCCGGCCTGGTAGCCGGTGTAGGGCTCGGGTGCGCCGGTCCACGGGTTGCGGGGCGCGTGACCCGACCACGGGTTGTCCGGGTTGAACCACTCGGGCATCGAGAAGTAGAGCCCGTTCTTCATCCCCGGCGTGTACTTCCGTGACGCGTCGAACAGCTCCTTCACCAGGTCACGGCGAGGACCGAGGTCGACGGAGTCACGTCCGGACACCTTCGAGTCCCACAACGCGAAGCCCTCGTGGTGCTTCGAGGTGAGCACGTAGTACTTCGCCCCGGCCTCCTCGAACAGCCGGACCCATTCGCGCGGGTCGAACTTCGCCGCGGTGAACTGCGGGATGAACTGGTCGTACGCGAAGTCCATCCCGTACGTCGCCGCGTGGTACGGGTTCACGGCGTTGTTCGGGTTCTGCATCCACTGCCAGTACCACTCCGCGTACTGCTCACCCGGCGGCGACCACGCGGGCACCGAGTACAGGCCCCAGTGGATGAAGATCCCGAACTTGGCGTCGTCGAACCAGTACGGCGACTCGTGGGTGCCCAACGACGCGTCAGTCGCCTGGTAGTCCGCTACGCCCAGGGTGAACTTGGCCTTCTGCGAGGCGGAAACACGACCGGAAGTCGCGATGACCTTCCCGTCGAAGGTGCCGGTCCGGTAGGCGTGGATGCCGATCCGCACCCGCGCCTCCTCTCCTGGCGCGAGCCGCTTCACCGACGCGGGCGCGAGCGTCACCACGCCGAGGCCTTCTGCGCGCACCCGGATGTTCGACATCCACTGGTCGCCGAGGTTCACGACGGTGGCCTCGATCGTCTGGCCACCCAGCCGCGGCAGCTTGTTCGTGCTGCGCGCGGACCGGACCGCGAGCACCTCTCCCTTGCCCGCCGGCTGCAGCGACAGGGCGAACACGTGCAACGACGACTTGCCCTCGACCGCCGGGTTCGTCACGGGCAGCGTGAGGCCGACGGCGTCCTTCGACGGATCTGTCCACACCTGACCGGTGCCGATCGACACCGGGTGCTGGTCGGTCCCGCCGGGGGAGTACCGGTAGGGCGCGGAGATCGGACCACTGCCCGAGTACCAGTCAGGTCCGGTGAGCGCGGCGGCGCTGGTCGAACCGTCCGCGTAGTGCACGGTCGCGGTGCCTCCCGCAGCGCCGTAGGACGACTCCACGAGGAAGTGCGCGGTCAGGTAGCGGCCGCTGGGTAGGTCGATCCGCTGGCCGAGTGAGACCGCGTTGTTGTTCTTCGACTGTGTGCTGCCCGGGAACAGATAGGGCACGCCATCGGCTGTGACCTGCCCGGACGGGAGTGCTTCCGCAGGGAAGGCGTAACCGGAGCCGTCGAAGTTCCCGGTCCGGTCCGCGGCTGTGTCGATGCCGTCGTTGTTGAAGTGGGAGTCGATCGGAACAGGGATGGGTTGAGGGACGTCCGCTGCGCTCGCGGTGGAGACCGAGGCGGTCAGAAGCGAGGCGAGCAGAGCGACGGTGAGCGCTGTCCTCATGAAACCTCCGATGTCTGGGTTTCAATCTGTGGTAGCGCTTTCCCGGCTGTCAACCATCTCGCGTTGACACTTGGCAGCGGACGCACATAGCGTTCGCGCCGAGAACTGAAGACCGGCCGCGGTGCCCGTGAGGCACCAGAACCCGAGTGGGAGAGACCTCGACGAGCGAGTCGGGGCGCCGAAGGGGCAAGCTCCCGCACACTCTCAGGCAGCAAGACCGCTCGGGGTAGGCAACTCTGCACGGCGGAGGGGGCGCAAGTTTCCTGACCGAGCCGTGAAGCCAGAGGAGTCGCCGTGGAGTTCCCCGAGAACCTGCTCTACACCGTCGAGCACGAGTGGGTCGACTGGACGCCGGGTACCCAGGAACCGTTGACCTGCGGAATCACCGAGTACGCCGCGGACGCCCTCGGTGACATCGTCTTCGTTCAGCTCCCCGAGGTCGGCGCGAAGGTCGTCTCGAACGAGGCGTGCGGTGAGCTCGAGTCCACCAAGTCGGTCAGCGACCTGTTCTCGCCCGTCACCGGTGAGGTGATCGAGGTCAACAGCGCGGTCGTGGACGACCCGGCGATCATCAACAACGAGCCGTACGGCGCCGGCTGGTTGTTCAAGGTGCGCGTCGAGTCGGCGGAGAACCTGCTCACGGCTGCCAAGTACGCCGAGCTCACCAAAGACTGACTGCAGACCACCACCGCGAAGGACTGATCAGTGGCGATCAGCGTTTTCGACCTTTTCTCCGTCGGCATCGGGCCGTCCAGCTCCCACACGGTCGGCCCGATGCGCGCGGCGGCGATGTTCGTCGAGAAGCTCGGGGCACGGGTGTCCGAAGTGGACCGCGTGCACGTCGAGCTGTTCGGCTCGCTCGGCGCGACCGGGCACGGTCACGGCAGCCCGAAGGCCGTCTTCCTCGGCCTTGAAGGCAATCTGCCGGAAGAAGTCGACCCGGCGATCGCGGCCGTCCGCGTCGAGGAGATCGTCGCGAGTGGACGCCTGAAGCTCGGTGGCACGCACGAGATCGGCTTCGTGCACGACCGCGACCTCGTCATGCACCGCCGCAAGTCGCTTCCGTTGCACCCCAACGGGATGAGCTTCGAGGCCTACAAGGGCGAGGAGTCGGTCGAGCAGGCCGTCTACTACTCGATCGGCGGCGGGTTCGTCGTCGACGAGAACGCGAGCGGCACCGACCGGATCAAGCCGGACACCACCCCGCTGCCGCATCCCTTCCTGACCGGCGACCAGCTGCTCGCGCGCACCCGTGAGACCGGCCTGTCGATCAGCGAGATCATGATGGCCAACGAGCTGTCGTGGCGGTCGGAAGAGGAAGTGCGCCGAGGACTTCTGCACATCTGGCAGGTGATGCAGGAGTGCGTGGAACGCGGCTGCAACGAGCACGGCGTCCTGCCAGGCGGCCTCAAGGTCCGCCGCCGCGCCGCCGAGATGCGCAAGCGGCTGGAGGGCGAGCACTTCGCCACCGACCCGCTGCGGGTCATGGACTGGGTGACGCTCTTCGCGTTGGCCGTCAACGAGGAGAACGCGGCGGGCGGCCGTGTCGTCACCGCGCCGACCAACGGCGCGGCCGGCATCGTGCCCGCGGTCCTGCACTACTACACGAGGTTCGTGCCGGGAGCCAGCGACGACGGCGTCGTCAGCTTCCTGCTCACCGCGGGCGCGATCGGTGTGCTGTTCAAGGAGAACGCCTCGATCTCCGGCGCCGAGGTCGGGTGCCAGGGCGAGGTCGGCTCGGCGTGTTCGATGGCCGCCGGTGGTCTCGCCGAGGTCCTCGGCGGCACCCCGGAACAGGTCGAGAACGCCGCCGAGATCGCCATGGAGCACAACCTCGGCCTGACGTGCGACCCGATCGGCGGCCTGGTGCAGATCCCCTGCATCGAACGCAACGCGCTCGCGTCGATCAAGGCGATCACCGCGGCACGCATGGCGTTGCGCGGCGACGGCTCGCACTTCGTGTCGCTCGACAAGGTCATCAAGACCATGCGCGACACCGGCAAGGACATGTCGGTGAAGTACAAGGAGACCGCACGCGGCGGCCTCGCCGTCAACGTGATCGAGTGCTGACTCAGCGCGCGTCGTACGCGCGCTGCGCCTCCAGCACCTCGGGCATCCGCTCCTCCAGGAGATGGATCAACGAGAGCAGCCGCTCGGCCGTCTCGCGCCCGAGCGGCGTGAGGCTGTAGTCGACGCGCGGTGGGTTCGTGGGCTGCGCGTCGCGGTGCACGAGCCCGTCGCGCTCCAGCGCGTGCAACGTCTGGGACAGCATCTTCTCGCTGACCCCGTCGACCCGCCGGCGCAGCTCGTTGAACCGCAGCGGACCGTCCACGAGCGCGCCCATCGTCAGGCTGCCCCACCTGCCGGTGACGTGCTCCAGCGTCGGGCGTGACGGGCACGCCTTGGCGAACACGTTGAACTCCACGTCGTTAGCATACCTGGTCACAGCGCTAACCGTCAGGTGGCGCAGCGTACTGGTTAGTGCATGGTCGACTGCCGATGTCGGATTCGGCGCATCGGCTGGGGTTGACTGGTACCTGCCGAGGATCTCGTGCGCGAAAGCGATGAGATCGCGGACGCGTTGGCCGGACGGGTGGTTGCGAACCCACAACTCCAGGTTCTCGGGCCGGTTGTCGTCGCGGATGCCGTTCTTGTGGTGCACGGTTTCGCGGGGGCTGAGCAGGCGGCCGAGCACCGCCTCCATTACGAGGCGATGCTCGCCCACCCAGCGTCCTTCGCCCACGTATCGAAAGTGGTAGCCATCTCGTCGCATGTGGCCTGTGCTGACGGGGCGACCTCTACGAGGGCGGTTCTGTCGGTGCCTCTCGTGGTGGGTCCTGCACCATCCCCTTGCGCCGCCGAGAGTAGGTGCGGGCGGTGCCAGCACCGTGGCGACCGGGGCTGGTGCCCGCCGGACGTGCGCGAAAGATGTTGAACTTCGCCATCGGCTCTTCCCCCTCAAAGCAAAAGAAAGGGGAGCTCACGAACGACACACGTGTCCGAGATCAGGGTCGCGGAAGGTACATGCTGCTCTGCCAGACTGAGCTGCAGCCGCAGTGGCTGGTGGGATTCGAACCCACGACCCGCTCATTAGAAGTGGAAGTAACCCTCTGCTTCGCACCGGACACGTGTGAAGTTGTGCGCCCCGAGATCAAGTTCGCCAACGGTGCATTTGCGTTTTGAAGACGAAGTAACCCTCTGCTCGCACCGGGGTGCGATTTCTGTGCAACCACATCGCGCTGGCGATTTATCACCTCTGGTCGATGTGGAGTTGTGGACGTCCGAGATCAAGTCGCGGAAGGTGACTGCTCACCGGAGTGAGCGAAGACCGGCCGAAGCCGGCCTCAGGAATCGAACCCGAGTGATCACCAGAAGTAACCCTCCACTGTGCACCGGGCGCACATCCATACAACCACACGGCGCCAGCGATTTTCTAAGGTGCCGCCTTCACGAACCGGCGCAGCAGGTAGAACAATCCGACCGTCAGCAGCAATCCTGCCGCGCAGATCATCACGATCTCCTCAACCGTCTCCGCCTGCGACCCGGCGAACACGTAGGCGGCACAAATCGGGACGGTTCCGGTGAGGGTGAACAACATGAAAGTCCGGAACGACACCCGTGACACCCCGGCGGACACGGACACGGTCTCGGCCATCATCGGAATGCCGCGTGCCACGCCGAAGAACCAGGGGCCGAACTGACGGCCCCAGCGGCGCATTTCGGTCAGCTCGTCAATGGTCACGACCTTGCGCACCAACCACGGGCGCGCAAACCTGCCGAGGGCGTACCCTGCGGCAGAGGAACCCAGGGACCCGATGACCGCGAGTGCCAGCCCCAGCGGCAGGCCGAGTGCCGTCCCCGCCAGCACGATGAGCGGAGTGGACGGCACGGGCAGCAGCACGTCCACGACGAGCAGGGCGAAGATCGCCACCGCCGCCCACACCGGGTCGATGCCGCGCACCCGCGTCACGACTCCCTCGAAGTCGATGAGGTCGAGTGCCTCGAACACGAGCCAGCTCAACAGCACGAACGCGAGCACGACGAACGGTATCCACTTCCACCGAACGCCTGTCTCATAACTCATCGGGTGATGGTCGCCCACCTCGATGCGCCGGACAATCCGCCAGTGGCGCAGGTTCCGCGAAGGAGACACACATGAGTGACGACCTCGTGCCGTTCCTCGGGCACTGGGTGCTCGATCCGGCACGTTCCGCGTACACCGGCGGCACCCCTCCCCGAAGCGGTCACTACGACCTCCGCCTGGAGGGCGAGCGGCTCGTCGTCAGCATCGAAGGCGTGCTGGGATCCGGTGATCCCATCCGCACCGGGTACACATTGGACCTGTGGCAGGACACGCCGATGAACGTGGGCAAGGTCGATCGGGTGCGCACGGTCGTCGAGCCGAGGAAGTTCTGCACGATCGCCTTCGCGGGCTCGCAAGCGGTTGCGCGCGCGTGGCGGATTCTCGGCAACCTCAACGAGATGACGATCGTCCAGTCGGCGCCGGACCAGTTCGGCGTCTGGCGTGACGACGTTTCGGTCTACCGGCGCCAGTTCTAGAGGTTGTCGTGCCGGTTCAGCAGTGCTCGCAAGGCCGCCATCTCCGCGGCGAGAGCGGCGCGGCCGGCTTCGGTGATGTGCAGCCAGGTCTTGGGCCGCTTGCCCTCGTAGCCCTTCTCCACCTCGACCAGCCCCGCCTGTTCCAGCACGGTGATGTGCCGCGACAGGTTGCCGGCGGTCAGCTCCAGCGCCGACTTCAGGTACGAGAACTCCACCCGTTTCGTCTCGGCCGCGATGGTCAGCACGCCCAGCCGATGTCGCTGGTGGACGGTGTCGTCCAGGCCGGCTGTGGGGTTCTCGCTCACCGGGTCATCTCCCGCCGCACGGACCCGATGATCCCGCCCACCAGCAGGACGAACGCGGGCACCGCCGTGCTCGCGAAGTGCTCCACTCCCAGCGGCCAGTAGAAGCCGAACCGTCCTGCCTCGTTCACGAACAGCACGGTAGCGGTGAAGATCGCCACGGTGACCGTGCACACCACGTTGCGCTCCAGGTAGGCGAGTCCGGCCAGGCCCGCGGCGAGCACGAACAGCGGGCCGTACTGGTAGACCGTGACGAAGTGCGCGAGAGCGAACAGCACGAGCACCGCGAGCGTGAAGCCGACACTGCGCACGCGCCACGTCGCCGCCACGATCACCGCCACGGTGATCGGCAGTGCGATCTGCCAGCCCGCCCGGCCGAAGAACAGCTCGCTCAGCACCGGCACGCCGACCAGTGGCAGCACCAGCATGAAGATCGTGACCTGGGCGTAGAGCCTGGTGGGCGTCTCGACGCCGACCTGCGCCGCGCGCCACCGGTACCACCAGACGACCGCGAGATAACCGCACAGCAACGCGACGATCCAGTAGACGTCCGCGGCGATGTTCGGCTGGAAGTGGCTGAACACCGGGCTGTTCATCACCTGGCCCGCAGGGTGCAGCCAGTGGTAGAGCCACGGCATGTCCGCCGAGTTCCACGAGCACGGCTGAGGCTCCACGAGCTCCGGGTTCTGCCCGCTCGGCACGCAGAACCTCGGCGCGTAGAACGGCGTCGCCGCCAGTGTGATCAAGCCGAACAGCAGGAACGGCAGCCAGTAGCCGTGCCGGTCAGCGCGGGCACGCTTGCGCATCGCCCCGAGCTCGACGAGCAGGCCCTTCGGATCCTCAGTCATGACAATTCCCCCAACTGTGCTCGACTGCAATCAGATTTGCATTGCAAACCTAAATCCGTCAAGGCCGGGGACGGAACACCGTCACGACGACGCGCAGGCCCAGCAGCACGCTGATGATCAGCAGGTTGTAGCCGAACACCTGGTAGAGGCCGATCTCCGGCACGACCTGCGGCCCACCGGAGGACCCGAGCAGAAGCACCGCCATCACGCCGGCGGTCGCACCCAGGACGGTCAGCATCACCTGGTGCAGCAGGCCGGTCACGAACGACCGGTCGCGTTCGTCGGCGAAGAGCCGCATCGACATGCTGAGCCGGCCCTGCTCCATCGCGCCGGTGATCCGGTCGATCCGCCTGGGCAGGCGGCGCAGCATCGGCAGCACGGCCTGGAGCTCCTCGGCCATCGTGCGCTGCACGGACTCCGGCGTCAGCCGCTCGGAGATCTGCTCGGTGGCGAACGCCCGTGACTCCACCACGATGTTGAAGCCCGGCGAGAGCACACCCAGCGTGCCCTCCAGCGTCGCCAGCGCCCGGAACACCGCCGCGATCTCCGGCGGGACGCTCAGCCCGAACCGGGACACGATCAGGAACAGGTCGCCGAACATCTCCACGTCCGGCCGCATGCCCGCGCCGAGGTGCCGTGCCATGAACTGCCCGAGCGCGCGCTCCAGCCGTTGCTCGTCGATGTCCTCGGGCCGGGAGGTGAGTTCCAGCAACGCGTCCGTCAGCCCGGCGGGATCACTGCGGTCGATCGCGAGCAGGAGTCGTTGCAGCGCCGCCCGCAGGCTTGAGTCGATCCGCCCGACCGAGCCGAAGTCGAGCAGTCCGAGCCGTCCGTCGTTCAGCAACAGCACGTTGCCCGGATGCGGGTCCGCGTGGAAGACGCCGTCGAGCATCACCTGTCGCAGCACGAAGCGCAGCAACGTCCGCGCCAGGCCCTCGTCCTCAGCGGTACCGCGCAGGGGCACGCCGTCGAGCCGGTCCATGACGAGAACGCGAGAAGTCGACAGGTGGACGTGCGGCAGCCCGACGGAGGTGTCCGAAACAGCTGCCACCGCCGCGATGTTGCGTGCCTCGACCTTGAAGTCCAGCTCCTCCCGCAACGCCGCAGCGAACCCCGCCGCCAGGTCCCGCACGCCCAGCGCCGAGCCCCACCGCGTGCGCTGCAACGTCTCAGTCAGCCGGGAGACGATGTCCAGGTCGCCCTCGGCCACCGCTCGCACGCCAGGTCGCTGCACCTTCACCACGACCTCCGCGCCCGACTTCAGCACGGCCCTGTGCACCTGCGCGATCGAGGCGGCGGCCAGCGGCGTCTCGTCGACCGACGCGAACGCGTCCAGCCCGACCTCGGCGTCGAGCACCGCGCGGACGTCCGCCCACTTCGCCGGTGGAACCTTGTCCTGCAACAGGCTGAGCTCCTCGACGAACTCCTCCGACAGGAGGTCGGCACGCGTCGACAACACCTGCCCGAGCTTCACGAACGTCACTCCGGCGTCCTGCAACGCGAGTCGCAACGACCTCGCCAGCCCGGCGGACGACCGTTCGCGGCCGCGCAGGTAGGGCCCGAGGCCGTGCCGGAACGCGATCGCGGTGATCCGCGAGTACCTGCGCGTGCGGGCGATGCGGCGCCGCAGCATGCCCCACCACTCCGTCGGCGGCGGGATCGAGCCGGTCGGCACGATGATCTCCGCGAACGCCAGCAGCCCGATCACCGTGAGGATCGACAGCCCAAGCTGGAGGGTCACCAGCCCGGCGGTCGGCTCGACCGTGGTCTCCCCGAAAGCGCTCGACGCGACCGACATGGCGAGCAGACAGGCCAGCGCGGTGCGGATCAGGCCGATGCGCAGGCCCAGGATGCGCCGGGCCGCGAGTGCCATGCCCATGACCAGCAGCAGGAACGTGACCGGGAAGCCGATCGTGTAGACGAGGAAGTCCCCCATGATCGAAGCCTAGACACGGGTCTTGACTCCGGCTGACTCCTCACGAAAGATCCGATGAATCGCCGCCCGCGTGGACCTGACCGCACATCGAAGTGAGGTGCCAGAACGTGGTCGAACTCAACCGGCGCACGCTGATCGGAGGCGCGTTGGCCGGGGTAGCGGGCAGTGCGCTGCTGCCTTCCGGCGCGTCAGCGGGTGATGGCTTCAACTGGAGAGACTTCATCGGGTCATCGGATCTCATCTGGAAGAAGATGCCCGCGACCTGGTTCGAGGGGCCGTACCTCGGCAACGGGTTCCTGGGCTCCGGCATCTACGCCGAACCGAACGCCAACGCCATCAGATTCAACGTCCAGCACTCCCAGGTGCAGGACCACCGGCCGGAGTTCGGGGCCCTCTTCGGCCTCGCCCGGCTGCCCATCGGCTACTTCACGCTCGAACCCGTCGGCGCGATCACCGGCGTCGACTGGCGGCTCGACCTCTGGAACGCCGAGCTGACCGGCACGATCACCACGGCCGCGGGAAGTCTGCGGCTGCGCGCGTTCATCCACACCAACCGCGACCTCTACGCCATCGACGTCCAGGCCAGCGAGGGCGAGCGCGCGTTCAAGTGGGTCTTCCACCCGCTCAAGGCGATCAGCCCGCGCACCGACCCGAAGTGGAACCGCCCCGCGCCCGCCGGCTTCACCGACAACCCGCCCGTGCAGCTCACCAGCAGCGGTGACGTGCAGCTCGCGGTGCAGCCGCTGAACGCGGGCGGCGAGCACGTCACGGCGTGGCGCGAGGTCACCCGCGGCACCCGGCGGACGCTCTTCACCAGCGTCGCGTGGTCGCACCCGCAGAAGACCGCTGTGCGCAGGGCGATCGGCAACGTCCGGTGCGGTTCGATCGAGGGCCTCGCCGTCGACCACCGGTTGTGGTGGCACGACTTCTACCGCAGGAGCTTCCTGTCCATTCCGGACAAGCGGCTGCAGGCGTTCTACTGGATCCAGCTCTACAAGTTCGCGTCCGCGGCCCGCAAGGAGGCCCCCGCGATCGCGACCTGCGGCCCGTGGCTCGAGAACACGCCATGGCCGAACACGTGGTGGAACCTCAACGTGCAGCTGGAGTACTGGCTGATCCACGGCTCCAACCACGTCGACTTCGACGCCGTCACGTACTCGGTCGACAGGTACCGCGACGTGCTCGTCGAGCAGGTTCCCGCCGAGTACCGGCACGACAGCGCGGGCATCCCGCGCACCACCGACACCGTGCTCAACAACGGTGCCGGCATCGGCAACTCCGGTTACGGCGTGGGGATTCCCGGCAAGGAAGTGCCCACGCCCGAAGTCGGCAACCTGACCTGGACGCTGCACAACGTCTGGCTCACCTACCGGCACACCATGGACGACCGGGTCCTGCGCAACGTGCTGTTCCCGTTGCTGCGCAGGGCCATCAACTACTACTTCCACTTCCTCACCAAGGGCTCGGACGGGAAGTGGCACCTGCCGTTCACCTTCTCGCCGGAGTACGGCGTCAACGCACCGGACTGCAACTACGACCTCGCGCTGATCCGGTGGGGCTGCCAGACCCTGCTGGAGTCCGCGAAGTCGTTGCGCGTCAACGATCCGCTGATCCCGAAGTGGCAGGACACGCTCGCGAACCTCACGCCGTACCCGGTGGACGCCAACGGGTACATGATCGGCGCCGGGGTGCCGTTCGCGAAGTCGCACCGGCACTATTCGCACCTGCTGCAGATCTACCCGCTGTACGAGGTGACGTGGGAGGACGTCTCGAAACGCCAGCTGATCGAGACCTCGCTGAACCACTGGATCAGCTTCGAAGGCGCGCTGCAGGGCTACACGTTCACGGGTGCCGCGTCGATCAGCGCGCAGATGCTGCGCGGGGACAAGGCGGACTTCTACCTCGGCGAGCTGATGCGCCGGTACATCAAGCCGAACACGATGTACCAGGAGTCCGGGCCGGTCATCGAAACGCCTTTGAGCGCGGTGCAGTCGATGTACGACATGCTGTGCCAGAGCTGGGGTGGCGTGATCCGCGTCTTCCCCGCGGTGCCGTGGCCGGAGATCTCGCTCGACAACTTCCGGACGCAGGGCGCGTTCCTGCTCAGCGCGTCACGGCAGAAGGGAGCCACGCGGTGGATCAAGCTGCGCAGTGAGGCCGGCGCGCCCTGTGTCGTCCGGACGGACATCAAGGATCCGGTCGTGCGTGACCACCGGGGCCGGCCGAAGCGCTTTTCGGTGCTGCCCAACGGAGATCTGCGCATCGAGCTGCGGCGCGGCGAGGAAGCT
Source organism: Lentzea roselyniae (assembly GCF_039537795.1). Taxonomy (NCBI): domain Bacteria; kingdom Bacillati; phylum Actinomycetota; class Actinomycetes; order Pseudonocardiales; family Pseudonocardiaceae; genus Lentzea; species Lentzea roselyniae. The sequence goes on from NZ_BAABBE010000005.1 coordinate 285,272, forward strand.
GTCATCCACCGCAACGGTGACAGGCCCGACCTGAAGGTCGGCCCGGTGATCGGTGCTCCGGCACCGTCGTGGGGTCTGCCCGGATAGGGCGTCGCCGGTGCCCCGCCGCGACGGCGGTGCGGCGGGGCACCGGCGGACGCGGTCTAGAAGTCGAACACCTTGCCCGTGTGGACGCGCATCACGCACGGGTTGGAGTACACCTGCTCGAACACGACCTTCTTGCCGCGCCACTTGCCCCTCAGCTTGGCCTTGGTCGTGTTGAGCTCCATGGTGCACGCGGCGTCGGCCGCCGGCTCCATCCTGGTGAAGTCGCCGTCGACGGGGATGAGGTCGGCGCAAGCCTGCTTGGCGTTCTTGTGCAGTCCGCCCGCGGGTTCGCAGGTGAGCACCGTGGTGCTGAGCGTGCCCATCTCCGGCCGCACCGACAGCACCAGGCCGGATGCGGGGCGGGGTACCGCCTGGGCCGTCGCGGGGACGAGCGGAGCGGCCAGCGCGAGGCAGGCGAACAGAAGTCGGGTCCTTGCCATGCCAACAGAGTGGCGCGGCAGGGACCCGGATCTCCAATCAACTCAGCGGTAACACCAGATCGTGTAAACCGCTGCAACTCTGTGCAACTAGACGCCCGCGAGCTCCGTCCCGGCGAGGGCGGCGGCGACCTGCTTACCCACCGCAGCCATGCCGCTGGCATTCGGGTGAACCGGGAACGCGAGCCTCGTCGGGATGAGGCCCTCGACCCACTTGTCCCACGGCGCCGCGCACACGTCGCGGCCGAGGCTGATGTCGTACGGGTTGACCCAGCCCGCACCCGCGGCCTTGGCCTGTGCGGCGAGCATGCCGTTGAGCAGCTTCTGCATGTCGTCGAGGTACGGCACGTCGCCGCTCGCGATGGGCACGAGAGGCCAGCAGCCCTGCGACGGCGGCAGGATCCGCAGGTAGCCGACGACCACGACCCTGGCGTTCGGTGAACGCTGCTTGATTCCCTTGAGGACGTCCGCGACCTTGGGCGCGGTGGCGTTGATGCGCTGGGCCAGTTCGTCGCCGTACAACGCCTTGCAGGGCGCGCCGTGCGGGTCGGTCAGGCCGCGGCTCGCGCAGGTCGTGATGATCTCGCTGAACCCGATGTCGTTGCCTCCGATGGAGACGGTGACGAGGTCCGTGCCGGGCTTCAGGGCGGACAGCTGCGGCACGGACTGACCGGGGAAGCCGGTCTGCACGCCGGCCATGTCCTTGGTCTGGGCGCCACCGCAGGAGATGTCGGTGAAGTTCGTGATGCCGAGCTTGCGGGCGAGGACGGACGGGTAGTTCTGCGTCGACTTGAAGCAACTCAGCGGGTCGAGCCGCTGCAGGGGGATGAACGGTCCGGAGACGAACGAATCCCCGAGTGAGACGTAGTTCCGGTACTGCGGAGCCGCGCTGGCGGTCGGGACCACAATCGCTGCTATCAGGGCCGTGAGCAGGGATACAACAGTCACTCGGCGCGTCATTGCTACCTCGTTACTGAAGAGTAGGAACGTAGGACGAAGGGTGACCGGACCATTGCGCAGTGTCAATCCCTCGACCAGGCTGGAACGATGACGGGGGTACGCAAAGTAGCTGTGGCATCCGCGGTCGGTAACACGATCGAGCTGTACGACTTCCTGCTCTACGGCACGGCCTCGGCGCTCGTGTTCAACAAGATCTTCTTTCCGCAGTTCGACAGTCGCGTCGGCGTGCTGCTGGCGTTCGCCACGTTCGGAGCGGGTTTTGTGGCCCGCCCGCTCGGCGGCGCGGTGATCGGCCATCTCGGCGACCGGTTCGGGCGCCGCGCGATGCTCGTGATCACGCTGTCGGCGACGGGGCTCGCCACGGCGTTGATCGGCCTGCTGCCGTCCTACGCCTCGATCGGCATCGCGGCACCGGTACTGCTGGTGCTGCTGCGGATCGTGCAGGGCTTCTTCATGGGCGGCGAACAGGGCGGCGCGTCGCTGATGGCCGTCGAACACGCGCCACCGGGCCGTTGGGGTTGGTACGGCAGCTGGGTGTTCATCGGCTCGCCGGTCGGTCTCGTGCTGGCGAACCTCGCGATGTACCTGTCGTCGCGGGCGACGGGCCCCGACTTCCTGTCGTGGGGCTGGCGTTTGCCGTTCCTGTTCTCGATCGTGCTGGTCGGTATCGGTCTCTACATCAGGCTGCGGGTGTCCGAGAGCCCGCGCTTCGCCCGCGCCGAGAAGTCCCGGATGCCGCTCGTGGAGGTCGTGCGCACCCGGTGGCAGGTGCTGCTGCTCGGCGCGGGCGTGAACCTCGGCTTCCAGATCTTCATCTTCGTGTTGTCGGTGTTCACCATCAACTACGGCCGCACGGCGCTGCGGATGTCTCCGGACGATCTCCTGGTGGCGCAGGTGCTCGGCGGGCTCGCACAGGTGGTCGCCGTGCCCGTGTTCGCCCGGCTGTCGGACCGGATCGGGCGGCTGCCCGTGATGTTCGGCGGAGCGGTGTTCCAGGCGGCGTTCGCGTTTCCGATGTTCTGGTTGATGGACGTGCGGTGGTTCACCGCGGCGATCGTGCTCGGCTTCGTCGGCTCAGGCGCGTTGTTCGGGCCGATGGCCGCCTACTTCGCCGAACTGTTCCGCACGCGCGTGCGGTACAGCGGTGTGGCGGTGAGCTACCAGCTCGGCGCTGTGCTCGGCGGTGGCCTGGCGCCCTTCGTCGCGACCTCGTTGCTGGCCTACGGAACCTGGGCCGTCGCGCTCTACCTGATCGCCGGCGCGGTGCTGTCCGGTGTGTGCCTGCTGGTGATCGGCTCAGCGCACGAGGCGGAGCCGGCGGGAGGCGAGTCCGACGCTCAGCCGCTGACCCCAGCCGAGGCGTAGCGCGTCGCTTTCGATGCCGTCGCCGAACGCCACCAGCCCGTCGGACTCCACGTCGATGTCGAGCGGCCTGTCGGTGAGCTCGCCCTCGGTGTGTTCGATGCCGGTGCTCGGCGACGGCCACGCCTCCCTGACGAACCACACGAGCCTGCGCTCGGTCGGCTCCGGGAGGGCGATCGCGCTTTTCCTTTCCCGGTGGGCACTCGAGCACCAGCCCGTCGCACCGGTGCCGCTGCCGACGAGGATGCCGGACGAGGCCTGGCGTTCGTTCCCGATGCGGTACCGGCTGGTCTGGTGGCTCGGATGGCCGACGTAGATCTCGTTGAGCGCGCACAGGGTCTGGCCGTCGTCCGACCGCGCCTCGACCATCGTGCGGTCCTCGGTGTCACCGGTGTTGTGGAGGAGCTCCGCGGCGTCCTGCGGGGCGTGCTTCGCGAGCACGCCCCGCTGCGGGTTGATGCCGATCACGGGCTGGCCGTCGAGGTACTTGGCGACGTTGGCGACCAGCCCGTCCTGCCCGACGATGACGACTACGTCCTCGGGCGCGAACAGGAACCGCGACAGGTCTTCCCTCTCGACCACGCCGCGGCGCCAGTCGAGCGGGATCGCGGCGCTGACAACTCCCAGCGCCTTGCGGGCCTGCTGGTCACGGTCCACCACCTCGTCCAGGGTTCTGTTGCGGGACTTCAGGAAGAACTCGACCTGGCCGCGTGTGCCATGCCGTGCCAGCAACTCTGTCAGCTCGGTGCGCCGGTGCACCAGCACAATTCTCGGGGCGAGGCTCATCGGGCAAGTCTCTGCAGGATCGGCTGGATCAGGTCCGGCGTGAGGGTGATGCTGCCGATCTCCGGCAGGTTGCCCGCGAGCTCCTTGGCCGCCAGCGCCAGGAGGACGTTCTGGGGGATCTCCTTGTAGGCGTCCAGCCTCGCCTTCTCGCCGGCGGCCTCGGCTTCGGCGAGCTTGCGGATGCCGTCGGCCTTGGCGTCGTCGGCGATCCTGCTGGCCCTGGCGTGGTCCTCCGCCTTCTTCAGCGCGTTCGCACCTCGTTGCACGACCAGGAGCTCCTCGCGCTTGGCCAGCTCGATCTGGTTCTGGAGCTCGTTCTCGCTGATCGCCCGCTCGCGCTCCACGGCCATGGCACGGCGCTCGTAGGTGGCCTTGTCGGCGTCCTGCTGGACCCTCTCGCGGATGGTGGTCTGGAGGGCCTTCTCCATGTCGGCGTCCGGGCGGATGGCCACCACCCTGACGTCGATGATCTCCATGCCGATGTGGGCCGCGGTCAGGCCGGCCGAGACCGACTGCTTGACCTTCTCGACACCGGTCCTGATGGCGGTTTCGAGGTCCAGGGTGGCGAGGATCTTGAGGGCGTGCTGCTGGGTGCTCTCGGTGAGCGTGTTGGCGATCTGGCTCAACGGGTCCTGCCGCCAGGTGCCGGTGTCGGGGTCGATCGAGAAGTCGATGCGTGCCGTGGCCGTCTCCGGGTCGGTGCACCGGTACGTGACCGTCAGCTGGACCGTCACGTCCTGGTAGTCCTGGGTGCGGGCGTGGAACAGCATCGGAAGCTCGCGGTCGTCCACCGGGACCTCGCTCAGCACCGCGGTTCTCGGGCGGAACCAGAAGCTCAGGCCGGTGCCCTCGTGGACGACCCTGCCCTTGCGGATGTGTCTGATGTGGACCGTCGGGGCTCCTCTGAGGTGACGGAGTCCCGGGTAGGTGCTGATGTCGGCCATCGTCGGCTCTCCTTGTCGTCAATCTGACGATAACCCTATACTGGGTGGTGTGTACACGCCAAGTGATTTCCCTCCCTTCGCTGTCACGGTCGACCTGGTGGTGCTGACCGTGCGGTCCGACGCGCTGTGTGCGCTGTTGGTTCGGCGAGGAGAGGCGCCGTTCCGGGGGCGGTGGGCGTTGCCGGGCGGGTTCGTGCGGGTGTCCGAGTCGGTTGACGCCGCGGCTGCGCGGGAGCTCGTCGAGGAGACCGGGGTTTTCGGGCTGCACCTGGAGCAGCTGGCCACCTACGGGGAACCCCGGCGGGATCCGCGGATGAGGGTGGTGTCGGTGGCCTACCTGGCGCTGGCGCCGGACCTGCCGGTGCCGGTGGCGGGGACGGATGCCGCGGCTGCCTCCTGGGTGCCCGTGTCGGAGGTGTCGACGTTGGCGTTCGATCACGCGCGGATCTTGAGCGACGGGGTCGAGAGGGCTCGGGCCAAGCTGGAGTACACGCCGCTCGGGACCGAGTTCTGCGGTGCCGAGTTCACGGTCGCCGAGTTGCGGCGGGTCTACGAGATCGTCTGGGGGATTTCGCTGGACCCGCGGAACTTCCACCGGAAGGTGACCGGAGTGGACGGGTTGCTGGAGGCGACCGGCGAGACGACCACTCGCGACGGCGGACGGCCGGCGGCCTTGTTCCGGCGCGGCCCCGCGACCGCGTTGCATCCGCCGCTCGTTCGCGGCTGAGGCGCACCCGGCCACTTCCGTATCCTGAGCACCTGGCTCGGGCGGGGGAGGGCACCGTGGCTCGTCGATGGATGGACAAGCTCACCCGCTGGGCGATGCGGGATCTGGCCGGTGCCGAGGAGGTGGCGGCCTATGTGCGCCGAATGGCTGCGCGGTCCCCGCGATTCGAGCGCGACCTCACGACGGTCCTGATCCGGCTTGCGGTGCGGCAGGCCGAGGCGGACCGACGACACGACGCGCTGGCCACTCTCGCCGAGGCCGCGGAGATCTGCCGTCGCCGTGCCGCGGCGGAGCCCGCCCGGTTCGGACCCAACCTCGCCGAAGCGCTGCACCGGCAGTCGTTGTTGCACGCGGAGGTGGAACAGCGGGAGCACGCGCTGTTGGCCGCGGAACAAGCGGTCGCGCTCTACCAGCGGCTCCTGCCTCGGAACCCCGGCTGGTTCGAGCCGTTGTACGCCAATGCGCTCGGTCAGCTCGGCTTCTGCCTGTCCGACTGCGACCGCCTCGAGGAGGCGGTACCGGTGGTCGAGCACGCCGTGCGGATCGAGCGGCGCCTGGCTGTCGACTCACCCGACGAACGTCTCCCCGACCTCGCCCGCTGGCTGCACAACCTCGGTTCCTTCCTGATGAAGGCGGAGCGGTTCGAGGAGGGACTGCACGTCACCGAGGAGGCCGTCCGGATCCGCGAGCGGCTGGTCGAGGACGCACCCGGTCAGCACGAGACCGCCCTCGCGGATTCCCGGCACAACCGCGAGCTGGGCCTGGCCGCTTGGACGCGGCAGGTGGGGGAGCAGGCCGCGCCCGACGACGTGGTCCTCGGCCCCTATCCGTTGTGTGACACGTGCAAGCAGTTCAGTGGCGGCCTCGTGGCCGTGCGGCACCGTCAGATCCATGTGCGGGCCCATGGCAAGGAGGCCTGTGTCGACCAAGGGCTTGCCGAGATCGTGACGGGCTTGTGGGCGGTCTGCGCCACCAGGTCGTGTTGCGAGGACGAGGGCGGTAGAGCGTACGTGGTACCCGTGCCGGGGCAGGCCCCCGCCGCCGAGGAGTTCCTGGCCGGCCTCGGGCTCCGCGTCGAGAACGAAGGTGGCGTGCTCTACTTCAGACTGCCGGGCCGGTGATCAGAGGCGGACCGAGTCTCCCGTGACCGCCGACTGCTTGGCTGCCTCGATCACTTCCAGGCCCGTGACGGCGTCCTGTGGCGACACCGGCGCCACACCGGCGGCGACGGAGGCGTAGAAGTCCTGGTAGGCGCCGGGCTCGGTGCGGTGGGGCTTGCCGCGGACCATGCCCCAGTTCGACTCGGGCTCCTCGCCCCATCCGGGACCGGCCGGCGTCTCACCCGCCTTGAGGCATTCCTCCTGCGGGTCCATGCCGTACTTCACGTAGGCGGCGTCATGGCCGAGCACGCGGAAGCGCGGGCCCAGGTCGGCGGCCAGCGCGCTCATCCACAGGTGGGAGCGGACGCCGCCCTCGTGGGTCAGGGAGAGGAACACGTCGTCGTCGGCTCGGGCGCCAGGGCGGACGGTGGCGATTTCGGCGTGGACGGACAGCGGGCGGCCGAAGAGGGCCACGGACTGGTCGACGAGGTGGGTGCCCAGGTCGAAGAGGATGCTGCCCAGATCGGCGGGGTCGCCGGATTCCTTCCAGGAGGACTTGATTTCCGGGCGGTAGCGCTCGAAACGGGACTCGAAGCGGTGGACGGGGCCCAGGGCGTTGGTGGACAGGAGCTTTTGGACGGTCAGGAAGTCGCCGTCCCAGCGGCGGTTGTGGAACGGCACCAGCATCAGGTCTCTGGCCGCGGCGATCGAGGCCAGGGCGCGCGCTTCCGCCGCTGAGCCCGCGAAGGGCTTGTCCACCACCACGTTCAGGCCGTGTTCGAGGACCTGGCGGGCGTGGGTCGCGTGGAAGCGGTTCGGGGTGGTGATCACCACGAGGTCGAACCCGCCGGACCAGACTCCGTCCAGAGAGGACAGCAGGCGGGCTGCGGGGTAGCGCTGGGCGACCTCGGCCTGGCGGACCGGGTTGGCGGTGACCACGGCGGAGAGTTCGAGGCCGGGGGTCGCCTCGATGAACGGGGCGTGGAAGGCGGCCCCACCTAGTCCGTAGCCGACCAGAGCTGTGCGCATGAGATCAGCCTAAGCGTCCCACGTCGTGGACCCCGGGGCGGAGCTTGCTCAGGTAGCCGTCGAGCTGCGCGGAGGCGGCCAGCATCGCGAGGCCTCGCGCGTTGAGGCGGCGCTGCCAGTCGACCAGTGCGGTGGCCAGCGTGTCGGTGCCGCCCGCGGTGCGGACCTGCTCGACCACCAAAGCTATGCGCGCCAACGGATAGCCACCACGGCGCAGGAGGTGGGCCAGTTCGGCGTCGCGCACGTCCTCTGCCCGGAACACGCGGTAGCCGGCGGGGTCGCGGTCCGGGACGAGGATGCCGGCCTCCTCCCATGCGCGGAGGGTGGCCGCGGTGACGCCCAGGCGCCTGGCCAGTTCGCCGATCGAGCGTGGTTCCAGCACCGGCTCGAAGTCGGTCAGGTCGTGCACGGCGCGGCTGACGGAGTTGAGGGTTTCGCGGTCGCGGAGGAGTTGTTCGTGGCCGCGGTCGATGGTCAGGAGGACGTCGTCCAGGGCGCCGGCGTGAACCGAGCTCATGATCTGGCCGGCCACCGCGTGGCCGAAGGCGGGGATCAGGGTGATGAAGGTGCGCAACGCGGCGGCGTGGATCTCGGTGTAGACGCGGTAGCCGGACGGGGTGCGCGCGGCGGGCGGGATGAACCCGGACTGCTCGTAGTTGCGCACGGCCTGAGTCGAGATGCCGTGTTCACGGGCGAGGTCAGTTGGACGCACGGTTGAGACTTTAGACGCCTTGAAGAGGAAGAATCGTGCAAAAGTCTCAACGAAGCCTTCAATGTTACGGTTGAGCCACATGAGCCAGGACATTCGTGAGTTCATCAGCCCCTTCACCGAGATCTTGGCGTTCGGCGAGCCGACGCATCTGGAGCACGCCCACACCTGGATACGCAACGAGCTGTTCGAGCAGCTGGCAGGGCTGGGCTACAGGTCGATCGCACTGGAGACCTGCCGCGTCCGTGCGGTGATGGTCAACGACTTCGTCCAGCACGGCATGGGTGACCTCGACACGGTCATGAAGGAAGGGTTCTCGCACCGGTTCGGGGAGTGGCCGGCGAACCGGGAGCTGGTCTCCTGGATGCGCGAGTACAACGCGGACAGGCCTGCGGCGGAGCGGCTGGCCTTCCACGGGTTCGACTTCCAGACCGAGACGACCAGCGCGCCCAGCCCGCGGCCCTACCTCGAGCACGCGCGCGACTACCTGGGCGAGGACGTGGATCTCGTCATCGACGACGAGGAGTGGGGCCGGGACGAGGCCGTGCTCGACTCCACCAAGTCACCCGGCAGGAGTGAGGAAGCCGTCCGGCTGCGTGAGATCGGCACCGGCATGCTCCGGCGCCTGCACGCGCACATGCCCGAGCTGGTCGCCGACACGTCCCGCGAGGAGTGGAACAACGCCGAGCTGCACCTGACGGCTGGGCTGAGCCTGCTCAGGTACCACCGGGAGTGTACGGAGCCGAACCCGCTGGGCGTGCGGATCACCCGGCTGTGCCAGATGCGCGACGGCGTGATGGCGCGGAACCTGCTGGAGATCCGCCGGATCGAGGCGGGCAGGGGGCCGACGTTCGTGTTCGCCCACAACGCTCACCTGCAGCGCACGAACAGTTCGATGGAGATCGCCGGCGAACGGATCGAGTGGTTCTCGGCGGGCGCGCTCGTGGCGCCGGTGCTGGGCGACCAGTACACGGTCATCGCGGGGACTCTCGGCCGCAACGACAGCTTCGGGCTGGGTGAACCGGACAAAGCCACCCTCGAAGGGCAGCTGCAGAGCCGATTCACCACCTGGGGCATGACCGGGGACAAGCCGGAGGGTGAGACCAGGAAGGACACGAAGCTCGAAATGGGCTACTTCCCGCTCGATCAGCACTTGCTGGCGGGAGTGGACGCCCTGTTGCACGTCAGGGTTGGTCGTCCAGTGACGCGGTGATCCACGGCGCGACGGGCAGGTCGCGCGTCTCGCACTCGATCGCCAGCTTCAGGGTCCACCGCAGGGCTTGTAGAACGACAGTCGCGAGCTCCTGCGGTGCCCCGTTGGCCAGGGCGATCTCGATCTGCTCCGAGGCCGCTTCCTCGTCGCCGTGCACCTCGGCCAGCAGCGCGCGGATCGCGGTGCGCACGGGCGGGTCCGCGTCGTCGATCTGGACCTCGCGGCCGTCCTCGTCGAAGACCTGCATCTTGACCGGCGTGGCGCCGCCGGAGCCGAGCGCTCCGACCATGCTGCTGCACTCGGCGAACAGCAGCAGGACCAGCTCACGGATCTCCTCGTTGCCCTCCGGCGACCCGCTGAGGTAACCGGTCACGAGGTCCACCGCCACAGCGTCCTCACCGGCCCTGGCCGCGGCCAGGGCCTCACCGGCCACGGCCGTCAGCCGTGACCAGCGATCTGGATCCTGTGGTGGTCTCACAGGTACTGCCTACCGCGCGGTGTCACGCATTCGCAATGCCCCATCTTGATCAGAGTGCTACCGGGGTATGTCACTCCGCAGGTCAATGTGTGAATCAACGAATCCACCTAGCATCGGGTGGTGTTTCGCACGCTGTACCGAACGGTGTTCGGTCCCGATCGCACTCGAGTGCTCACAAGGACGCTCGACAGGTTCCGCGTCCCCGCGTTCGCCGCGTTGATCACCTACGGGCTGATCTGGGCGATCATCGGCAGCGTCCAGTACGTCGACAGCCCGGGTGCCACGGAGCAGGGTGACGGCTGGTGGGTGTTCATCTTCTTCGCCACCCTCGGTCCGTACGTGCTGCTGATCTGGTCGCCGTTGTACGCGTGGCGACTCGCCGCCGCAGGGTTCTACTTCGTCAGCGGGCTCGTCGACTGGACCGGTGTCGCGCCGTTCCAGTACTGGACGGCGGCGCCGCTGCTGGTCGCGGTCGCCGCCTTCTACTCGCGCGGCATCGTCATCACCGTCACGGCGATCAGCGTTCTGCTGCACCAGCTCTCCGAGTACCAGAACCACACCATCGGGTTCTACGTACCTGTCATCGCGGGTGCCGTGTACATGTTCGGTGCGCGCGGCCGGGCGGAACAGGAACTCGAAGAGGAACGGGCGGCCAAGGCCGCACTCGAGGAACGTGCCCGCATCGCGCGCGAGATGCACGACGTCGTGGCGCACCACATGTCGATGGTGGTGGTCAGGTGTGAGACCGCGCCCTACCGCCTAAAGGGACTGAACGAGGAAGCCGAGCAGGAGTTCGCGGAACTCGGCCAGGCGGCGCGCGAGGCCATCACCGACATGCAACGCCTGCTGGGCGTGCTGCGGACCAACGGCCAGGAGCTGGAACGTGAGCCGCAGCCGGGCATCAGCCGCATTCCCGAGCTGGCGAGACCCGGTGACGAGGCTGAGGTCGACGTGGACGACGTGCCGGAGGCGGTCGGGCTCACCGCGTACCGGATCGTGCAGGAGGCGCTCACGAACGCCACCAGGCACGCGCCCGGCTCGAAGGCGTCCGTCCACGTGCACAGGAACGACGACCAGCTCGACGTGCTGGTGATCAACACCGCCGGGGGACCGTCGATGGGCGGTGGCAGCGGGCAGGGCCTGGTGGGCATGCGGGAACGGGTGGCGGTGCACGGTGGCACGCTGACCGTGAAGTCCACCGAGGACGGCGGGTTCATGGTGCGGGCGAGGATTCCGTTGGGGGACAAGTGATCAGGGTGGTCGTGGTCGACGACCAGGAGATGGTGCGCGAGGGGTTCTCCGCGCTGCTCGACGCGCAGGAGGACATCGAGGTCGTCGGTGCCGCGGGCAACGGCGTCGAGGGTGTCGCACTCGCGCGCAACGTCAAACCGGACGTCGTGCTGATGGACGTCCGGATGCCCGAGATGGACGGTCTCACGGCGACGCGGTTGTTGCTGGACGGCGCGGTTTCCACGAAGGTTCTCGTGCTGACCACGTTCGACCTGGACGACTACGTCTACGAGGCGTTGCAGGCCGGCGCGAGCGGGTTCCTGCTCAAGCACGCGCCCGCCCGTGAACTGCTCAACGCCGTCCGCGTCGTGGCGGCGGGAGAAGCGCTGCTGGCGCCGTCCATCACCAAGCGGCTGATCGAGGACTTCGTGAAGGCCCGCCGCGCCGACCGCGTCCGGCCCGCCCAGCTCGAGGTGCTGACCGAACGCGAGACCGAGATCCTCGTGCTGATCGCGCAGGGCCTGTCGAACACCGAGATCGCCGCGCACCTCGTGCTCGCCGAGCAGACGGTCAAGACGCACGTGAGCCGCGTGCTCACCAAACTCGGTCTCCGCGACCGCGCCCAGGCCGTGATCGCGGCTTACGAGAGCGGGCTCGTGGTACCGGGGTAGCAACGGCAAGACAGCACGCCGGAGGGACGATCTCGCAGGTGTCGTCTTCCTAGTTTCGGTTCATGCGCCGAGCCGTCCTGTTCCTCCTGCTGATCGTTGTTCCGTCGGTCACACCGTCGATCGCCGAGTGGCGTGCCGACGTCGCCCGCCGGGTCGCGATCGTCGGTGATCTCGCCACCGCGCGCGACGTCGTGATCGTCGTGCCCGGGTCCGATGTGGACGTCGACAGGTTCGACCGCACCGTCGGGAAGATGGCGACCAACCTGTACGAGCAGGCGCACCGCGACGACCTCGCGGTGATCGCCTGGCTCGGATACCGGACGCCGCAGGGGCTCGGGGTCGACGCCGCGACCGGTGGGCTGGCCCGAACGGGCGCGGCCGCGCTGGTGGAGTTCGTGCGCGCTTTGGACACCAACGCGCGCATCCACGTCTTCGGGCACAGCTACGGCTCGGTCGTCGTCGGACTTGCGGCGCGCGAGCTCGACGTGGCCGACATCGTGTTCACCGGAAGTCCTGGTGTGCGGGCGAACTCCGTTGCGGAGCTGGGGACCAAGGCCGAGGTGTGGGCGATCAGGTCCAGCGGCGACTGGATGCGGTTCGTCCCCGGCATCAGGCTCGGCGACCTCGGCCACGGCACCGACCCGGCGGGCGCCGGCTTCGGCGCCACGGTGCTGCGGTTCGAGGGCGGGAAACACGACACCTATTACGAACCCGGGAGCGATACGCTTATGGCGCTCGTCCGGATTGCTTCGGGGGAGAGGCCGTGAGAAATCCATTCGTCGACACCGTGCGTGCGATCGCCGTCGTCACGGTCGTGCTCGGCCACTGGCTCGTGACCGCGCTCGTGGACACACCGACGGGCATGTACATAGACAGCCCGCTCAAGCACATGCCCGAGCTGACACCGGTGTCGTGGGTGCTGCAAACGCTGGGCTTGTTCTTCTTCGTGGGCGGCTACGCGGCCGCTCGCTCGCAGACACCCTTCCTCGTCAGGCTGAAGCAGCTCGCGGTACCAACGCTGCTGATGCTCGGCGCGTGGGCGGCTGTCCTCTTCGGACTGTCGATGCGCGGTGTCGACCAGGGCACCGCCTACAACATCGGTTACCTGGTCACGACACCGCTGTGGTTCATCATCGTCTACCTGGTCCTGCTGGCGCTGAAACCGTTGGTGCGCAAGCTGGACGAGTACTCGTGGGGTGTGCTCGTCCCGGTCGCGCTGGTGCTGGTGCTCCCGTACGCGGTGTGGTGGGCGGCCTGGCAGCTCGGCCACTCGCTGGCACGCAGGAGGATCCCCGGTCCGCCACTGCTCGCCCTGGGCGTGCTCGGGTACGCGTTGCTGACGAGGTACGGCGGCTATCCGCTGTCGGCGGTCGGCATTCCGGGCGCGACCGTCTCCAACCTGAACCCGCCGAACTACGCGACCCTCGCGCTCGCGTTCGCCCAGATCGGCCTGGTGCTCACGATCGCGCCGTGGCTCACCCGGCTCGGCACGGCGAAACCCGTGCGGTGGCTGAACGAGCGAGCGCTCGGGATCTTCCTGGCGCACCAGAGCGCGCTGATCACCGTGACGCTGGCGCTCAGCGCGTGGGGCCCGCTGCCGGGGCTGCAGCAGCCACCAGATCATCCGGGCTGGGTGTGGCAACGACTGCTGTGGCTGCCGGTGTGCGCGGCCGTGACCTGGGGATGGCTCCGAGCACTGCGAGGCCGATCGCCGCGGCGTGCAGCACCACCACCGGAGGAGTCGGTTCCAGCGCCAGCATCGGCGGAACGCACGCCAGCGCCGTGAGCAGCCACGGCAACCGGGTGTCGCAGCTGCCGGTGCGGGCCGTGTGGATCAGGTACCAGCCGAGCAGGAGGTGGATGACGTTCTGCAGCGGGTCCACCGGCAGCAGCACCAGCGTCCCGTCGCCGAGGAACCCGCTCACCACGAACCCGAGCACGCCGAGCGTTCCGAACACCACACCCATCGCGGTCGCGAGCCGGGTGCGGTGCGACTCGTGCGAGAGCCGCGGGAACTTGACCATGCGCGACTCGAACCGGTGGAACAGCAGGACGAGCGGCACGAGCAGGAACACCAGCCAGATCGGCGCGTGCGACAGCCCTAGCAACCCGACGACCGCTCCGACCCCGCCCAGATAGGCGAGGTACACCGTCATCGGTGCCCGGCGCGCGAAGTTCACGACGTGCCACGAACGGCCTTCCAGCCACGTGGTGACGCGCCCGCGGGCGAGCAGCGCCAGGCACACCTGCGCCACCCCGAGCACCATCATCGAGCGGGGGTAGTCGCTGAAGAACACCAGCGCGGGCAACGTGATCGCGCCGAGCGCCGCCAGCACCCGCCGGGAGATCTTCTGCAGCGTGCCGTCGGCGTAGAAGAACCCGAGCTGCTGCATCAGCAACGCGCCGACGATCAGGTTCGCGTACCCGCCGGTCTTCCAGTCCGTCGAGGTGCGCGCGACCTCGACGACGAGCGTCACCAGCATCAGCACGAACGGCGTGGTGCGGCGGAAGTGCTCGTGCAGCCACGCGGCGGCGGGCGTGGTGGCCACCGCGAGCAGGTAGACGCCGAGGAACCACAACGGGTGCGTGATCAGGCGGCTGTACGCGTCGACCTTGACGTCCAACAGGTTCAACGCCGCGAACAGCACGACCCACAGCAGCACGAACGCGAGCACCGGCCGCAGCAGCCACGACGTCCGGCTCGACACCCAGCAGCCGAAGCCGCCCTCGTGCGCCTGCCACGACCGCAGGTTCGCGTGCCCGCCCGCGAAGAAGAACAACGGCACCGCCTGCAACGTCCACAACCACGGCGTGCCGACACCTCTGAGGTGTGCGAGCGTCGCGACGGTCTCGCCGAGGACGAGCAGCCCCGTGCTGAAGAGCCGCAGGAAGGTCGCGTACCGATCCTGCTGGACGTGTGCCAGCACCAGGGGCAACGAGTTCGCGCTCTCGGGCACGTCGTCGCGGCGGCGGCCGTGCAGGCGCGCCAGCAGCAGGAACACCACTACCGCGCTGCCGAACGCCCACGCGACCACGGGTTCGTGGCCCGGCGGTCCCCACCGCTGGCGCCACGAGTTGAACTTCAGCCCCATCGCGTAGGTCTCTGCGACCGCGTGACAGGTCTGCTCGGCACCGCGGGGGTTCACCCGGCACTGCGCGTGCAGGTCCTTCGCCAGCCTGTCGTCCAGCTCCCTGCGCGCGTCCGGCCCGAGCGGATCACCCTTGTGCTCGGCATAGCGCAACAGGTCGTAGCCCAGGTCGTGCGCACGGCACGCGGCGCTGAAGTCCCACTCGGTGTCGCCGGCGGGTCCCGAGCAACCACCGGAGGCGTCGACCACCCGCAGCGTCCCGTCCGCCACCCGCACCGTCTTGGGATCGCGGCCCGTCTGCTGGGCGAAGTCCAACGGCAGGTCGAGCTGCGGGTCGTGGGTCGCCGACGGCTTGATGAACGCGTTGACGGCGTTGAACGCGGCCGCCACGTCACCGCTGGGCGGCACGCCGTTGTCGTCGCTCGCCGGCCGTGACGCGATCACTCCGCACACGAACACCGCGAGCGTGATCACCGTGAACCGGAACCAGGCCGGGAGTCGGAGGAGGAGTTTGCGCGCGCCCATTGTCGCGACAGGTTACGGAACGGTCTCGGCTGATCGCCAGTTCGCCAGGTCAGCCGTCGTCTAGGAGGTCACGACGGCCGGCGTGAGCGATGCGAGCGCCATGCGCGACAACAGGGCGGCCATCTGGTCGCGGTCGAGATGCGCGCTGTGCGGCGTCGAGTTGATCAACCCGAACACCGCGTGCGCCGCCGCCCGCGCGGTCGGCTCGTCGAAGTCCGGCACGGTTCGCCGGATCGTCTCCACCCACACCTCGACGTAGCGCCGCTGCAGAGCGCGCACCCGCCGCCGGTCGGGGTCGGTGAGGTTGGCGAGGTTGCGCATCTGCACGGTGATCAGCGCCGGGTCGTCCAGCGCGAAGTCGACGTGCCAGCCGATCAGCGCCTGCAACGCCTCGTCGGGACTCGACGCCGCGTCCACGCGCGCCTGGCCGCCGTCCAGCAGCCGTTCGGAGATCGACGTCAGCATCTCGCCGAGCATCGCGTCCTTGCTCCGGAAGTGCCGGTACAGAGCGGGGCCTGAGATGCCGACGGCGGCGCCGATGTCGTCGATGCCCACGCCGTGGAAGCCGTGCCGCGCGAAGAGCTCGGCCGCGGCGGTGAGGATCTGGTCCCGACGTGAGGGTTTCTCGGCCACACGGGGAGGTTAGCAGCCGTTTACCTGGTCGTCCGATGGGTGGAATTTCCGCAGGCAGCAAGCCTCGGTTGTTGACTCTTGACCAATACTTCACACGGGTCTTACTCATGGGTAACCATTGGCGTGCAATGCATCACATCCCTGCGGCCCCTTCGGGAGTCTTCGATGCGTCCTGCTCACCTCATCGCCTCAGTGGTCACCGCCGCTGCGGCCGTCATCGCGCTCGCCAATCCCGCGAGCGCCGCCGCTGTCAACTACGTCGCGCTCGGCGACTCGTACGCGTCCGGGCTGGGCACCGGCTCGTACGACGGTGCGAGCGGCAGCTGCAAGCGAGGTCCGCTCGCCTATCCGGCCCTGTGGGCGGCGGCGACAGCGCCCGCGAGCTTCAAGTCCCTCGCCTGCTCGGGAGCGCGCACGGGTGACGTCATCAACCAGGCCGCGGCGGTGACGACGTCGACGAACCTCGTCACGGTGCAGGTCGGCGGCAACGACGCGGGCTTCACCGATGTGATCACGACCTGCACGTTCGGGTCGGACCAGGACTGCGTCAACCGGGTGAACCAGTCGAAGGCCTACATCGCGAACACCCTTCCCGGCCTGCTCAACAACGTCTACGGCACGGTCAGGTCGAAGTCCCCGTCGGCGCGCGTGGTCGTGCTCGGCTATCCACGCATCTACAAGGTGCCCGGCACGTGCAACGTGGGTCTGAGCGACACGAAGCGGACCGCGATCAACTCCGGTTCGGACGCGCTGCACAACACCATCAGCGCGCGGGCCGCGGCGGCCGGGTTCAGCTACATCGACGTGCGCGGGGCGTTCACCGGGCACGAGATCTGCTCGTCGAGTTGGTGGCTCAACAGCCTGAGCTGGCCGGTCGACGAGTCGTACCACCCGAACCGCGCCGGCCACCAGAGCGGTTACCTGCCCGCATTGCGGGCGGTCATCGGCTAGATTCCGGAACGTGAGAGTGCCTTATCTGGTCCTTGACCTGCGGTCTGGTCACTCTCGAGCCGTTCCTGTGGACCGCTAGGTTAGCGGGCGCTAACATGGCTTTGTTAACGCCCGCTAACCTGAGGTCAGGGGAGCATGGACGCACCTGTCCTGCGCAGCGCCGCCGAGCCGTCGGACCGCTACGCCAAGGAGCACACCGCGCTCGTCGACGAGCTGCGCGGCAAGCTCGCCACCGCCGCTCTCGGCGGTCCTGAGAAGGCACGTCAGCGTCACGTCGACCGCGGCAAGCTGCTGCCGCGCGAGCGGGTGGACACGCTGGTCGACCCCGGCTCTCCGTTCCTGGAGCTGTCGCCGCTGGCCGCGAACGGCATGTACGGCGACGAGGCACCGGCCGCGGGCATCATCACCGGCGTCGGGCGGGTCTCCGGCCGTGAGTGCGTGATCGTCGCGAACGACGCCACGGTCAAGGGCGGCACCTACTACCCGATCACGGTCAAGAAGCACCTGCGCGCGCAGGAAGTCGCGCTGCAGAACAACCTGCCGTGCATCTACCTGGTCGACTCCGGCGGCGCGTTCCTGCCCAAGCAGGACGACGTGTTCCCGGACCGTGAGCACTTCGGCCGGATCTTCTACAACCAGGCCACGATGTCGGCGCGCGGGATCCCGCAGATCGCCGCCGTGCTCGGGTCGTGCACCGCGGGTGGCGCGTACGTGCCGGCGATGAGCGACGAGGCGATCATCGTCCGGAACCAGGGCACGATCTTCCTCGGCGGCCCGCCGCTGGTGAAGGCCGCGACCGGTGAGGTCGTCTCAGCTGAAGACCTGGGTGGCGGTGACCTGCACTCGCGCACCTCCGGCGTCACCGACCACCTCGCGGAGAACGACGCGCACGCGCTGCGGATGGTCCGCTCGATCGTCTCGACGCTCGGGCCGCGCGTGCGGCGCCCGTGGGACGTCGCGCCGGTCGAGGCACCGGTCGTCGACTCCGACCTGTACGGCGTCGTGCCGACGGACTCCCGGACGCCCTACGACGTGCGTGAGGTGATCGCGCGGATCGTGGACGGCTCGAAGTTCCAGGAGTTCAAGAAGGAGTACGGGCAGACGCTGGTCACCGGCTTCGCCCGCATCCACGGGCACCCGGTCGGGATCATCGCCAACAACGGCATCCTGTTCGGCGAGTCCGCGGTGAAGGGTGCGCATTTCATCCAGCTGTGCGACAAGCGTTCCGTGCCGCTGGTGTTCCTGCAGAACATCACCGGGTTCATGGTCGGCCGCGAGTACGAGGCGGGCGGCATCGCCAAGCACGGCGCCAAGATGGTCACCGCGGTGGCCTGTGCGCGCGTCCCCAAGTTCACCGTGATCATCGGTGGCTCGTTCGGTGCCGGCAACTACTCGATGTGCGGCCGGGCGTACTCGCCGCGGTTCCTGTGGATGTGGCCGAACGCGCGCATTTCCGTGATGGGCGGCGAGCAGGCGGCATCGGTGCTGGCGACGGTCCGCCGCGACCAGCTCGGCGACGAGTGGTCGGCGGAGGACGAGGAGGCGTTCAAGGCGCCGATCCGCCAGCAGTACGAGGACCAGGGCAACCCGTACTACTCGACCGCGCGGCTGTGGGACGACGGCGTGATCGACCCGCGCGACACCCGCATGGTGCTCGGGCTGGCGTTGTCCGCCGCGGCGAACGCCCCCATCGACGATGTTTCCTACGGCGTCTTCCGGATGTGATCATGTTCGACAGCGTTCTGGTGGCGAACCGCGGGGAGATCGCGGTTCGGGTGATCCGCGCGTTGCGGTCGCTCGGGATCCGTTCCGTCGCCGTGTACTCCGACGCGGACGCCGATGCGTTGCACGTCCGGCTGGCCGACGAGGCCGTGCGGATCGGGCCCGCGGCGGCTCGCGAGAGCTACCTGTCCATCGAGAAGATCGTC
Organism: Lentzea roselyniae; assembly: GCF_039537795.1. Classification (NCBI taxonomy): domain Bacteria; kingdom Bacillati; phylum Actinomycetota; class Actinomycetes; order Pseudonocardiales; family Pseudonocardiaceae; genus Lentzea; species Lentzea roselyniae. Next base: position 304,131 of record NZ_BAABBE010000005.1, read on the forward strand.
GCTGCCGCCGTTTCCACCGGGGCGCAGGCGATCCACCCCGGTTACGGCTTCCTCGCCGAGAACACGGCGTTCGCTGCGGCTTGTGACGCTGCTGGCGTGGTGTTCGTCGGTCCGCCCGCGGCGGCCATCGACGCGATGGGCGACAAGATCCGCGCGAAGCTGACGGTGTCGGCGGCGGGAGTTCCCGTGGTGCCGGGCCGCACTCGCGAGGGGATGTCCGACGACGAGATCGTCGACGCGGCTCTGGAGATCGGTTTTCCCGTGCTGCTCAAGCCTTCCGCCGGTGGTGGCGGCAAGGGGATGCGGCTGGTGCACGAGGAACCGGCGCTGCGCGAGGCGATCGAGTCGGCGCGGCGTGAGGCGCGCGGGTCGTTCGGTGACGACACGCTGCTGATCGAACGGTTCATCACGAACCCGCGCCACATCGAGATCCAGGTGCTCGCCGACTCCCACGGCAACGTGATCCACCTCGGTGAGCGCGAGTGCAGCCTGCAGCGGCGGCACCAGAAGATCATCGAAGAGGCGCCGTCGCCGTTCCTCACGCCCGAGGTGCGCGAGGCGATGGGGTCCGCGGCGGTCGACGCGGCCCGCTCGGTCGGGTACGTCGGCGCGGGCACCGTCGAGTTCATCGTGGACGGGGCGTCCGGCGACTACTTCTTCATGGAGATGAACACCCGGCTGCAGGTCGAGCACCCCGTGACCGAGATGGTCACCGGCGTCGACCTCGTCGAGTGGCAGCTCCGCGTCGCCGCGGGCGAGGTGCTGGACCTCTCCGTGGAGCTGACCGGGCACTCGGTCGAGGCACGGGTCTACGCGGAGGACCCGGCGCGCGGCTTCCTGCCGACCGGTGGCCGGGTGCTGGCGTTGCGCGAGCCGACCGACGTCCGCGTGGACTCCGGTCTGTACGAGGGACTTGTCGTCGGTTCGGACTACGACCCGATGCTCGCCAAGGTGATCGCGCACGGCCGCACCCGCGAGGAAGCGTTGCGGCGCCTGGATCACGCGCTGGGACAGATGGTGCTGCTCGGCGTCACGACGAACATCCCGTTCCTGCGGGCACTCCTGCGCGATCCGGACGTTCGTTCCGGCGCGCTGGACACCGGCCTGGTCGAGCGGAAACTGGACTCGTTGACCACGGCCGAGATTCCGGACGACGTGTACGTGGCGGCCGGTCTGGAACGGTCGATGGAACCACGTGGCGGCGACCCGTGGGACCAGCTGTCCGGGTGGCGCGTCGGCGAGCACGCGTGGACGACGTGGCGGATCAACGACGTCGACGTGCGGGTTCGCGGGGACGAAGTCGTTGTGGGAGCGGGAGAACCCGTCCGTGCGCGGGCTCGCCGGGAAGGCGCCGACCTGCTCGTCGGATCGCGCCGGTACGCGATCGCGCGCGACGGAGACGTGCTGTGGCTCGGTCACGACGGCGCCTCCTGGGCGTTGACCGAGGCCGAGTTCCTGGTCGGCGCCTCCGGTGGCGCGGCGGCCTCCGGTGGTCCGGTGAAGTCGCCGATGCCCGGCACCGTGCTGGTGGTGCGGGCGTCGCAGGGCGACGAGGTGACCGCCGGTCAAGCGTTGTTCGTGGTCGAGGCCATGAAGATGGAGCACACCGTCACCGCACCGGTCGACGGCGTGCTCGCGGAAGTGAACGTGCAAGCAGGCCAGCAGGTCGCACTCGACCAGGTGCTGGCTCTCGTCGTCTCTCACGAGGAGTGACACCGATGTTGGACTTCAGGCTCCCGAGCGAGTACGAGGACCTGCGCAAGACCGTCGAGGAGTTCGCTCGCGACGAGGTGGCCCCGGTCATCGGCGACTACTACGAGCGGTGCGAGTTCCCTTACCCGATCGTGGCGAAGATGGGCGCGATGGGCCTGCTCGGCCTGCCGTTCCCCGAAGAGCACGGCGGCATGGGTGGCGACTACTTCGCGCTGTGCGTGACGCTGGAGGAGCTCGCGCGCGTCGACTCGTCCGTCGCGATCACGGTGGAGGCGGCGACCTCGCTGGGCGCGATGCCGATCTACCGCTTCGGCACCGACGAGCAGAAGGCCGAGTGGCTGCCGTCGCTCACCTCCGGGCAGAAGCTGGGCGCGTTCGGCCTGACCGAACCGGGCAGCGGTTCGGACGCGGGTGCGCTGGCCACGACGGCCCGCCTCGAGGGCGACGAGTGGGTCATCAACGGCACCAAGGCGTTCATCACGAACTCCGGCACGGACATCACCGGCCTGGTGACGGTCGCCGCGGTCACCGGCACACTGCCGGACGGCCGCAAGGAGATCTCCTCGATCATCGTCCCGTCCGGCACCCCGGGCTTCACGGTGTCGAAGAAGTACTCCAAGGTCGGCTGGTGCGCCTCGGACACCCGTGAACTGTCCTTCCAGGACTGCCGGGTGCCCGCCGCTAACCTGCTCGGCACGCGCGGCCGCGGTTTCGCCCAGTTCCTGCGGACGCTGGACGAGGGCCGCGTCGCCATCGCCGCGCTGTCCGTCGGCCTCGCCCAGGGCTGTGTCGACGAGTCGATCCGCTACGCCCACGAGCGCGAGACGTTCGGCGCGAAGATCGGCACGTACCAGGCGATCCAGTTCAAGATCGCCGAGATGGAGGCCCGCGTGCACACCGCGCGGCTGGCCTACTACGAGGCTGCGTCCCGGATGCTGCGCGGTGAGCCGTTCAAGAAGCAGGCCGCGATCGCCAAGCTGGTGTCGTCCGAAGCGGCGATGGACAACGCCCGTGACGCGACGCAGATCTTCGGCGGCTACGGCTTCATGAACGAGTACCCGGTCGGCCGCTTCTACCGCGACGCCAAGATCCTGGAGATCGGCGAGGGCACCTCCGAGGTGCAGAAGATGCTGATCGCCCGCGAGCTCGGCCTGTAGCCGGAGCGGGGGCCGCCGGAGCGGCCCCCACCCGGTCAGATGTTCAGGTAGACGCGGGAGAAGGTGCCCGCGACGTTGTGCGTGGTCGAGCCGGACACGACCGTGACCTCGCCGTAGGACATGCTCACCAGCACGACGTGCTGACCCTTGGGGCACTTCAGGGTCGGCGCCGGCGGGGTGATCGTCAGCTGGCCGCTGACCTCGCCGAGCAGGCTGACCTTGAACTTGCCCGTGGCGGACAGCGCGCTCACGACCTGTGTCTTCTTGGGGTCGGACGGGAAGTTGCCGCCGTGGTTCTGGCACGCGTACACGGCGGTCATCTTGGCCGCGGTCTGCACCGTCACGGAGGCGCCGACGTTCGGGAAGCCACCGATCCGGAAGCTCACGGTGAGGGCACCGGCATCACTCGGTGCGGACGCCGTGGCGGTCAGCACCACGGCAGCCGAGGCCGGGGTCGCGGAGACGAACGCCAGTGCGGCCGCGGCGAGCACGGCCAGGATCTTGCGCATGGGAAGGGGACTCCTGCTCAGGGGGATCGTTGCGCCATTCGGCCCAGCGATCCTAGAGATGTGCGGAGTCGTTCCCGGTCAATCCGTGATCACCAGATCGGTTAGATCTTGGGAACCGCCCGGTCGATGATCGCGGCGAAGGCGGTGGACCCGGGCAGCGTGCCGAACGCGACTCCCCAGTCCCCGCCGAGCCGTGAGCCCAGGAACGCGTCCGCGACCGCGGGATGCCCGTGCTTGACCAGCAGGGCACCCTGCAGGATCAGCGCCATCTTCTCGACGACCCGGCGTGCCTGGGACTCGTCCACATCGGACAACGTCGTGCCGAGTTCGTTGAGCGCCTTGTCGATCCGCGCGTCGACGCCCGTGACGACGGCCAGGAACTCCTGCACCGACTCGGGTTTCTTCTTCATCGCGCGCAGGACGTCCAACGCGGCGACGTTGCCGGAACCCTCCCAGATCGACATCAGCGGCGACTCGCGGAACAGCCGCGGCATGCCGCTGTCCTCGATGTAACCGTTGCCGCCCAGGCACTCCAACGCCTCGGCCGCGTGCACCGGGCCCCGCTTGCACACCCAGTACTTGGTGACGGCGAGCCCGAGCCTCGGCCGGTGCTGCGCCAGCCACATCGCGGCCGTGGTCGCGGCCTCGGACTCGATCGCGAGGTCCGCCAGCACGTTGCGCATCGCCGGCTGGTCGACGAGGTACTTCCCGAACGCCTTGCGGTGCGCGGCGTGGTGGGCCGCCTGCCGGAGCCCGGCGCGCATGCCCGCCGCCGACCCGAGCACGCAGTCGAGGCGCGTCATGTTGACCATCTCGATGATCGTCCGGACACCGCGGCCCTCGTCGCCGACGCGGAGTGCGAAGGCCTCGTCGTACTCGATCTCGGCGGAGGCGTTGGACCTGTTACCCAGCTTGTCCTTCAGCCGCTGCAGGAAGAACCGGTTGCGCGCGCCGTCCGGCAGCACCCGCGGCACCAGGAAGCACGTGAGCCCGCCGGGGGCCTGCGCCAGCGTCAGGAACACATCGGACATCGGCGCCGAGGTGAACCACTTGTGGCCGGTGAGGACATAGCCGTCGCCGACCGGCTTGGCGACCGTGGTGTTCGCGCGGACGTCCGATCCGCCCTGCTTCTCGGTCATCGACATGCCGGCGATCAGGCCCCGTTTCGTGAGGGGTGCCTTGAGGCCGAAGTCGTAGTCGCGGGCCGTCAGCAGCGGTTCGTAGACCTCCGCCAGTTCCGGCGCCACGCGCAAAGCGGGCACGGCCGCGTAAGTCATCGAAATCGGGCAGCCGTGGCCCGCCTCGACCTGCGACCACACGTAGAACCGGGCCGCGCGCTCGAGGTGACCACCGTCGACATATGCGTGCAACCCGTGTGTAACCGCGACGTTCATCAGGTCGTGCCACGCAGGGTGGAACTCGACCTCGTCGATCCGGTGGCCGTACCGGTCGTGCGTGCGCAGGACGGGTGGGTAGGTGTTCGCGAGCCTCCCGCGCTCCTGCCACTCGTCGCTGCCCGCGAGCCTGCCGAGTTCGTGCAGGTCGGCGTTGTCGACCCAGCTGAGCAGCGCGGGATCGTCCGCCACGTCGTGACCGCTCAGCGGCGGGACCTGGTTGGTCACCTCGTGCGTAGCCATGCCTCGCACGCTACTACTCGGTAGTAACTTTGGGCAGGGTGCGACGAAAGATCGCTGGCCCATTCGGGCTTTTGGGCGTGCCAACGGCGCTGACGAGGAATAACGTCGTTCTGGTGAGTGACCATGGGCACAGCACGGCCGTTGCTGCGTTGACCGCGCAGTACGCCGCGATGCGCGAAGGTGCGCCAGTGCGGCTCGCGAAGAAGACGTCGAACCTGTTCAGGTTCCGCGCCGATCAGTCGGGCGGGCTGGACGTCGGCAGGTTCGACCGGGTGCTGGCGGTGGACCCGGTCGGACGCACCGCGCAGGTGCAGGGCATGACCACCTACGAGAATCTCGTCGCCGCGACACTGCGCCACGGCTTGATGCCACTGGTCGTGCCGCAGCTCAAAACCATCACGATCGGCGGCGCCGTCGCCGGTCTGGGCATCGAGTCCACGTCCTTCCGCAACGGACTGCCGCACGAGTCCGTGCGCGAGCTGGAGATCCTCACCGGCGACGGCGAGGTCGTGGTCTCCAAACCGGACGACGACCTGTTCCGCGCGTTCCCCAACTCCTACGGGACCCTGGGCTACGCGCTGCGGCTGGAGATCGAGCTGGAGCCGGTGCGCCAGTACGTCCGGCTGCGGCACGTGCCCTTCGGCTCCTTCGCCGAATGCGCCGCCGTCATCGAGGAGGTGTGTTCGGACGGTTCGGCGGACTTCGTCGACGGCACGGTGTTCTCCCGCGGCGAGATGTACCTGACGTTGGGTCACTACGTCGACATCGCGCCGTACACGTCCGACTACACCGGCAACCAGATCTACTACCGGTCCATCCAAAAGCGCCGCACGGACCACCTCACGATCCACGACTACCTGTGGCGCTGGGACACCGACTGGTTCTGGTGCTCCCGCGCGTTCGGAGCGCAGAACCCGGTGGTGCGCCGCCTGTGGCCGAAGCGCTACCTGCGCTCGGACGTGTACCGCAAGCTGGTGGCCAAGCACCGGCAGCTGCGACCGCGGGTCGACGTCGAACCGGTGATCCAGGACGTGGAGATCCCGGTCGGCGCGCTGCCGGACTTCCTCGACTTCTTCGACCGCGAGATCGGCATCTCGCCGGTGTGGCTGTGCCCGGTTCGGCTGCGCGACAACACGGGCTGGCCGCTGTACCCGATGAACCCGGACGTGCTGTACGTCAACGTCGGGTTCTGGTCGGAGGTCCCGGTGCGGCCGGGAGAACGGATGGGTGACCGCAACCGGCTGATCGAGCGCGAGGTGGCGCGGCTGGGCGGCCACAAGTCGCTGTACTCGGACTCCTACTACAGCGAGGACGAGTTCTGGCGGCACTACAACGGTTCGCAGTACCGGGCCGTGAAGTCCCGGTACGACCAGACGAACCGACTGCCTGATCTGTACGCCAAGTGTGTCAGGGGACGATGAATGCGGTTGGCCTCCATTTTCCAGAGCATCACGGGTGGCAGCGACGTTCGCTTCCAGGCCTACGACGGCAGTACCGCCGGCCCTTCGGCCGCGCCGGTGTCCATCGACATCAAGACCCCGGAAGCCCTGTCCTACCTGGCCTCGGCACCAGGTGAGCTCGGCCTTGCCCGTGCCTACGTGACCGGTCATCTGGAGATCCTCGGCGACGTGCACGCCGGTCTCTCCAGGCTCTCCGAGTTCTCCCTGCGGGAGCTCCCGTGGCTGCAACGCGTGGAACTGCTCCGCTTCCTGGGAAGGATCCGCTTGTCGCACAAGGTGTCTCCGCCTCCACAGGAGACCCGCCTGCGCGGCCTGCGTCACTCCAAGGCCCGTGACCAGGCCGCCATCGCCCACCACTACGACGTGTCGAACCAGTTCTACGAGTGGATCATCGGCCCGTCGATGGCCTACACCTGCGCGGTGTACCCGTCACCTGAGTCCACTTTGGAGGAGGCCCAGTTCGAGAAGCACGACCTGGTGGCGCGCAAGCTCGGCCTGAAGCCCGGCATGAGACTGCTGGACGTGGGCTGCGGCTGGGGCGGCATGGTCATGCACGCGGCCCGCGAGTACGGCGTGCGCGCCATCGGCGTCACGTTGTCCCGCAACCAGGCCGAATGGGCGCAGAAAGCCATCGTCGAGGCAGGACTGTCGGACCTGGCCGAGGTGCGCCACCTCGACTACCGCGACGTGCGGGAGACGGGCTTCGACGCGGTGTCGTCGATCGGCCTCACCGAGCACATCGGCAAGGCCAAGCTGCCCGGCTACTTCGCGTCCCTGTACCGGAAGCTGAAGCCGGGCGGACGGTTGCTGAACCACTGCATCACCCGACCGAACAACAAGGAGCGCTCGCTGTCCGGGCCGTTCATCAACCGGTACGTGTTCCCGGACGGTGAGCTGGTCGGGCCGGGGTACATCGTGTCGCAGATGCACGACACCGGGTTCGAGGTGCGGCACGAGGAGAACCTGCGTGAGCACTACTCGCTGACCCTGGCGGCCTGGGGGCGCAACCTGGAGTCGCACTGGGAGGAGGCCGTCGAGGAGGTCGGGGAGGCTCGGGCACGGGTGTGGCGGTTGTACCTGGCGGCGTCGCGGCTCGGGTTCGACCGCAACAACATCCAGCTGCACCAGGTGCTCGGGGTGCGGCTGGACGGCACGAGGTCGCACATGCCGTTGAGGCCGACCTGGCTGTCCTGACGAGTAGCGGGCGGCGGATGCGCCGCCCGCCTAGGCCGTGTCCTGTACGTCCGTTCGACTATCGCGGACGAGACATGCAGAACACGGCGTAGCCCTACGGTGCCGGCACGGGGAACGCCACCGGGCTGCGCCGCCCGTTCGCCGCGATCGCCCGCACCCCGAAGAACACGTTGTCCTTGGACAGGTCGACGGTGCGGGCGCCGACCGGCCCGAGCGGAATCCGGTGCGTCCAGTCCGCCGCGTCGGTGGGCCTCCACATCACCTCGTACCCGGCTGCCGCCGGATCGACGTCCCAGACCAGGTCCGTCTCGTTCGTGAGCCGATTGGTCCTGATGCGCACGTTCCGCGGTGTTCCCGGCGCGGTGGCTAGCGACCACAGGACGGCGGCGTTCACCCGAGCCACCCGCGTCATGTACCCGAAGTCGCAGAACTCGGGCAGGTCGCCGTACTGCACCCCGTTCTCCACCCGGACGTCCTGGTGCTGGTGCGCGTAGTCCTCGTGCGGCTCGGTGAACCGCGCGGCGGGGAATCCCCGCTCCAGGAACGGGATGTGGTCACCGCCCCGCAGGTACCGGTCGCGCCGGTGGATCACCTCGACCTTCATCCCGGTGCCCGCGAGGTCCGTGACGAACCGCGCGAGCTGTCTGCTCGGCGAGTCGTTCTCCCCGCCGACCGACCGCCGGATCGCCGCCTGTTCAGGGGTTTCCGAGGTGGGTACGCCTTCCGCGAACAACCGCACGACGTCTCTCGCGCCGGCGGGAGCGGCACCGACGATGTCGTTGGTGAACATCCCCTGCACCCCGGTCAGCTTCGACGCCAGGTGCGCCGCGCCGTACAACCCCTGCTCCTCACCGGCGACCGCGGCGAAGATGATCGTCGCGTCCACGTCCCGCGTCGCGAGGACCCGCGCGATCTCCATGACCGCCGCCACGCCGGACGCGTCGTCGTCGGCTCCTGGAGCGTCTTTCACGGCGTCCAGCGGGTCGGACGCACGCGAGTCGTAGTGCCCGGACACCACGTAGATCCTCGACGGGTCCTTCGAGCCTCTCAGCGTCGCCAGGACGTTGGTGATGGTCGTGGCCACCGGAATTCGCGGTGACGGCGGTTGTACGAACGACTGCAGCTCCACGGCCAGCTCGCCGGGGCAGGAGCGCAGCTCCTGGAAGATCCAGTCCCGCGCGGCCCCGATACCGCGCACCGGATCGGTCTGGCTGGACAGGGTGTGGCGGGTGCCGAACGACACCAGCTTGCGCACCGACGCCTCGATCCGCCGCCGGTCGATCTCGGTCAGGACGCGCCGCAGCTCGCGGTCGGGTCGCTGCGGGGTGGTGCGGCGGCCGGGGCCGGTCGGCCACTCGGGTGCCGCCGCTGCAGGTGCACTGGTCGGGGTAACGGCCGCGACCGCGGGGCTCATCGCCGCCGCGGTCATGAACTGTCGTCGACTGGGCATCACCCCGGTCTAGACCTGGTGGGCCGGTCCGCACAAGCCTCAGCCGAGGCTGCCGACGATCTGCTTGGCCGTGTTGGACGGGATCGCGAACCCGATTCCGACACTCCCGGCCTCACCGCTGCTCGACGCCGGCGAGTAGATCGCCGAGTTGATCCCGATCAGCTCACCGGCCGCGTTCACCAGCGCACCACCGGAGTTGCCTGGGTTGATCGACGCGTCGGTCTGGATCGCCTGGTACGAAACGGAAGAGGCGCGTCGCCCCTCGCCGGGCACGGTCACCTTGCGGTCCAGCGCCGAGACGATGCCGGTGGTCACGGTGCCCTGCAGGCCCGACGGCGAGCCGATCGCCATCACCGCGTCACCGACCTTCACGGAGTCCGAGTCCGCCCACTTGATCGGGGTGAGCCCGGAGACGCCCGACGCCTTGATCACGGCGAGGTCCGACGACGGGTCGGTGGAGACGACGGTGGCCGGCACCTCGCGGCCGTCGTTCAGCTTCACGGTGAGCTGGCCGCCGGAGGACGCCACGACGTGGTTGTTGGTGAGGATCTGGCCGTCCTGAGACAGGATCACGCCGGAGCCGACGCCGTTGGCGAAGTTCACCTGAACCACCGACGGCAGCACCTTCGAGGCGACGGACGTCCAGTCCACAGTGGACTGGTTCACGACCGTCTGCGCCGACACGGAACTGGCGGCAGAAGGCGTGGCGTCCGGCGAGGCGATGACCGCGCCGGTCACACCTCCGAACAACCCGGCGACGAGTGCCGCCGCGGTGAGCATCGGGGCCGTGCGGCGCCAGAACTTCGGCGCCGGCGCAACGGCTGGCTGCGGTTCCACCAGTGACCCGCTCATCGCGGGGAAGCTCTGCTCGGTCATGGCTCCACGATGGACCGCCATCATGTGAGCAACCTGTGGGAAAAGCCAAAGAATCCCTGATAAGAACTAGCTGAGAAGAAGCGCGGAGACGTCCGCGGCCGTCAGCGGTGGCCCGAAGTGCGCCCCCTGGCCGCCCGTGACACCCAGCGAAGCCAGTCGCGCGGCCTCGGCGGCGGTGCGCACGTCCTCGGCGTAGAGCGGCAGCCGCAGGATCGACGCCCACTTCAGCAGCGCCACGGACGCGGTCTCGTCCACCCGGTTCGCGCCCTCGTCCAAGCCGTGCACGACCGCGCCGGTGAACTTCACGCCGGTCAGCGGCAGCAGGCGCAGCCGGTCGACACCGACGTTGCCGCCGTTCATCTGGTCCAGCACGAGCCCGATGCCGCGCTCGGCCAGGATCGTCAGCTCTTCCAGCTGCTCGTCGGTCAGCAACGCGGGCAGGTGCTCGTGCAGCTCGAAGCGCAGCGAGGACGGGGGCAGCCCCGTGCGGTCCAGCACGCGCGCGACCTCGGCGACGAGCTCGGGTTCCCGGCACAGCCGTGGCGGCAGGTCGATCGAGAGAGCCGGCGTCCGCGAACCCAGCTCGGCGCACCACTCACTCGCCTGCGCGCACGCCTCCGCGAGCGCCCAGTACATCAGGCGGACGATCATGCCGTTGTCCGAGGACTGGTCCATGAACGTGTCCGGGCACAGCACACCGCGTTCCGGGTGGTTCCAGACGATCTTCGCCTCGAGTGCCAGCACCGAGCCGTCCGCCAGCGAGTGGACCGGCGCGTAGTCGACCCGGAACTGGCCCTCCTCCAGCGCGCCGGGGATCGACGCGGCCAGCGCGTACCGCTCCTTGTCGCGCAGGTCCCGTTCCTTGTCGTACAACGCCCACTGCGCCTTGCCGTCGCGCTTGGCCCACCCGACCGTGACGTCCGCCGCCCGCAACAGATCCACCGCGTCGCCGCCACGTGCCGCCCGCGCCACGATGCCCACGCTCGTCGTCACGCCGACGCCGTTCGCACCTATCCAGATCGGCTCCTCGAGCTGCCTGGTGAACTCCTCGACCAGTGCGATCACGCCCCGCACGTCGCGCGGGTCCTTGATCAGCACGCCGAACTCGTCCTCACCGATGCGCGCGACCTTGCCGACGCTTTCCGTGAACACCGTCCGCAGCCGTGTCGCGACGTGCATGAGCACCCGGTTGCCCGCCTCGTGCCCGAACGCGTCGTTCACGCCGCGGAACCCGTCGATGTCGACCTGCACCAGCGCGAGCGTCTCCGGCCCCTTGGAACCGACCGCGCCCTCGATCCAGCCGAGGAACTGCGTCCGGTTCGGCAGCCCCGTCTGCATGTCGTTGAGGCTCTGGCGAACGAGTTGCGACTGCAGCGCGCGCATCTCGTTCATGTCCTCGATCATCGTGACGAAGTACGGCGGCGAGTCCGCGTTCTCCCGCACCAGGGAGATCGCCATGTGCGTCTGGATCGTCTCGCCGTCGCTGCGGATCATCCGCGCCTCGACCCTCAGGTGGTCGAGATCGGAGTCGATCAGCCGTTGCCCGGCCTTCCGCAACGCCTCGCGGTCGTCGGGATGCGCGAGATCGCGGCCGGTGACCTTCCGCATGTCCTCACGCTTGTAGTCGAGCATGGTCAGCAACGCCTCGTTGACGTCGATGATCTGACCTTCGAGGTCGACCACCACGATCGGGAACGCCGAACTCTGGAAGATCGCCCGGAACTTGGCCTCGCTGGCCCGCACCGCGCTCTCGGCCCGGCGCATCGCGTTGATCGCGGCCGTGCGGCTGATCTCCTGCTGATCGAGCGTGCGGTCGCGCATCGCCTCGGCGTACCCGGCGGCGAGCGCGGCGAGCTGAGCCGGCGAGACCTGCGTGTGCTCACCGAGATGGGTGAGCGTCTGCTCCAGCGTCGAGGAGGAGACGAAGTCGTTCTCGACCATGGAGCGGCCGATCTGCCGAGCATCGTCGGCACCACCGATGAGCAGCTGCTCGACGTACCCGCCGAGCAGTGCCTCGAGCTTCGCGCGAGTGAAGTTCGCGAGAAGGGTGCTGGAGATCGCCGCCGCCCAGTGAACGGCGTGCTCGTGGCTGTCGACCATGTTCATTCAGCTCAGGTGGCCATTCGTGGGGACCGGGGTGATCTGCTGATCGATCGTCGGACGCCAATCGATACGCCTGCGTGACCCACTTCCGCCGGGTTCGGTCGAACGGGTGACAGCTCCGCGCGGTACCACCACCGGGTGTGGGTCCAGCAGACAAGCTTACTGATCAAGACTTGCCTGTCCAACCGAACCCGGACTGCCGGTCGTGAATCATGGGATTGGCCATGAATTCACTCGTTCGAACCAACGAACGGCCTTACCGGACGCGAGCGGTCAGCGCGCGATCTCCTTCGCGACCCACGAGTTGATGGCGTCGACCCGCGCGTAGATCGCCGGGTGGTTCGGCCGCGCGCAGCCGTCACCCTTCGACACGAGGCCGATCAGCTTGCCACCCGCCACGAACGGGCCACCGGAGTCGCCGTTGCACGCGTCGATGCCGCCCTTCATCACCCCGGCGCACATCATCGACCGGTTCTCGTAGAAGTCGTTGCCCTCGTCGTCCTTGCCCCAGAAGACGCGGCACGTCTCGTCTTCGAGGATCGGGATGGAGGCCTTCATCAGGTAACCGTTGGTGCTGCCGCCCTCCTTGACCGCGCCCCATCCCAGCACGGTGGCGGACCTGCCCGGTGCGTACAGGTGACGGTCGGCCGCGCCGGCCATCCTGATCGGCTTCTGCTTCAGCGCGCGGTCGAGCGTCAGCACCGCCGAGTCGAAGGAGATGCCGTCGTACTTCGGGTTGATGACGATCTTCGTGAGCTTCCGCCACGACCACCCGCTTGTGCAACGGGATCGGCTTCGGCCCGGTCACGCCCTCGTCCACGCAGTGCGCAGCTGTGAGGATCTTGTTCGGTGCGACCACAACGCCGGTGCACCGGGGATCGCGCGTGTCGGTGGCCGGTGCCAGGTACACCGCGAACGGGTTGTCCTCAATGGACGCTCGGGTGCCGCCCACCACCTGGGCCGACGGGTCCGCGACCGCCGTACCCGTCATCAGCACGAGCAGGGCGGCCGTGATTCCACCTCGTAGCAGCATTCGCCGTTCCTTCCGCAGAGAACTTCGATACGCGGCAAGGAACGGCGAATGCTCCGTCTCAGTTCGACAAGCGCAACTTAAGAAACGGCGTCGGCCGCCGAACGCCCGGCCACCCGGCCGGAGAACAGGCAGCCGCCGAGGAAAGTTCCTTCCAGTGCGCGGTATCCGTGCACGCCGCCACCACCGAACCCGGCGGCCTCACCGGCGGCGTAAAGCCCCGGCAACACCTCGCCGGACGTGTCGAGCACCCGCGACGACAGATCGGTGTGCAGGCCTCCCAACGTCTTCCGCGTGATCACCGACAACCGGACGGCGATCAGCGGCCCGGCCTTGGGATCGAGCAACCGGTGCGGCTCGACGACGCGGATCAGCTTGTCGGTCAGGAAGTGGCGGGCCGACCGGATCGCGTTGACCTGCATGTCCTTGCTGAGGCCCGCGGTCACCTGGCGGTCGCGTTCGATGATCGTCTTTTCCAGCGCGGCGGCGTCGATGCGGTCGTCGCCGGTCAGCGCGTTCATGCCGCGTGCCAGGTCCGCGACCGTCCCCGCCTGGATGAACTCCTTGGACCTCTGGGCGAACGCCTCCACCGGCGCGACCGCACCCGGCAACGCGCGCTTCAGCACCGCGCGGGTGTCCTTGCCCGTCAGATCCGGGTTCTGCTCGGAGCCCGACAGCGCGAACTCCTTGCCGATGATCCTCTTGTTCAGCACGAACCACGAGTGCTCGTCGCCGCGCACGGTGATGTGCTGCAACGCTCCCAGCGCGTCGAAGCCGGGGAAGAGCGGGATCGGCAGGCGGTTGCCGTCCGCGTCGAGCCACAGCGGCGACGGGCCCGGCAGGATGCGGATGCCGTGCCGCGACCACACCGGCGCGTAGTTCGCGATGCCCTCGGGGTAGTGCCACATGCGGTCGGCGTTGATGATCGAGGCGCCCGCCTTCTGCGCCACCTCCATCATGTGCCCGTCCACGAAGTCCGGCACGCCGGCCAGCATGAACTTGGGCGGCTTGCCCATGCGCTCGGGCCAGTTCCGGCGAACCAGGTCGTGGTTGCCGCCGATGCCGCCGGACGTGACGATCACGGCCTGGGCGCTGAGGGAGAAGTCTCCCGTGACCGTGCGGGAGCTCGGTTCGGCGCGAGCGACCGACGACGGCTCCAGGACCTCACCGGAAACGCCGTCGCACACGCCGTTGGTGACGTTGAGGCCGGTGACCCGGTGCCGGAACTTCAGCGTGACGAGGCCCTTCGCCACGCCCTCGCGCACGCGGCGCTCGAACGGCGCGACCACGCCGGGCCCGGTGCCCCAGGTGACGTGGAACCGCGGCACCGAGTTGCCGTGCCCGTCGGCGAGATAGCCGCCGCGCTCGGCCCACTGCACGAACGGGAACCAGCGCACCCCCATGTTGTGGAGCCAGGAGCGTTTCTCCCCGGCGGCGAAGTCCACGTAGGCCTGCGCCCACAGCCGGGGCCAGTGGTCGCTCTCCCGGTCGAACGCCGCCGAGCCCATCCAGTCCTGCAGTGCCAGGTCGTGCGAGTCCTTGACCCGAAGCCTGCGTTGCTCGGGGGTGTCCACCATGAACAACCCGCCGAACGACCACCAGGCCTGGCCGCCGAGGGACGCCTCCGGCTCCTGGTCCAGGAGAATGACCTTGCGGCCCGCGTCCGCGAGCTCTGCGGTCGCGACGAGACCTGCGAGGCCCGCGCCGACGACGATGACATCCGCGTCATGTGCCATCGGGCGAGCATAGATCCACTGCTGGTCACGCACGAGACCTGAATCAAGTTCACTTTCTGGGGAGAGTTGAGACGATGACCTTCCGACCGGCTTCTGAGGTGGGTTTCAGCACCAGCACCACCAGGTTCGTGGCACCCGGATCGGTGACGAACGGCGAGTTCGGCCTGTTCGAGTGGCGGATGGACGCACGCCAGCCCGGCGCCCGGCCGCACTTCCACAAGACCTTCTCCGAGTCGTTCTACGTGCTCGAAGGCGAGATCACGCTGTTCGACGGCGACGAATGGATCAAGGGTGGCGAGGGCGACTTCCTCTACGTCCCGCCGAACCGGCCCCACGCGTTCCGCAACGACAGCGACGCGCCGGTTCGCATGCTGATCCTGTTCTCGCCCGGTATCGCCCGCGAGAACTTCTTCCTGGAGGTGGGGAAGGCCAAGGGGCTGAGCCCGGAGGAGCTGGAGGCGTTCTACGCCCGTCACGACCAGTACAACCTGCCTGGCTGAGGGTGCCGCCGACCGCCACTACCGGTGAGGGGGGTTTCCGGTGTGCCGGTCGACGGCGGGTTGACCGCTGCGCGAGCGCACAACGCCTGCGGAAGGACTTTTCCAGCCTGGGGGTGCCGGATCGTCCTGGCGCGGGCTCCAGCGCCAGCGGCCAACCACATTGTTGAACGTACAACCGGAGCGTGGTGTTCCGGTCGGCTTTCACTGTGACAGGACTCAAATCCTTCAGGTTGCCTTCAGGTTCAACCGGGGTATGTCACCAGGTGTGACGGATGAGCTGCCCACGATCACAGATCTCGCCGAGCTGGTCGGCCTTCTGGGTGACGACGTCTACGTGCGCTGGTCGAAAGGCCCGGACGCGGACGCCGCCTCGACGTCGCGCGACTCGCTGACCGGCGTGGAGCTGCCAGGACTTTCCGCGAGCCCGCTGCGCGTCGAGCCGTGGTGGGGAGACCGCTCGCGCAAGCTCTGGGTGGCCCGCCGTCTCTTCGACTACCGCCACCTGCGCGACCTGCGTGGCCCGGACGTCCGCGCGTGGGTGCTCCGCGGCGCCGAGGTGGGCCGCGGCCCGGACAACGAGCCCCTGGTCCGCTGCCTCGAAGCGCTGGCCTGGGTGGCTGACTCCGCGTTGAGCGAGTGCGAGGACCTGGTCCACGCCCAGCACTCCGACGAGTGGGGCCCGCTGGACCGCTCTAGCTCAGATCGCTGAGCTTGCGTTCCGCGGCCTTGCGCGCCTTCTCCGCGGCCGCCGTGACCCGCTTGGCGTCCTCCAACCGCTCCGCCGCCCTGTCGAACGCCCGCTGCGCCGCCAGCTGGTCCGCCTGAGCCTCCCCGAGAGCCTGCTCGGCCTCGTCCAGCGCCTGCTGCGCCTCCGCCCGCTTCCGCTCCTGCCGCTCACGCCGCTTGCGGGCCAGCGCGTCCTCGCCGTCGCCCTCCTCCTGCACGGGCTCCGGCACCGGCACGGCGAACCCGAACCCGGAGTACTCCAGCGCCTTCGTGAGGTGCCCCGCCCGCACCTGCTCGGCGGACTCCGGGTCGGCCATCGCGGCGGTCAGCGTGTTCCGCACCTGCGTGACGGCGTCGTCCGCGAGCGGCCCGGTCAGCTCCAGCGTGCGGTAGACGAGGGATTCGAGGAGCTCCTTGCGCTTGCGGCCGAGCTCCCGCATGGTCAGCTGCGCCGTGGAGAGGCTCAGCGCCTCCTCCAGGTCCTTCGGCGCGTCTCTCACCAGCCGGTTCACCGCCCAGGCGCCGACGGTCGGCTTGCGCAGGTCGGCGATGGCCCTGGCGAGGTCCTTGTCACCGGCCTGCTTGGCCGCGGTGTTGCGGGCCGCGGTGAACTCCTTCGGGGGCAGCCCGTAGAGCTCGTCGGCGACCGGCTTGAGGTCCATGGGCGCAAGGTAGCGCCTGATCAGCGATCAGTCTCGCTGAATCCGCTCAAGCGCCGCTGCCGTGCATGCGCGGCAGCGACCTGCGTCTTGCCCAACCCGCGCTGTCCGGTCACCACACAGACCGGCTCACTCAACAACGCGAGCGCGGCAGGCGTTTGGAAGTTGGGCGGCTCATGCGGGATGAGCCCCGTGACCACCTGATGCGCAGGCACGGCAGGCAGGCCCAGGTATTCCGCCCGCAAGGGAATGCCACCATCCTGGTTTCGCACCGAACAATGCCGAGCGCCCGAATCAGGTAAACAGGATGGGGAGATGCACACCAGGTGGAGATGGGTTCTCTTCGGGCTCGGCGCGGGCGTCGCCGCCGGCGGACCGATCGCGATGGCGGGCGGCCCGTGGTACGGCTACGTCTTCGGCGGCCTGTGGTCCCTGATGGGCGGCACGGTCGCGTGGCGCAGCTTCCGGATGGGCACGAAACTGACCGCTGAAGGCATCACGTCGAACAGCCTCGACCGGCAAACCGTCATCGAGTGGTGCGACGTCAGAACGATCGAGCCCGCACGCCGGCGCAATCTGATCTTCTTCCACACCATCGCCCCCGCCGTGCGCCTCCACACGGGCAAGGAAACGCTGACGGAGCTCAGCCTGCTCTCGGTCAAAAAGGACTCCGTGCCCGAGCGAACCGCGAGCCAGGTCGAGGAACTCCGGCGTGCGCTGGCCGGGCACCGCATTAACTGCCCCGCCTGCGGAGCGCAGCCGAAACCGCTCGCGACCAGCCAGAGCATCGCCCAGCGCCTGCGGTCGAGATTGCGTTCCCTCATGCGTGGAAATAGCGATCAGTCCATCGTCCGCTGACATGATCCCGTTACAGGTCAACAACGTTCACCGTTGACGCAGGTCTTGACATTCCCCTCTATCAGCTCTTGACTGGAGGGCAACCGCTCGTTCCACGCCTAAAGTGAAACGCGCAGCATTAATGCGGTGCCTGGACAATCCGCTGAACAGTCCAATGTGGATCTGGAGAATGCTCCAGGAAGACGATTGCCCCTCGGCAGGCGAAGAGATGTGCTTCGTGCACTCTTTACCCCACGAAGGGCATTTGCGCCGTGAAGAACTGGAGACGCCGCACCGGAACGGTCTTGTTGACCGCGGTGCTGGGTACTGCCGGGCTCGGCTTCGCCGCCACTCCCGCCATCGCGCAGAACACAGCGCAGCAGGACGCGCCGGCCGCCGACAAGCAGCTGGACAAGAAGGACCGCGAGCTCGTCGACGAGGCCGCCCGTCAGGGCAAGCCGACCGTCGACCTGCTGGTCGCCGCCGAGGACGGCAAGACCGACGCCGCGGTCAGCGAACTGAAGGCGCTCGGCGCCACGGTCCAGAAGACCGAGAAGGACGTCGACTACGTCAAGGTCACCATCCCGCGCGACAACGCGGAGAAGGCTGCCAAGCTGAAGTCGGTCAGCACGGTGGACGTCGACGGCCTCGTCGTCCTCGACGACCCGCGTCCGCAGGGCATGGAGCAGCCGGCTCCGCAGAAGGCTCCGGACGCCAAGACGGCGCGCACCAACCCGTACATGCCGACGCAGGACACGCAGGCGGCGCAGTTCGCCCTCGCGCACCCGCAGTGGGACGGCCGCGGCACCACGATCGCCGTGATCGACTCCGGCATCGACCTCGACCACCCCGCGCTGCAGACCACCAGCACCGGTGAGCGCAAGATCGTCGACTGGTTCACGGCCAACAACCCGACGTCCGGCGACGGCAGCTGGGTCACCATGACCAAGACCGGCCGCACCGGCAAGTTCGTCGAGGGTGGCAAGGAGTGGACCGCCCCGGCGACCGGTGGCCCCTACTCGTTCGGTCTCTTCCGCGAGATCGCGGGTGACCTCGGCGGTGCCGGCAGCGAGACCGGCGGCGACATCAACCGCGACGGCGACCGCGCCGACTCGTGGGGTGTCATCCAGGACATCCAGACGAAGGAAGTCTTCGTCGACACCGACGGTGACGGCGACTTCACCAACAACCCGCGGATGATCGACTACAAGGTCAAGAAGGACGTCGGCTACTTCGGTGCCGACAACCCCGCGACCCCCGTCGTCGACCGCATGGCGTTCGTCGTGCAGACGGACAAGTCGATCTACGACGCCGGCGGCACCCCGTACGTCAGCCTCGGCATCTCCGGCGGTGCGCACGGCACCCACGTCGCGGGCATCACCGCGGCGCACAAGATGTTCGGCGGCAAGATGGCCGGTGCCGCGCCCGGTGCGAAGCTGATGGCCATCAAGGCCTGCCTCTCCACGCCGTCCTGCACCAGCTCCGGCCTGATCGACGGTGTCCTCTACGCCGCGCGCAACGGCGCTGACGTCGTCAACATCTCCATCGGTGGCCTCCCGGCCCTCAACGACGGCAACAACGCCCGTGCGGAGCTCTACAACCGCACGATCGACGAGTACAACGTCCAGCTCTTCATCTCGGCCGGCAACTCGGGTGCGGGCGCGAACACCGTCGGCGACCCGTCGGTCGCGACGAACGCGGTGAGCGTCGGTTCGTCCATCACCAGCGCGACCTGGCTCTCCAACTACGGTTCGACGACCGCGCAGAAGCAGAACCTGCACGGCTTCTCGTCGCGCGGCCCGCGTGAGGACGGCGGCTTCAAGCCGAACATCGTCGCGCCGGGTTCGGCGATCTCGACCACGCCGCGCTGGCAGCAGCCCGGCCCGGTGGCGGGCACGTACGCCCTTCCCGCCGGCTACGCGATGTTCAACGGCACCTCGATGGCCGCCCCGCAGGCGACCGGTGCCGCCGCACTGCTCGTGAGCGCGTACAAGGCCACGCACGACGGCCAGAAGCCGACCAGCGCCGAACTGCGCTACGCGATCCAGCGCAGTGCCAAGTGGGTGGACACCCTCAGTGCCTACGAGCAGGGCGCTGGTCTGTTCAACACCAACGCCGCGTGGACGTTGCTGGACCAGCACGGTGTGCCGAACAAGGTCACCACGTCGGTCCCGGTCAGCACTGTCCTCAGTGGAGGGCTCGCCACCCCGAACGTCGGTGTCGGCATCCACGACCGCGAAGGTGTGACCGCTGGCCAGGAGTACACCCGCACCTACACGCTGACCCGTACCACCGGTCACGACCACCTCGAGACCTGGAAGGTCTCCTGGAAGGGCAACGACGGCACGTTCAAGGCCGCCAAGACCGTCGACCTGCCGCTGAACACGCCGGTGCAGTTCCCGGTGAAGATCAAGGCCGGTACCGCGGGCGTGCACAGCGCCGTTCTGCAGCTGGACGACGTCGAGACGCCCGGTGTCGACGTGCAGACCCTGAACACCGTGTTCGCGGCGGAGAACTTCAACGCCGCCAACAAGTTCTCGGTCACCAAGTCCGGCACGATCGCGCGCAACCAGTCGACCAGCCTCTTCGTGAACGTGCCCAAGGGCACGACCGCGCTGAAGGTCGACATGGCCGCCGGTGGCGCCGAGGCAGGCAAGGGGCAGGTCCGCTTCCTGCGCTTCACCCCGCAGGGCGTACCGCTCGACGTCACCAGTTCGACCAACTGCTACAACCCGGACGCGGGCGCCGGCTGCTCCGGTGGCACCCCCACCAGCCGTACGGTGACCAGCCCGATGCCCGGTGTCTGGGAGATCGTGGTCGAGGCGCGCCGCACCTCCGACGCCGCTGAGGCGCCGTACTCGGTGACCGCGTCCGTGCTCGGCACGTCGATCAGCCCGAACCCGGACGTCGTCCCGTCGGCCGCACTGGGCACCCCGCTCGACCGCAGCTACACCGTGACGAACACGCAGGCCGCGTTCAACGGACGGCTCGTGGCCGGTCCGGTCGGCAGCGCCACGACGGGCCGCCTGTCGATCGCCAACCTGGAGACCAAGTTCTTCGACATCCAGGTTCCGGCGGGTGCGTCGCGGATCACGACGACGATCGGCAACCCGTCCGACGCCGGTGCCGACCTCGACCTGTTCCTGCTCAACTGCACGTCGGGCAGCTGCGTGGTCGCCGGTCAGTCGGCTGACGGTGACTCCGAGGAGTCCGTCAGCGTCAACGCTCCCGCCGCGGGTCTGTGGCGCGTTCAGGTGGACGGCTACGCGGTGCCCACGGGCACCACGCAGTACGACTACATCGACGTCTACACCGCAGCCGGCCTCGGCACGCTGACCGTGACCGACAGCAATGCCGACCGCGCCGCCGGTGCCTCCTGGACCGTGGCGGGCGTCATCACCCCGCAGGGCCAGCCGGGTGCGGGCCGCGTGTTGCGCGGTGAGCTCGAGGTGCGCACGGCGAACGAGAACGTCGTCGGCCGTGGCGCCGTGATCGTCCAGTCGGTCAGCTGAAGCTCCACTGATTGACGCAGAAAGCCCCAGGGTCCACGAGATCCTGGGGCTTTCTACGGTTCAGGGAGCTTGTTGCCGAGCGGCTCGTCCAAGTCCACTTTGGACACGCCGGTGATGAGACGTGCGTCTTCCACCTTGTCCACCGGCATCTCGGCCCGCAGGTAACCGATTCTGGGATCCCGCGACTCGATGGTCGCGCCCAGCTTCGTCAGTGCCTGCTCGACCTCCTCGTCGCGTCCCGGCTGCACGGAGATCATCAGTGGCACGGTGAGGTGGCCGTCGCGCTTCGCCTGCTCGATCCGGTTCCTGTCCGGTTTCGCTGAAGACACGGTCGGGACCTCCGCGTACGGCACGGCTGGAGACCCGTTCGTACCACAGCTTCCGAGAGCCAGCGCGCAAAACGCGACGGCGAGCGGTCTTCTCATGCGCCTAGGACGGAACGCGCTCCGCGAGCGGTTGCATCCTCGTTTCCGGCACGTTGAACATCATGATGACGGTGGCCACGACCACCACGCCCCCGATCACCGCGAACGTCCAGGTCAGCCCCAGATGTGGCCACAGCAGCGCACCGAACAGCACGGGCACGAACCCGGCCCCGATCCGGCTGACCGTCGAGGCCCAGCCGAACCCGCTGGCCCGCAGGTGCGTCGGGTACAGCTCGGGCGCGAACGCGTACAGCGCCGGAATCGCGATCTGCACCAGCATCCCGAACAACGTGATCCACGCCTTGGCCGCCACGTCGATGTCGAGCTGCAACGCGAACAGGACCAGCGCCAGCGCCGCGAGCGGCGCGCTGATCGCGATCACCCACTTGCGCCCGAACACGTCCACCAGCCACGCGCTGACCAACGCGCTCACGATGCCCACCGCCACGGTGAGCGTCGTGACCATGAACGCCGCGTACGTCCCGTACCCCTGCGCCTTCAGGATGCTCGGCAGCCACGTGACAGCGCCGTAGTACAGCAGGAACACCGCGAGGAACAGCACCCACAGCGCCGCCGTCCGCCTCGGGTCGAACCGCCAGATGTCCTTGAGCTGCGTGAACATCGCCTTGGGGGAGAGGCTCTGGGTCTGCTGGAGCTCCGGGAGCCTCCACTCCTCCCGCGGCGCGCCGGTTTTCGCGACGAGCTGGTCGATGACGCGTTTGGCCTCGTCGGGTTTGCCCTTGGCGACGAGGAACATCGGCGACTCCGGCACACCGCGCCGGATCCAGAACAGCAGCAACGCGGGCAGCACCATCGTGAGCATCAGCAGCCGCCAGCTGCCCAGCTCGGCGAGGTAGGCCGCCGTGAGCCCGCACAACGTGGCTCCCAGCGGCCAGAACCCGTGCATCGCCGCCAGCACCCGCCCGCGCACCCTGGCGGGCGTGAACTCGCCGACCAGCGCGAAGTCCACCGGGATGCACCCGCCGAGCCCCACCCCGGCGAGGAACCGGAACACGCAGAACGTCACGAAGTCCGGCGACGCGGCCCCGGCCACCGTGAAGACCGAGAACATGAGGATCGTCAGGCTGAACGCCTTCTTGCGCCCGATGATGTCGGCGACCGCACCCCACGCGAACGCGCCGACGGCCATCCCGATCAGGTTGGCCGTGCCGACCCACCCGCGTTCGCCGAGCGTCAGGTTCCACTCGGCGCTGACCAGCGGAATCAGGAACGCGTTGAGCGTGACGTCCCACGCGTCGAACAGGAACCCGAGCCCGCCGATGATGAAGATCGTCCCTTGGGCGCGCCACCGCCACGGCAGGCCCTGGACGACCTGGTCCCCGGTCCTCATGCACTCAGTGTGCTGGATCCATTGCGGATGGTCGCGGCGAGGAGCTCCGGGTTCGTGACGTGCGCGATGTGACCTTCGCCTTCGAGCGTGACCAGGGTGCCCCCGGTGTCGCGCACGACATCCCGTGCGGCGGGCCCGAAGATGTGGTCGGTGTGCTCGCCGACGATAACCGTCACCGGTACCTGCAACTTCGGTGGCTGGTACCGGAAGCTTTCGACCGTCGCCAGCTCGCGCGACGTCGTCTCGAGCAACTCCTGCGCCTTCAGCCATCCCTCCGGATCGGTGTCGCGGAACTGCTGCTCACCCGCGATCTCAGTGACCGTGATCTCCAGCGCCAGATCCCGGTCGCCCCTGCTCAACGCATGCCTGAAGCTCGCGACCTTCGCACTGTCGACGTGGAGCGCCGGCTCGTACAGCACGAGCGCCTCGAGGTCGTCGCGCTCCTGAGCCGCCAGCAACGCGATGAGTCCGCCGTAGCTGTGCCCGATGAGGGTCGCGTTCTTGTGCTGGTCCAGGACTTCGTGCAGGTCCTCGACCTCGGTGCGCAGGCTGTGGTCGTCGGGCAGCGGCACCCCGCTGCGCCCTCGCCTCTCCGGTACCGCGGCAGGCTCCAGCAGGGCTTTGACCTGGTCCCAGTCCGCCGCCACGCTCTGCGCGCCATGAATGATCACGTTCATGTTCTGGAACGTAAGGCTTGACATCAGTGTCAAGGTCAAGTCGTGCTGATCGGTGAACTGGCCGCCGCGTGCGGCGTCTCTGCCCGCTCTGTCCGCTACTACGAGCAGTGCGGCCTGCTGACGTCCACGCGCTCCTCGAACGGCTACCGCACGTACTCGCAGTCCGACGTCGAGACCGTCCGACGCATCAAGGCTCTGTTGAACGTGGGCCTGCCCATCGCGACCATCGCCCAGCTGCTCCCGTGTGTACTGGACGCCTCACCACGCCTGGACCCGTGCACGAACCTCATCGCGACCCTGCGCGCCGAGGTGGACCGCCTCGACGCGCAGGCCGCCGAGATCGCCCGCTGCCGCAGCCTGATCACGGGCATCCTGGAACGCTCTACTTAGGCCCCGCAAACGCTTGCTCCCGCTGCGCCCCGTCCAGGCTCTCCCCGAACACCCGCGCGTCGGTGTGCTGGTCGCTGGCTGGCTGCTGCCGCTTGACCCCGGTGACAGCGCGAGTCCTGACCTGCGGCAACGCGCCGCCGTGCTGCCGCTGTACCCAATCCACCAGGTGCTCACGAACCAAACAACGGAGATCCCACAACTTCCCGGCATCAGCCGCACTGACCAACGCCCGCAACCGCACGAACCCCTGGGTGGCGTCCGTCACCTGCAACACGGACACCCGCCCGTCCCACAGGTCACTGCCCTCCAACATGGACCGCATCTCCTGCCGCATCGCCTCGACCGGCACGGTCCAGTCCAGATCGAGCTCAACGGTCCCCAGCAACGCCGACTGCGTGCGCGTCCAGTTCTGGAAGGGAGTCTTCAGGAAGTACGAGGTCGGCAGCACCAGCCGCCGGTCGTCCCACAGGTGCAGCACCACGTACGTCAGCGTGATGTCCTCGACGCGTCCCCACTCACCTTCAACCACCACAACGTCGTCCAGCCGCACCGCGTCGCTGAACGCGATCTGCAGCCCCGCGATCAGGTTGCCCAGCAACGACTGCGCCGAGAACGCCGCCACCGCACCGATGACCGCGGCCGAGGCCAGCACGGTCGATCCGACCGCCCGCGCCCCCGGGAACGTCATCAGGATCGCCCCGACCGCCAGCACCCCGATGACCACGAGCACCAGACGCCGGACCAGCGTGATCTGCGTGTGCACGCGCCTGGCGTGCCGGTTGTCCGTGACGTCGGTGCGAATGCGCGACAACGAAACGTCCACCAGGGTGCTGATCAGCGCGGCCAGCAACCAGGCACCTGCCAGGATCAACGCGATTCCCAGTGCGTGCAGGGCGATCGGCGCGTCGATCGGGTAGACGCTCAGGCTTATCTGGGCCGCCAGCAGCGCTCCGAACATCTGGCCGGGCCGGTACATCTTGCCGCTGTGGGTGAAGCGGCGCACCAGCCGGTGAATCACCTCCACCGCCAGCAACGCGAAGGCCACTGAGCAGCCGAGCACGACGAACAGCACGTCTTTGTCCTCCTCCCGTATCGAGGCCGGATACCCGCTGTCTGGTGGGTGGCACACCATGAGACCGCTCACGTGAGAGGCTCACGGAGGTGAGAGCAGGTGGAAGTCCGGGTGGGAACGGCTGTCGTGCTGGTCGAGATTCCGGACGGCAGGCACGATCTTCCGCTGGGAGGGCTGATCTCCTTCCGGACACCGGAAGTTCAGCTCCATCCGTGCAACCCGTAGTCCAGGAGCGGAGGCCCGGCTGGCGAGTCGGCTAGAGCGGTAGCGCGGGCTCGAACAGCCAGCGGGTGAGCAGGTCGCGGTGCCCGGCCAGCGCGAGGAAGTCCTCCGTGGTCACCACACCGTGCCGGTTCCGCGCACACCACTCCCGCAGCAACGCGAAGAACGAGTCGTCACCCATCTCACGACGCAGAGCGTGCAACGTCAAAGCCCCGCGCTTGTACACCCGGTCATCGAACCAGTCGGCCCGCGCCGGCCGCCCGATCACCAGGTCCTGCGGCAACCGCGCAAGCAGATCCTGAGCCCCAGCAGCACAAGCGTCGGCAGAGCGGCCACCGGAAGCCTCGGACCACAACCACTCCGAGTAGCAGGCGAAACCCTCGTTGAGCCAGATGTGCTCCCACGACGCGATTCCGACGGAGTTGCCGAACCACTGGTGCGCCAACTCGTGCGCCACCAACCGTTCTGAGCCCCGCCGCCCGTCCACGTGGTTGGACCCGAACGTCGACAACGCCTGGGCCTCAACGGGAACGTCGAGCTCGTCGTCGGTCACCACGACCGAGTACTTCGCGAACGGGTAGGGGCCGAACAGCGACGAGAACACGTCGATCATCTGGTTCTGCCGCGCGAAGTCGTGCGCCACGAGCCGGCGAAGCCGAGCCGGTGCCCACACGCCGGGCAGCGCCTCGACGTACTGTCCGATCTGGACGGTCGCCAGGTAGGTGGCCATCGGTGCGGCCATCGAATACGTCCACCGCGTGGTGCTGCCGGACACCTTGCCGTCCACCAGCACCCCGTTGCACACGACCACATAAGACGAAGGCGCGGTCACGTCCAGCAGGTACGAGGCCTTCGACGAGGGCTCGTCCAGGCACGGGAACCAGGACGGCGCGCCGATCGGTTGCGAGGCCACCAGCGAGCCGTCGGTGAGCTGGTCCCAGCCGAGGTCGCCCCACTCCGGTGTGGACACCGGCACGGGCGTTCCCGAGTAGCGGACCTCGACCGAGAACGACCCGCGCACGGCCGCGCGAACGTTCAGCACGCCACCCGCGTGCGCGTACCGCGCCGGTTTGCCGTTCACCAGCACCTTCGAGATCCGCAAAGGGCCGAAGGACAACGAGAACGACGAGAGCGACGTGCAGGAAGCCTGCAGCACCGCACGCCCGGAGAGGCGTGCGGAGTGCGGCTTGTAGTCAAGCTCTAGTGCGTAGTGATGTACCGAGAAGCTCATGTCCACGCGGAGATCGGGTTGCCCAGCCAACGGGTTCCCGACGGTACATCCTCTCCGCGCATGACGAGCGAGGCGGGTCCGATCGTGGTGTTGGCGCCGACGGACGCGCCCGGCAGAACGATGCCGTGCGGACCCAAAGTAGCGCCGGAGCCCAGGGAAACGCGGTCCATGCGCAGGATCCGGTCGTGGAACAGGTGCGTCTGGACCACACAGCCGCGGTTGACCGACGCGCCGGCGCCCAGGGACACCAGGTCGGCCTCGGGCAGCCAGTACGACTCGCACCACACGCCACGACCGACGGACGCGCCCAGCGCGCGCAGCCACCAGTTCATGATCGGCGTACCGCCGGAGAAGCCGACCAGCCACGGCACGGCGAGCACCTCGACGAACGTGTCCGCCAGCTCGTTGCGCCAGACGAAAGCCGACCACAGCGGGTACTCACGCACGCGGAAGCGGCCCACGAGCGTCCACTTGGCGATCACGGCGACCAGGCAGGCCGCGACACCGGCGCCCAGCAGCACGACGCCGGACCACCAGAGCCCGAACTCCTTCAAGGCGAAGAGCACGAGCACGACCAGCGCGACGTTGAGCATGACAGGGACGAACCGGCACAGCTCCACCAGAGCCCGCGCCCACATCAAGCGAACGGGCGGGTCGAACGTGCGGGACTGGTCGGACACCTCGGCGGCACGCGGCAGCTTCATCGGGGGCATGCCCAGGTACGAAGAACCGGCCTTGGCGCGCTTCGGGGCCGCGGACAGCACGCCGACGAGGCCGCCCTTGGGCACGTTGCGGCCGGGGGCGGTCATGCCGGAGTTGCCCAGGAACGCGCGCTTGCCCACGCGGGCCGTGGCGATGCGCAGCCAGCCGCCGCCGAGCTCGTACGACGCGACCATCGTGTCGTCGGCCAGGAACGCGCCGTCGCCCACGCGGGTCATGCGGGGGAGTGCGACCACGGTGGACGCTTCGACGCGGCGGCCCACCTTCATGCCCAGCAGGCGCAGCCACACCGGCGTGAACAGCGAGGCGTACAGCGGGAACAGCGCAGAGCGGGCGATGTTCATGAGGCGCTCGGTGGTCCACGCCTGCCACGCGACGCGGCTGTGCACGGGGTAGTGGCCCTCGCGCATGCCGATGCCCAGCAGTCGTACGAACACCAGGACGAGCAGCGCGTAGGAGCCGAACCAGATCGAGGAAGCGACCGGGACGTCCCACAGCGCCGACGTCAGGGAAACCGGGCGGCGCAGCACGTACAGCACGGCGGGAGCGGCCGCCAGCAACGGCAGCGCGCCCAGCAGGCCGGAGGACACGCCGTACATGAAGTTCCAGAGGTACGAGCGCGAAGGACGGCGTGACGGGAACGAGCGCGCCGCCTTGCCCTCGCGGATCGCGGGCACGCCTGCCCAGCGCTGGCCCGTCGGAACGGAGCCGGCGACACCCGAACCAGGGGCGACCTCGGCGCGCTTGCCGACGCGGGCGCCGGGGAACAGCGTGCTGCGGGCACCGACCGTCGCGCCCGCGCCGATGCGGATCCGGCCCAGCACCAGGCGGTCGCCGTCCAGCCACCAGCCGGACAGGTCGACCTCGGGCTCGACGGCGGCGCCGCGGCCGACCTTCAGCATGCCGGTGACCGGCGGCAGCGAGTGCAGGTCGACGCCAGGGCCGATCTTCGCGCCCAGCGCCCGCGCGTAGTGCGTCACCCACGAGCCGGACAGCTCCGTGGCGCGCGACATCTGCGCCAGCATCTCGGCGGTCCACAGTCGCATGTGGATGGAGCCGCCGCGGGGGTACTCGCCCGGCTTCACCCCGCGCAGCAACAGTCGCGCGCCACCGGCGGAGACAGCCAGCCTGCCGAGGGGAGAGATGAACACCGCCCACCCGGCGGCAACCCACCACCAGGACACGGAAGTCCAGCCCAGCACGTTCGAAAGGGCCGTCAGTGCGACGACCCACCGCGCGCCGGCGATGGTCAGCAACGGGATCATCAGCAACGTCTGCAGAACGCCCGTCCAGCGCGGCGTCGGAGCGACCTCGCGCACCTCGGCCGTCGCGCCGTACGACTCCAGGCGGCGCGCGAGCTTGTGCAGCGTCGTGTTCTGATAGATGTCCGACACGGAAGTGCTCGGGTAGCGCGTGCGGACCAGCGAGACGAGCTGCGCCGCGGACAACGAGCTGCCGCCGGACGCGAAGAAGTCCGCGTCCTCGGAAGCCGGACCGGAACCCAGCACGGCCGCCCACTGCTCGGCCAGCCAGCCCTCCAGGCCCGAGAACACCACGCCGGCGGTGTCCATCGACTCCAGCGGCCACGGGAGCGCTGCCCGGTCGACCTTGCCGGACGTGCGCGTCGGCAGCGTGCCGACCACGGCGATCAACGGCACCAGGGCCGCAGGAAGCTCGGCACGCAGCTGGTCGACGGCCGCGGCCTGGTCGAACTCGCCGTCGATCACGACGTAGCCGACGAGGATCTGGTTGCCGCCACGCGTGGTGCGCACGGCAGCGGCCGCACCGGCCACGCCGTCCAGCGCCTGCAGCGCCGCGTCGACCTCGCCCAGTTCGATGCGCCTGCCGCCGAGCTTGATCTGCTCGTCCGCCCGGCCGAGGAACACCAGGCCCTCCGGCTCGGCGCGAACCAGGTCGCCGCTGCGGTACGCGCGGTCCCAGCCCATGGAGGGCAGTGGCGCGTACTTCTCGGAGTCCTTGGCCAAATCCAGATAGCGCGCCAGGCCGACGCCACCGATCACCAGCTCGCCCGCCGAACCCATCGGCACGACCTCGCCGGCCGCGTCGACGACGACGAGCTCCCAGCCGTCCAGCGGCAAGCCGATGCGCACTGGACCGGAACCGGTCATCCGCGCGGCACAGGCGACGACGGTCGCTTCCGTGGGGCCGTAGGTGTTCCAGACCTCGCGACCGTCCACGGCGAGGCGCTCGGCCAGTTCCGGCGGGCACGCCTCGCCGCCGAAGATCAGCAGGCGCACGTCGTCCAGCGCCTCGACCGGCCACAGCGCGGCCAGCGTCGGAACCGTCGAGACGACGGTGATCTCCTGCTCGACCAGCCACGGGCCGAGGTCCATGCCGGTGCGCACCAGCGAACGCGGTGCGGGCACCAGGCACGCGCCGTACCGCCACGCGAGCCACATCTCCTCGCAGGAGGCGTCGAACGCGACGGAAAGTCCCGCCAGCACACGGTCTTCGGGGCCGATCGGCTCGTCCTGCAGGAAGAGCCGCGCCTCGGCGTCGACGAACGCGGCAGCGCTCCGGTGCGTCACGGCAACACCCTTGGGCTTGCCGGTGGAGCCGGAGGTGAAGATGATCCACGCGTCGTCGTCCAGCGACGGTTCGCCCGGCATGCCGAGCGGAGTGCCGTGCAGCACAAGGGATCGGCCCTCGCCGAGCACGGCGGACACGCCCGCCTCTCCGAACACGAGCTCCGCTCGTTCGTCCGGGTCCTCGAAGTCGACGGGCACGTAGGCCGCACCCGCCGCGAGGGCCGCCAGGATCGAGACGTAGAGGTCGACGGTCCCGGACGGCACGCGAATGCCGACCCGGTCGCCGACCCCGACACCTTCGGCGGCGAGCTTTTCCTTGAGTTCCAGCACTTCCGTGATGAGCGCGCGGTACGTGAGGGCGGTCGTGCCGTCGTCGACGGCCAGCGCGTTCGGGTGCTGTTCGGCACTCGCGCGCAGGATGTCCAGCAGTGTGCGCGGTGTGGGCGCCTCGCCTGCCGTGAACATCGATCGAAGAACAACGGGTTCGGCCGCAATGGTCACGACAGCGTCACTTCTCACCCTCTCGGCAACTGGTGGACCCGCAACTTTACCTCCAGTTAACGGACTACCTCTCTCCGGAGTACGACGACTCACAGGTGACATCAGTCACCGCAACGCTTCCGAGTGATTTGCGAGCGTTGTGCCGTGCCAGGTTCCACTCCCGCCAGTCCTGCTCGACGTTGCCGCGATTCTTCAGCCACCGCAAGGAACACGAGCGCTGCGGCTCTGGCAGCCTGACGAGCGCGGGCACCGCGTCCTCCGACAACCGCGACAGGTAAACGGTGTCGATCTTCTTCGTCGCCTCGAACCTGCTCACGTTGTAGTCGGCCACCACCTGCTCGGGGTTCATCACCACGACCGCGAGGAAGAACGCCGTGCCCGTCCCGACGATCGCCTTGGGCAACCAGTTGGCGCGCAACGTGATGCCGCTCCCGATCACCATCAGGTAGACGACGGCGAGCCAGACCTCGCACGAGGAGACCAAAAGCCTCAGCACGGTCCACCCGTACGCCTGTTGGTAGAACCACATGCGGCTCAACGCACTCGCCACGATCACCAGCGTCAGCACCGCGAGCGACCCGAGCAGGATCCGCAGCCACAACTGTTCCCGCGCGGTCTTCCTCGCCGCGAACCGCGCCACGCCGGCGATGACCCCGAGCGTCAGGATCGAGACCCACAGCAGCTGCCAGAACCCGGACCGCGCGTACTCGGCGAACGTGACACCCGCCGTCTCCATCACGTACTTCTCGCCACCGAACAGAACCGCGAGCTGCGTGCCGACGAACCCGGCGAACAGCACCACGAGCACACCGACCGGCAGCGCGTAGTCCTTGACCCGCAACGTGCCCGGCTTGCTCTCCGCGTCCTCGTTGATGCTCGGGGGCGCCGTCACGAGGTAGCACGCACCGACAGCGCCGAACGCCGCTACGCCGCCGAAGAACGCCATCCGCACGTACCCGCCGATTTCGAGTTCGGGCACCAGGCTCTCGAGGAACTTCCCGAACGCCTGGTCGGCCCCGGCGAGCAACGACCCGAAGATGAGCAGCAACACCAGCGCCACGCCGACCGAGATGAACGGCCTGATGCCGACCGGCCCGCGCTTGCTGAAGCCCTTCGCGACCCACGGAATCGACCGCAGCCCCGCAAGCCCGATGCCGAGCGCGCCGAAGACCAGCCCGCGGACGGTCCTGCCGCCCGCCATGGCGATCGAACCGCACATCATCGACGCCAGCACGCACAGCGGGAAGACCCACTCGGCGGCCCGCAGGAAGCCCATCGCCAGGAACGCCAGCGCGGCCGCCAGCCAGAGCGCGCGTTCGATGGACGGCTTGCCCGCGTAGAACAGGACGCCGCCGACGCCGAACAGCGCCGCGAGGAACCAGCCGATGCCGTTGTTCGGCGGGGCGAGGAAAGCGCCGGCCAGGCCCGCGACGAGTCCGACGACGAGGACCTTGTGCGGTGCGCCGGTCGTGGGCGGCTTCCACCAGGGCATGAACGGGACGCCGGGCGCGGGCGGGACGACCACCGGGCCGACGGTGGGGTAGCGGGGTACGGCCTGCCACGGTGAGGGCGGGGGCAGGGTGGCGGTGGCGACCTTCTCGGGCTCGGCGACCTGTGAGGCTCCGGCGGCCTTTCCGGGTCCGGCGGTCTTCTCAGCTGCCGGTGCCTCGGCGGGCCTCTCATTCGCCGCCTGATCTTGTCGGTCCCCCTGAGTAGGTTGAGTCGCAGGGGTTCCCAGCGAGGGGGTACCCCTGCGCGAGCCTGCCTCGGCATCGGCGACGGCCTCTTCGACCGGCTCGGCGGCCTCCATGCCCCCGGCCTCAGGCACCTCAGCGCTCCCAGTCCCCCCAGGCTCCGGCGCACCCCCGGAAACAGGCCGATACCCCACCTTCCGGAAGTGCCGGTACCGCCGCCGAGCAGCGCCCCCGTCCGAACCGGCCTTCTCCTCGGGCGACTCAGCGGAGCCGGGCGATTGCGTCGAGTCAGTCATGTCTCTCTCCCAAGCCCGAAAACGGGCGCGCTTCACCGTCACACCACGACGTGGTGCGAACAACAACCAAGTCAGCGAGGCAAAGTCACCCGGATGCACGACCCGGGATCCACCACGGCGATCGTCCCGCCGTGCAGATCCACCACCCACCGGGCGATGGCGAGACCGAGCCCGGTCCCACCACCGCCCGCCCTCTCCCCTCGGGTGAACCTCTCGAAGATCCGGGAGCGGTCAGCCGGAGCGATCCCCGGCCCCTCGTCCCGGACCTCCAGAACGACAGCACCCCCGGAAACACCGCCCGACACGGACACCAACCCCCCGATGGGTCCGTGCCGCGCAGCGTTGTCCACCAGGTTCACCAGCACCTGGTGCAGCCGCTCCCCGTCGGCGAAAACCGTCAGGTCCCCCGGCACGTCGATCGAGAACGACGCAGAAGGTGCCGCCACCGCCGCCTCGGCCACCACATCGGCGACCAGGGAGGACACCGACAGGGTCTCCCGGTTCAGCGACAGCACCCCGGCGTCGATCTTCGACAGGTCCAGCAGCTCGGTGACCAGCCGGCCCAGCCGTTCGGTCTGCGCGAGAGCGGTCTTCATGGTCGCCGCGTCGGCCACGGCCACCCCGTCGACCACGTTCTCCAGCACGGCCTGCAACGCCGAGATCGGCGTCCGCAGCTCGTGCGACACGTTCGCGATCAGCTCCCGCCGCTGCTGGTCGGCGGCGCCGAGATCGGCGGCCATCACCGTGAACGCCTCGGCCAGCTGCCCGACCTCGTCGGACGACGTCGCCCGGACCGACCGCGAGTAGTCCCCCGAGGCCATCGACCGGGCCGCTGAGGTCATCTCCCGCAACGGCGAAGTCATGCCGTGCGCCAGCAACTGCGACGTCAGCAGTCCCAGCACCAGTGCGATCAACGTCGTCCGCGGCGGCAACCACC
Source organism: Lentzea roselyniae (assembly GCF_039537795.1). Lineage (NCBI taxonomy): Bacteria > Bacillati > Actinomycetota > Actinomycetes > Pseudonocardiales > Pseudonocardiaceae > Lentzea > Lentzea roselyniae. Next base: position 337,295 of record NZ_BAABBE010000005.1, read on the forward strand.
CCGTCACGTAACGGAAGTACGCGAACGACACACACCCCGACACCACGATGACGATCCCGAGCTTGAGCTTGATCGACCGCACCGAGTCCAGCGGACGCGGCAGCATGTCGAGCCAGCCCAGCACCTTCTTCACCGGGGCACCTCCAGCGCGTACCCCACGCCGTGCACCGTCCGGATCAGGTCGGCCCCGAGCTTGCGCCGCAACGCCTTCACGTGGCTGTCGACCGTCCGCGACGAAGCCCCCTCGTGCCACCCGCACGCCTCCGCCAGCAACCGCTCCCGCGCCTGCACGGCAGAAGGCCGCTCGGCCAGGAACACCAGCAGGTCGTACTCGGTCGGCGTCAAATGAGCCTCCACCCCCGAACGGGAGACCCTCCGAGCCGCCAGATCGATCACCAGGTCCCCGAGCTCCAGCGACCGCGACGTGGTCGCCCGCGACACCCGGCGCAGCAGCACGTGCACCCGTGCCGCCAGCTCACGCATCGAGAACGGCTTCGTCAGGTAGTCGTCCGCCCCCACGGCGAGACCGACCAGCAGATCGGTCTCGTCCCCCCGGGCGGTCAGCATCAGCACCGGCACCGAACGCGACGCCTGGATCCGGCGGCACACCTCCAGCCCGTCGAACCCCGGTAGCATCACGTCGAGAACGACCAGGTCAGGCACGAAGGAAGCGGCCATGGCGACCCCGGAAGGCCCGTCATGAGCCACCGACACCACGAACCCCTCGGCCCGCAGCCGCGCGGCCACGGACTCGGCGATCGTGATGTCGTCCTCCACGACGAGCACCCGGCGCTGACCTGTCATGGCGGTGACTTTATGTGCATGTCGTGGAGGACGCCGGGACAAGTTGTGAAGATCGTGTGCAGAAGCCGCAGGGTAAGTTCCAGGGCATGAACGTCCTCGAAGCGGTCCTGGAGAGGATCACCTACGCCAACGAGGACAACGGCTACACGGTCGCCAAGGTCGACACCGGCCGCGGCGACCTCGTCACGGTCGTCGGCGCGCTGCTCGGTGCCCAGCCCGGCGAGTCCATCCGCATGCGCGGCCGCTGGGGCTCCCACCCGCAGTACGGCAAGCAGTTCCACGTCGACGACTACACGACGGTCCTGCCCGCGACGATCCAGGGCATCCGCCGCTACCTGGGCTCCGGCCTGATCAAGGGCATCGGTCCCGTGCTCGCGGACAAGATCGTCACCCACTTCGGCGTCAACGCGCTGGACGTCATCGAGAACGAGCCGGAGCGGCTCATCGAGGTCCCCAAGCTGGGTCCAAAGCGGACCAAGCTGATCGCGGAGGCGTGGGAGGAGCAGAAGGCCATCAAGGAGGTCATGGTCTTCCTCCAGGGCGTCGGCGTCTCCACGAGCCTCGCCGTCCGCATCTACAAGCAGTACACGGACAAGGCGATCGAGGTCGTCAAGGAGGAGCCCTACCGCCTGGCGAACGACGTCTGGGGCATCGGCTTCAAGACGGCCGACGTCATCGCGAAGGCCGTCGGCATCCCGCACGACAGTCCACAACGCGTGAAGGCCGGTCTGCAGTACACGCTCTCCGAGGCCACCACCGACGGCAACTGCTATCTGCCGGAACAGTCCCTCATCGCGGACGCCATCAAGATCCTCCAGGTCGACGCGGGCCTGGTCATCGACTGCCTCGCGGAGCTCGTCGAGGAAGAAGGCGTTGTCCGCGAAGAGCTCCCGGACGACGAGATCGCCATCTACCTGATCCCGTTCCACCGCGCGGAGATCTCGTTGGCGTCACAGCTCAAACGCCTGTTGCACGCCGACAACGACCGCATGCCGAGCTTCGCCGGCGTCGACTGGGACAAGGCCTTCGCCTGGCTCGGCACCGAGCTCGAACAGCACCAGGCGGCGGCGGTCAAGCTCGCGCTGACCGAGAAGGTCGCGGTGCTCACCGGCGGACCCGGCTGTGGCAAGAGCTTCACCGTCCGTTCGATCGTGCGCCTGGCCCAGGCGAAGCGCGCCAAGATCGTCCTGGCCGCGCCGACCGGGCGTGCCGCCAAGCGCCTCACCGAACTGACCGGCCACGAGGCCCGCACCGTCCACCGCCTGCTGGAGCTCAGACCGGGCGGCGACGCGGCGTACGACCGCGACCACCCGCTCGACGCCGACCTGGTCGTCGTGGACGAGGCTTCGATGCTGGACCTGTTGCTGGCCAACAAGCTCGTGAAGGCGGTCCCGCCCGGCGCGCACCTCCTGCTCGTGGGCGACGTCGACCAGTTGCCCTCGGTCGGCGCGGGCGAAGTGCTCAGAGACGTGCTGGCGCAGGGAAGCCCGGTCCCGAACGTCCGCCTCACGCACATCTTCCGCCAGGCGCAGGAGTCCGGCGTCGTCACGAACGCCCACCGCATCAACAGCGGTGACTATCCAGTCGTGCAAGGACTTCCGGACTTCTTCCTCTTCAGCACCGACGACGCGGAAGAGGCGGCGGCGACGACGGTCGACGTCGTGGCGAACCGCATCCCGCGCAAGTTCCGGCTCGACCCGCGCAAGGACATCCAGGTCCTCGCCCCGATGCACCGCGGACCGGCCGGCGCGGGCGCGTTGAACACCGTGCTGCAGGAAGCCCTCACGCCGTCACGCGACAACCTGCCCGAGAAACGCTTCGGCGGCAGGGTGTTCAAGGTCGGCGACAAGGTCACCCAGATCCGCAACAACTACGACAAGGGCAAGAACGGCGTCTTCAACGGCACGCTGGGCGTTGTCATCGCACTGGACCCGGTCGAGCAGAAGCTGACCATCCGCACCGATGAGGACGAGGACGTCGATTACGACTTCTCCGAACTGGACGAGCTCAGCCACGCGTACGCCATGACCATCCACCGTTCGCAGGGCAGCGAGTACCCGTGCGTGGTCATCCCGATCACGACCAGCGCGTGGATGATGCTGCAGCGCAACCTGCTCTACACCGCCGTCACGCGCGCCAAGAAGCTCGTCGTGCTGGTGGGAAGCAAGCGAGCCATCGGCCAGGCCGTCAGAACTGTCGGGGCGGGCCGCCGCCACACGGCGTTGGCCCACCGCCTCAGGACTGCACCGACGTCAGATAGTCCGTGATCAGCCGCGCCCACGGCATCGCGGACTCCAGCGCGATCGCGTGCCCACACGCGATGTCGGTGTACTTCGAACCCGGAATCAGGTCCGAGACCTCCTTGCCGAGGTCGTGCGACAACAGCTGGTCACCGGACGCGCCGATCACCAGCGTCGGCTGCGTGACCCGCGGCAGCACGTCGGACAGGTCGATCTTCAGGATCAGGTCGACGTGCGCGGGCGACCCGGTCGGCACGCTCGCCCCGATCAGCTCGGCGAAGCCCTCCGCCTGCGCCGGGGTGAGCCGGGCCAGGTACTCCTTGCTGCACATCACCGAAAGGATGAACCGCGACAGCACCTCACGAGACCCGTCCAGCAACGACTTCCACCGGTCGATCTTCGCCCTGGTCGCGGCGTCGATCTTCCGGAACGGCGTGCTCGGCACCAGCCCGCGCACCCGGTCGGGGTGCCGCACCGCCGCCGTGACGGCGACCGCGCAGCCCATCGAGCAGCCGCAGACGAAGAACGACTCGTGCCCGGCCCCGACCGCGAGGTCCACGAGGTCGTCGGCGAGTTTCTCCAGGTCGAGCGGGCCGCCGGCCTTCGGCGAGCCGCCGGAGCCTGGCAGGTCCGGCGCGATGACGGTGAAGTACTGCGTGAGGGTCCCGAGGATCGGGCCGTAGTTGGCCTGGACGCTGCCGCCCGCGCCGTGCACGAGCAGCAGGGCAGGGCCGGTGCCCTTGACGACGGTGGACAGGCCGGTCATGGGACCCCAGAGTTTCGTCAGTCCATGCTGCGGACGATGGTCGGCTCCAACCCCTCGTCGTCGTCAGTGAGGGAACCGCGCCAGGGGAACAGGAGGGAGATCTCGGCGACGTTGTCGTTGTAGAGATGATCCATGGCTTGCACTCCCGTTGTCTTCCCAGGACTTGTCTGCGGACCTCGCTGTTCGTCGAGTCGGTTTCGGCCTGACAGCACAATAACCGCTGCGATGCTGGTGGAAATCCTATTGATTTTCGTCACATCACGCCAAGTGGCTGGTTTCCCCGTCCCAAGAACCGGACGGTAATCATCCGGTCGGTCGAACGGACTGGCGCGACTCCTCCGGGCAGCCGATCATCGTTGATCATGCGCACCGCTCTGGCCCTGCTCGCCTGTCTCGGCCTTCTCCTGAGCCCGTCACCAGCCCCCGCTGAAGGCCCGCCGGCGACGTTCGTGCTGCGTGTGCCCGCTCCGCTCGGTTCGGAAGCCCAACGGTTGCTCGGTCTCGGCTACGACGTGCTGGAGCAACGCGACGGCGCGGATCTGTTTGTGGTCGGTGGCGCGCACACCGCCGATAAACTCCGTTCGGATGGTTTCCGGCCTGCTGTTGAGACGGTGATGCCTCCGTCTCAATGGGCTCCGCGCTCTCTCGGTGATTCGACCTACTACGGCGGCTACCGGACGGTTACCGCGCATATCGCCCATCTCGACGAGGTGGCGAAAGCCCATCCGAATCTCGCCACTGTCGTCGACTACGGCGACTCCTGGCGCAAGACACAGGGCGCCGGTGGATATGACCTGAAAGCCATCTGCATCACGCAGAAACGCCCAGGTGACTGCGCATTGACGCCCACCGCACCTAAACCGCGTCTGTTCGTGATGGGACAACTCCACGCGCGCGAGATCACCACGGGCGACATGGCGTGGCGCTTCGTCGACGACCTGGTCAGCGGTTCGGACCTCACCGCGCTGCTCGGTTCCGTCGAGGTCTGGGTCGTGCCGATCGCGAACCCGGACGGCGTCGAGATCGTCGAGTCCGGTGGCGACTCACCCGTCCTGCAGCGCAAGAACGCCAACGGCACCTGCAGCAACGGCCAGCGCGGCGTCGACCTCAACCGCAACGCGGGCTCGCACTGGGGCGAGGTCGGCACGTCCACGAACAGGTGCAGCGAGGTCTACCGCGGCCCGCGAGCCGACTCCGAGGTGGAGACCCAGGCGCTGCAGTCGTTGTGGCGCAAGCTCTACCGCGACACCCGTGCGCCCGGCGACACGGCAGCGGCCTCGGCCGACACCACCGGCGCTGTCGTCTCCATGCACAGCTACGGGAACTACGTGCTCTTCCCGTGGGGCTGGAGCACGCAGAAGACCGGCAACGACGCTGCTCTGCGCAGGATGGCGCAGGACATGGCAGCGGTGTCCGGGTTCCGGGCAGGGCAGCCCGGCGAGCTGCTCTACAACGCGTCCGGCGCCACCGACGACTGGGTGTACGAGGACCTGGGCGTGCCCAGCTTCGTGTGGGAGATCGGTGCCGGCTCCGGCACGTGCGGCGGCTTCTTCCCGGCCTACTCGTGCCAGCAGGAAGTGCATTGGCCGAAAGTGCGGTCCATGCTCGTTTCGGCCATGAAAGCAACGAAGAAGCCCTATTGACGCATTGCGAAGACATGGGGACTCGCTTACTGGCAACTCTCGCCGCTTTCACGCCCGGTCCGGCACCGCCGAGCCGGGCGGCAGGCCGGTTCCGCTGAACGGCCGGTTCCGCGCGGGCAGCATCGCCAAGACCTTCACCGCGACCGTCGTCCCGCAGCTCGCCGGTGAGGGCGCGGTGTCGCTCGACGCTCCCGTCGACCGCTACCTGCCGGGTCTGGTCGACCAGCGGGTCACCGTCCGCCAGCTGCTCCAGCACACCAGCGGCCTCTACGACCACAACGACGCGCTCCCGTTCGACCCGGCCGGCTTCGAGCAGATCCGCTACAAGCACTGGGAACCGGCAGAACTCGTCGCTCTCTCGACCAGCAGGCCGCTGGAATTCGAACCCGGCACGAAACGGGAGTACTCCAACACCAACTACGTCGTCGCAGGCCTGCTGGTCGAGAAGATCACCGGCAGGCCGCTCGAGCGGGTCGTCGAGCACCGCATCCTGAAGCCGTTGCGCCTCAACGACACTTTGCTGCCCATCGACGACGACCGGATCCACGGCCCGCACGCCCACGGCTACTGGGCGATCGACGGCAAGCCCGTGGACATCACCCGGTTCAACCCGTCCGTCTTCTGGGCGGAGGGCAACCTCGTGTCCACCACGAAGGACCTCGACACCTTCTTCGCCGCGCTCGCCGGCGGCAGGCTGCTGAAGCCCGCCCGGCAGCGGGAGCTCACCAGGACCACGGCCATCAGCCCCGGCTACGGCCTCGGGGTGACCGTCCAGGTCCTCCCGTGCGGCACGACGGTCTGGGGGCACGACGGTTTCGTGCCCGGCTTCGGCTCACTGGCGCTGACCACGCCGGACACGAGGAAACGTGCCGTGCTGAACGTCAACACCTCGGCGGGCGAGGGCGATCCCTCCGCCGGTGTGGAGAAGATCCTCGGCGAGGTCTTCTGTTAGGAGCAGGGGACATCCCTGAGACGGCTTCAGACCTGGGGCCGATGCGCTCTCAGCCCGGCGGCGGCAGGGTGGCTGCCATGGGGATTCGATTGGTAGCCACAGTCACCACAGCAAGTCTGCTGGCCCTGACCACCGCGGGTGTCGCGTCCGCCGACACGAGCGCCGACCGCAAGGTCATCCAGCAGGCCATGGACCAGCTCACGACGAGCGGGGGAGCTCTCGGCCTGCAGGCGCGCGTGACGGACGGGCGGCAGCGCTTCACCGCCCGTTCCGGCAAGGCCGAGCTCGACAGCGACCGGCCCGTGCCGCTCGACGGCAGGTTCCGCGTCGGCAGCATCACCAAGACGTTCGTGTCGACGGTCGTGCTGCAGCTCGCGGGCGAGGGCAAGGTCGACCTGGACGCCCCCGTCGAGAACTACCTGCCCGGCCTGATCGACAAGCAGATCACCGTGCGGCAGATCCTGCAGCACACCAGCGGTCTCTACAACTACACCAACGACCTGCCGCGCGACCCGGCCGAGTTCGAGAAGATCCGGTTCAAGCACTGGGAGCCGAAGGAGCTGGTCGCCATGGCCACCAGCAAGCCGCTCGACTTCCCGCCCGGCATGAAGTGGAACTACTCCAACACCAACTACATCGTCGCGGGCCTGCTGGTCGAGAAGCTGACCGGCAAGCCGTACGAGAAGGCCGTGGAGCAGCGGATCCTGAAGCCGTTGCGCCTCAACGACACCGAGGTGCCCGGCGACAACCCGAACATCAAGGGCCCGCACGCGCACGGCTACTGGGCGGTGAACGGCAAGCCGTCCGACATCACCCGCATCAACCCGTCCGTCGCGTGGGCCGCCGGTGAGATGACCTCCACGACCCGCGATCTCGACACCTTCATCGTGGCGTTGTCGACCGGCAAGCTGCTCAAGCCCGCGCAGCAGAAGGAAATCAGCAAGACGACGGACGTCAGCCCGAACTACGGCCTCGGCCTGGGCGTGCAGACCCTGCCGTGCGGCACGAAGGTCTGGGGTCACGGCGGCGGCATCCCCGGTTACTCGACGGAGCTGCTGAGCACGCCGGACACCAAGAAGCGCCTGGAGCTCTCCGCCACCAGCTCGCCGACGCCCGGTGACCCGAGCGAGCCCTACACCAAGATCCTGAACGAGGTCTTCTGCTGAGCATGAAGCTGGTGGCCGCACTCACCGCGGCCACCCTGCTCGCCACGGCCGGTGTCGCTTCCGCGGCACCGGCCGGGGCACGTTCCGCTCGGGCTTCGTCTCGCTGCTGGAGAAGGTGTTCTGTCAGGACCAGGGGTCCCTCAAGGACGATCTACGAAGCGGCCGCACGTCTTGAGCGGCCATCGTGTCGGGCATGGGGATCACAGCCATTCTGACTGCGGCGAGCCTGTTCGCCGCCTCGGCAGCACCGGCTCCGGCCGTCGACCGCCAGGTCGTCGAGCAGGCGCTGGACCAGCTCACCTCGGACGGGGGAGTGCTCGGCGTCCAGGTGCGCATCACGGACGGACGGCAGCAGTTCACCGCCCGTTCGGGTGCCGCCGAACTCGACACGACCAAACCGGTACCGCACAACGGAAAGTTCCGCATCGGCAGCGTGACGAAACCGTTCGTCTCGACGGTCGTGCTGCAGCTCGTCGGCGAGGGCAAGGCCGAGCTGGACGCGCCCATTGCCCGCTACCTGCCAGACCTGTTGCCGCACAAGGAGATCACCGTGCGGCAGGTCCTGCAGCACACCGGCGGCCTCTTCAGCTACACGCGAGCGCTGCCGCTGAGTCCCGACGGGTTCGAGCCGATCCGCGACAAGCACTGGGAGGCGAGCGAGCTCGTCGCGATCGCCGCGGAACGGCCGCTCAACTTCCCGCCTGGCACGAAGTGGGAGTACTCCAACACCAACTACATCGTCGCGGGAATGCTGATCGAGAAGCTGACCGGCAGGACGTACCCGGAGGCGATCGAGCAGCGGATCCTCAAGCCGTTGCGGCTCAACGACACCTATCTGCCCGGTGACGAGCAGGACATCAGGGGCCCGCACGCCCACGCCTACTGGACCGCGAACGGCAAGCCGTCCGACATCACCCACATCAACCCGTCGGTGACGGGCGCGTCCGGTGAGATGGTGTCGACGACTCGCGACCTCGACACGTTCATCGTCGCGTTGACGAGCGGCAAGCTGCTCAAGCCCGCCCAGCAGGCCGAACTCACCAGGACCACGGAGGTCAGCCGGGGTTACGGCCTTGGCCTCAAGGTCATGACCGTGTGCGGCACGAAGGTCTGGGGCCACGGAGGCGGAATCCCCGGCTTCTCGACGGAGCTGTTCACCACGTCGGACAACCGGCGCCGTCTGGTCATGTCGGCGACGATCGCGCCGGTCAGCGGCACCCCGCGTCCCGCGCTCGACAAGCTGCTCAACGCGACCTTCTGCTGAAACAAAAGGGGAGCTGGGTTGACCCAGCTCCCCTCCCGGCGTTGTGAAGAACTACCCGAGGGCGTTCCTCATCGCTGTGATCAACTCTCCGTTCGCGGTGTCACCCGTGAGCTCCCAGAAGAACGCGCCGCCGAGGCCCTGGCCACGTGCCCAGGAGATCTTGCTCGCGATCGTCTGCGGGGTGTCGTAGCTCCACCACTGGCCGTTGCAGAACGCGTAGGCCGTGCCGGCGATGGTGCCGGTGGCGGGGCACTTGGTCTTCAGGACCTTGTAGTCCTCGATGCCCTGCTCGTGCGTGCCAGGAGCCGGACCGGTCGCCGTGCCGCCGGGAGCCGCCTGCGTGACGCCCTGCCAGCCGCGGCCGTAGAAGCCGATGCCGAGCAGCAGCTTGGACGCCGGAACGCTCTTCGAACGCAGCTTGGAGATCGCGGCCTCGGCGTTGAAGCCGGCGGTCGGGATGCCGTTGTACGACGTCAACGGCGAGTGCGGAGCCGTCGGGCCCTGAGCCGCCCACGCACCGAAGTAGTCGTACGTCATGACGTTGTACCAGTCGAGGTACTGCGCCGCGCCGCCGTAGTCAGCCGCGTCGATCTTGCCGCCGTTGGAGCCGTCAGCGGTGATCGCCGAGGTGACGAGGTAGTTCGAGCCGAAGCGGGCACGCAGCGCCTGCATCAGGTTCTTGTACGCCGAGAAGCCGCTGGTGTCGCAGGACAGACCACAGGCGTTCGGGTACTCCCAGTCGATGTCGATGCCGTCGAACAGGCTCGCCCAGCGCGGGTCCTCGAGCAGCTTGTAGCAGGACTCGGCGAACGCGGCCGCCGCTGCCGGGCTGCTCGCGGCCTGACCGAAGCCACCGGACCAGGTCCAGCCACCGAACGAGTAGAGAACCTTGATGTGCGGGTACTTCTTCTTCAGCTTCATCAGCTGGTTGAAGTTGCCGCGCACCGGCTGGTCCCACGTGTCGGCAACGCCGTCAACACTTTCCGCCGCCGTCATCGCCTTCTCGATGGCGGGGAAGGCCTCACCGATGGTGCACTGCCCGTTCGACACGTTGCCGAACGCGTAGTTGATGTGCGTCAGCTTGCTGGCGGAACCCGAGGTGTCGATGTTCTTCACCTGGTAGTTGCGCGCCGGGTAGACACCCCACTCCGCGAAGTAACCCAGGTTGATCTTCCCGGGAGGCGGCGGCGGACCAGTCGTGGTCGTCGTCGTGGTGGTAGTAGTGGTAGTCGTCGTGGTGGTGGTCGTCGGGTTCGTCCCGCCGGCCTCACACGAGCCACCGTTCAACTTGCAGTTCGTAGGCGCGCCGAACGTACCCGTGTACGCGCCGTTGAAGCCGAAGCTCACCGACTGTCCGACACCGACGTTGCCGTTCCAGGTGTTCTTGACCGTGACGACCTGACCGGACGTGGTGTACGAACCGTCCCAGAGCGAGGTCACGCGGTGGTTGGCCGGCATCGTGAACTCGACAGTCCACGACGTCAGGGCCGTCGTGCTTTTGTTCGTGATCGTGTACTTGCCCTCGAAGCCCGTTCCCCAGTCCGAACCCTTGGAGAACGTGGCGGAAACGCCACCGGCACCGCTAGCAGCGGGGACGACGACGATACCGAGGACCATCGCGGCGACGGCCGCGAAGAGAGCAGCTAGATGCCATCGGAACTTGGACATCGGTCTCCTCAGTCGCAGGGGGTACCGGAACGATGTGGTTTAGACCACTCACCGGTCAAGGTCTAGACCTCTGCCGTCACTCGAACGGAGTAGTCCGAAAACGGTTCCAGGATGGTGGTTGTCCAGTTTCGGTCTACTTGGTTAACCGTTGGAGTGGTTCCGGGCCCCGACGTCTCTTGCCGTTGAGCTTTGGCGGGCGACTGCACAAAGAGGACGGTCAGCCGAACTTCGTTCCATGCCAAAGTGTTTCTGTGGCGTGAGGTGAGAGTTCGTTGACGGCCTTCCGTACTGTCAACTGTGAGTAAACGTTTACAGCGTCAGCCGATCGCCCGCTCTGCACCCCAGGCCGCGATGTCCTCCCGGCTCTGCAGACCCAGCTTCTCCCGCAACCGCTGCAACCGCGAGGCCACCGTCCGCACCGACACCCCGAGCCGGTTCGCGATCTGTTGGTTCGTCAGCCCGGACGCCAACAGCGCGATCACCCGCCGCTCGTGATCATCCAACGAGTCATGCGCCGCCTCGACCCGATCCAGCCACACCTCGTCCTGGATGAACGCCTCAGTCTCCGCAGCGGTCAACGGCGTAGCAGCAGCCTGCGCGCGCGCAACGGGCAGTATGAGTCGTGCAGTCCGCATGGCCCCGGCGACCTTCTCCGCCCAGAACGGATCCGGCACCACCCCGACCGACCGTCGCAACGCCCGCCCGGTCGCCTCAAGTCGTAGCGCGCGCTCGGCCTGACCGCGCATCAATGCCACGACGGCCAGCCCCTCCAAGGCGTCCGGTGCGGACAACGGGTTGATCCCGTCCATCCGCAACGCCTCCTGGAAGGTGTGCGTGGCCTCGTCCAGATCGCCCTGCACCAACGCCACGACACCGCGCATGTTCAAAGCCGAAGCGATACGCGCAGGCACTCCTGACGCGCGCGAGATCGGCAGTGCCTTCATGACAGCCTTCTCGGCCCGTTCGTGCTTACCGAGAGACAACGCCGTACGTGCCAAGTCCACCAAACACGTCGCGCGGGCGAGAGGCTCGCCCAGCAACTCGGCAACCCTCAGGCACTCGGTGGTGTTCTCGTCGGACGCCTCCCACTCGCCGGACGACTGCTGCACGGCCGCCAACGTGCTGCGGCAACTCATCGCCAGCGCCGGATGCCCGAGCGAGCCCACCAAGCGGGAGGCCTCCCCGGACAACTCGACCGCCTCGGCGTGGTCACCCTGCTCGGCGGCGAACCGGGCGGCGTGGTTCAGGGCGACGCACCGGTAGTCGTCCCGAGTGGACGGACGCCGCAACGCATCCCGCAGCAGCACGCGCGCCTGCCCGAGCCGGCCGCGCCGGGCCGCGCAGTCGGCCAGTGCGGAAGTCAGCAGCAGCAACCGCTCATCCGCACGTTCTGCCGCCCACTCGACCGTCCCCAGCAGGCTGTCCACGTGGTTGTCGAGCTTGTCCTGCACCTCGAACGGCACCGACAGCGGCGCGGTGATCAGCACGTCCGACAGGTCGGTGAACCAGCGGGCCAAGGCCTCGAAGGCGACATCCAGCTCGCCCGCCGCGACCAGCTTCTCCCGCGCGTGCAACCGAACCGTCTCCAGCTGCCGGAACCGGGTCGTGCCGGGCACCGCCGTCAGCAACGACTTGGCCTGCAGCCGGGACAACACGTCCAGCACCGGTTCCGCCGACCGCTCGGAAGAACAGACCTCGGTGGCCGCGGCCAGATCGAAGCCACCGTCGAAGACGGACAGCCGCCGCAACGCGAACTGCTCGTCGGGCTCCAGGAGCTGATAGCTCCAGTCGATCGCCTCGCGCAGCGACCGCTGGCGTGAAGGCGACTTCCGGCACCCCAGCGTCAGCAGTTCGAGCGGCTCGTCCATCCGGTCGCAGATGTCGGCGACGGGCAGCAACTGCACCCACCGGGCCGCCAGCTCGATCGCGAGCGGCATGCCCTCCAGCCGCGCACACAGGAGGGCGACCGCGGCGGTGTTCGAAGGGGTCAACCGGAAGTCGGGCTTGCGCTCGCGGGCCCGGTCGACGAACAGCTTCACCGCTTCCGAGCGCGGTGCCGCCGTCGTGACGAGGTCTCGGTCGGTGGAAGGAACTGGCAAGCCCTCGACCTGGAAGCTCACCTCGCCGGTGATCCACAGCGCCTCGCGGGAGGTCGCCAGCACGCGCACGCCGGGGCAGCGGTTCAGCAACAGGTCGGCGAGTTCGGCGCACGTGTCGAGAAGGTGTTCGCAGTTGTCGAGAACCACGACCACCTTCATGTTCACGAGCGTTTCCAGGACCGTGTCGCGCAACGGCTCGTCGCCCTGTTCGACGCCCAGCGCCACAGCGACCGCCGGCATGACGTCCTGAGGCGAACGAACCTCACCGAGTTCGACGAGGAGAACCCGGTCCGTGCGCCCGCGCCGCAACCGGCCGGCGGCCTCCAGCGCGAGCCGCGTCTTACCCGCACCCGCACTGCCCAGGAGCGTAACGAGACGGTGCCTGCGCATCAGCTGGTCGAGCTTCGAGAGCTCCTGCTGGCGGCCGATGAACGTGTCGCGTGCCGCGGGCAGGTTCGAGAGCACGCGCAGGTTCTGCCTGCTCACCGGCGCCACCACGGGAACCGCGGCGCGGCGGCGGTAGGCCCTTTGGCGGCAGGCGTTGGAGCAGTAGGACCTGCGCTGCTCGGAGGTGGAGGGAGGCAGCGTGCCGGCGCACAGGGCACAACGTCCGGTGCTGGTCATGAAGTCCTCTCCTCCAGCCGTAACGGCAGGCCGTTGCCGTCTCGGGCCGACAAAGACGCAGGTCGAGCATGGTGACCTGCCGGGTGCAACCCGTTACACGTCTGTGTGCGCGAGACGGTTCGCAACGTGCTCGTTATGCCTGCCTTCCCGAGATCCTCGTTCGGGAACAAACTGGCGACTGGTCCGGTCTGACAGGGAGTGCGCATGACGTTGACAACCAGCACCTCGTGGGCGAGCACAGGTCTGCAACTCGTGGACAAGCCGCGCGCGATCACCGTGGGCATCGCCGACGACGAGGTTCTGATCCGCACCGGAGTCCGCGGTGTGCTGGAACGGTCCGGCAACGTCGCGGTGGTCGGCGAGGCCGGCGACGGCGGCGGTGCGGTCGAGCTCGCGCGGCGCCACCGCCCGCAGGTGTTGCTGATGGACGCGGCGATGCCGGGCATGGAAGGGCTCGGGGCGGTGCGCCTGGTGCGCAGGCACGTCCCGGGAACGCAGGTGATCATGCTGTGCACGCCGCAGACAGAGGAGCTGTTGTTCCCGGCGTTGCGGGCGGGCGCGGCGGGTTTCCTGTTCAAGAACGGCGAACCCGACGCTCTGGTGAACGCCGTGCGCGTGGTCGCCGCCGGAGAGGCGATCCTGTCGCCGTCCGCGACGCGTGCTCTGGTCGACCACTTCACGGGCGCCGACTCGGAACGCCGGGACGCCGCGCGCAGCCGCATCAGCCTGCTCACTCGGCGGGAGCAGGAGGTGCTGGTGTACCTGGCGCAGGGCATGGCGAACGCACGCATCGCAAGGCTCATGTACCTCTCAGAAGGGGCGATCAAGGCCCACGTCAGCCGACTGCTGACGAAACTGCGGTGCGACAACCGCGTCCAAGCCGCTCTCATCGCACGCGACGCCGCCCTTCCCTGCTGAACCCGACACTGCAACGGCGCAGGAGTCAGACTAGCCAGGAGAGATCGCGTCGCGAAGCAGGTCACCCGGTTGGCCCCGTCCAATGTGATGTCCTTTTTTCGCCAGCGTCTTGGTTGGAACGGCGTCATGCTTGTGTGCATGCGCTTGGAAAGGTTCACGGAACGCTTGCCGTTCAAGGCACCTCTTTGCCCTGACAACCTTTTCGGTCACCTGATCGCCACCGCCGTTCCCGGTGTCGAGGAGTGGCGGGACGGCGTGTACCGGCGCTCCCTGCGGCTGCCTTTCGGTTGCGGGACAGCGGCTTTGCGGCCCTTGACCGATCACGTCGAGTGCACTGTGGAGCTGTCCGACGCGCGGGATTTGACTACTGCTCTAGACCTTTGCCGCTTCCTGCTCGACCTCGACGTCGATCCGGCCGAGGTGGACGACGCGTTGTCCACCGACCCCTTGTTGGCACAACTGGTGATGAGCGCACCTGGTCGCCGTGTGCCGCGCACGGTCGACGGCGCGGAGTTCGCCATCAGAGCCGTTCTGGGCCAGCAGGTCTCGACCAAAGCCGCGCGCACGCACGCAGCCCGTCTCGTGGCGCGTTACGGCACACCGGTGGGAGACCTGCGCCTGTTCCCGCTGGAGTTCGATCCCGCGGAACTCGCGATGCCCGAGTCCCGCCGCCGCACGATGGCCGCGTTGCTGGAGGCGCTGCAGTCCGGTTTGGACCTGTCGCCGCAAGCCGACAGAGGCGTTGCGCGCGAGTGGCTGGCCACGTTGCCCGGGTTCGGTCCGTGGACTGTGGAATCGATTGCAATGCGCGCGTTGGGGGATCCGGACGCGTTCCTGCCGACCGATCTCGGAATTCGGCTGGCGGCCAACGCGTTGGGCCTGCCGTCGACGCCCGCGGCTCTGGTCAGGCGCTCGGAGGTGTGGCGACCGTGGCGGGCGTACGCGGTGCAGCACCTGTGGGCGACCGGCGATCACGAGGTGAACCGGATCCCGGCCTGAGCTGGACGCTCGCGTACATCGCCGCGGTGGAGGCGTTCTGCACGAAACCCGGCAGCGGCGGCGGGTTCTGCGCGAACCCTTGCAGGTCGGCGAATACGTCTCGCGCGGTCGCGGGCCGGTCGGCGGGCTCCTTGGCGAGCATCCGCTGCACGATCGGGTCGAGCGTGCTGCGCAACCGACGCGGCGGCTCCTTGACGTGCTTGTCGAACACCGCGTAGGCCGTCGGTCCGGTGAAGAGCTGTTCGCCGGTCAGCATCTCGTGCAGCACGCAGCCCAGCGCGTACAGGTCGCTGCGCGGTTCGGCGGTACCGCGCTGGATCTGTTCGGGTGCCATGTAGGACGGTGTGCCGAGGATCTGGCCGGCCCGGCTGAACGGCGCGACGTCGCTCTCCCGCAGCAGCGCGAGCCCGAAGTCCAGCACCTTCACCGCGCCGTCGGGGCACAGCATCAGGTTGGTGGGCTTGAGGTCCCGGTGGCAGATGCCGTGTTCGTGGGCTTCGGTGAGGACCGCGGCGGCCTGCGCGGCGATGGTCGCCGCCCACGCTTCCGGCAGCGGGCCGAACTCCTGAACGAGGTCCGCGACCGTGACGCCGTCGACGAACTGCATGACCTGGAAGAGGCGCTGGTCGTAGGTGCCGAAGTCGTACAGCACGGGGGACTCCGGGGTGCTCCAGCTTCGCGACGATCCTGGCTTCCCGCGCGAATCGTTGCCGTACCTCGTCATCACTGCCGGGGAGCCGCAGGAGCTTGACCGCGACGCGCCGATCCAGGCGCAGGTCCCGTCCCTCGTGCACGGCACCCATGCCTCCCCGCCCCAGCGGCAGGTCGTCGATCTCGTAGCGGTCGGCGATCAGCACGCGCGAAGCCTAACTCTCACGCCGGGCCGACCTGCCCGCCCAGCAGGCCCGCGTACCCGAGCCGGACGAGCCCCGCGGCCTCCTGCAGCCCGTCTTCGAGTGCCTTGAGCTGGGCGAACACCTGCCCGTACCGCCGCTGCCGCGCGATCGGCAGTGACGGCACCTGCGTCCGGCGCACGTCGAGGCGCGTAGATCCGGTGGGGGTGCGGGCGAACGCGGCGCGCAGCACGCCTTCGAGGAAGTCCGGGTCGACCTTGCCGGGGTCGATCTCGTACGTCGCGCCGGTGGGGGAGGTGACGACGTGCGTGCCGGGTGCGTTGCGCACCAGCTCGCCGATCGTCGTCATCGGCGGGGCGGACTGTTCGCGCAGCTCAGGAAGGCTGGGGATGGCGAACGCCGGTTGGGCGGCGAGATAGGCCGTGGCGTCGGTGCGGCTGCGGCGGGCGGGGCTGAGGTCGACGTCGTCGTCCAGCAGGTCGATGACCCGCGTGTTGGGTTCGACCGGACCCGGCTCCTCGAGGAGCGCGATGTGCTCGGGTGCCTTGCCCACCGGTTGCCGCAGGAGCCAGAGATCGCGGCCGGGCTGCACGGTGATCACCGCGCGGATCGCCCCCGCGCGCAACAGGTTCCCGCGGATCCGCTTGCCCGGCCGTCTGGACGCGGCGGCCGACGGCAACAGCACCGCCACCTGGCCGCCGGGCTTGGCGAGCGAGAGGCAGTGCTGCAGCCACGCCAGCTCGGGTTCTCCGCGCGGTGGCAGCCCGTAGGTCCAGCGGGCGTCTCCGATGAGCTCCTCGTGGCCCCACGTGCGGTCGTGCCACGGCGGATCGCAGATCACCGCGTCGGCCTTCCGGTCGATGCCGTTGTGCCGCAAGGAGTCGCCGGTGATGATCTCCGCCTCGGGCATCCGGCGGCGCGCGATGGCCGCAGAGACCGGGTCGAGCTCCTGGCCGGTCTTGTGGCGTGCCTTCGAGGCTTTCAGCAGGCTTCCGGTGCCGCACGCCGGATCGAACACCATGTCGCCGTCGGTCAGGCTGACGACGAGGTCGATGACCTCTGGCGGTGTCGGGTTCAGCAGCCGCGAGTGGGCTTCGAGGTAGCGCTCGTGCAGGAACTCGAAGGTCTCCGCGTCGGCCTCCACGCCGGCCAGCGCCTCGCCGAGCTTGAGGTCGTCAACGGTCCGCAGCTGGGTCCAGAGGCGTTCGGCCGGCGACACCCGGAACGGCTTGCCGTTGCGCCGCAGCCACGCCTCGACGTCGCGCAACAGGTACAACGGACTTGAGGCCGTCCCGCCCACCGGGGCGGGGAAGTCCTCGAACCGCCGCCGCCAGTTCGACACGGCCGCCCGCCCCACGTCGGCGAGGCGCGCGATGTCCCCGGCATTGACCGTCTCATCCATGTTCACAACCGTATTGCTTGTGAAGTGAGTTCACAACTGATCTACTGGATGTATGACACACGAGCTGCGCACCGCCGTGGCGACCGATACCGGCCTCGTGCGTGAGCACAACGAGGACTCGGTCTACGTTCGCCCGGACCTGCAGGCCGTGGCCGACGGCATGGGCGGCCACGAGCACGGCGAGGTCGCGAGCGCCATCGCGGTGAACGTCCTCGCCGCGTGGCGGGGCGATCTCGGCCCCGCGGTGGCCGAGATCGCGCGCAGGCTCGACGCCGAGGCCCCGCAGGGCGCCGGCACGACGCTGACCGCGATGCGCTGGGAGGGCCTCGCGTTCCAGCTCGCGCACATCGGCGACTCGCGCGCGTACCTGTTGCGAGAAGGCGAACTGCGGCAGATCTCCCACGACCACACCATGGTCCAGGCGCTCGTCGACGCCGGCCGGATGACACCGGAAGAAGCTCTCGTGCACCCGCGGCGCGCGTACGTGCTGCGGGCGTTGCAGTCGGGCAACTCGCACGACCCGGACCTGTCGTGGCACCAGGCGCTGATCGGTGACCGGTACCTGTTGTGCAGCGACGGGTTGACGGACTACGCGCATCAGGAGGACATCCACGACATCCTGCTGTCCACTGAGGACGGCACGGAAGCCGCCTGGCAGTTGATCGCGCTGGCCAACGAGAACGGTGGCCCGGACAACATCACGTGCGTGATCACGGACGTCGCGAAGAAGAAGTGGTGGCAGCGCTGACCGTGAACTCGTAACGGGGAACCTGCGAATAACGCGGTGAACAGCCCGTCACGACGAAAGGTCGGTCATTGAGCTCACCGGGGGAGGATGCCGACGATGCGACAGTCATCGAGGCATCGCTGCGAGACCCAGAGCGGTTCGCCGTCATCTTCGACCGGCACGGCCCGCACATCTGTCGATACCTGGAACGCCGGCTGGGCCGGCAGGTCGCCGACGACCTGGTGGCGGAAACGTTCCTGACCGCTCTGGCCAAGCGGTGGCAGTACGACCTGAGCCGGCCGGACGCCCGGCCGTGGTTGTACGGGATCGCCACGAACCTCGTCAGCCGGCACTGGCGGGCCGAGGCGCGTGAGCTCAAGCTGCGTGACCGCGTGCCCGTCGAAGAGCCGGAAGCCGGGCACGCCGAGCGGGTCGCCGAGCAGGTCACCGCGCAGGCGATGGGCAAGCTGCTCGCCACGGCACTGGCCGGGCTCGCCGTCGCCGAACGCGATGTGCTGCTGCTGGTCGCGTGGGAGGGCCTGGCCTACGACGAGGTCGCCGCCGCGCTCGACATCCCGGTGGGCACCGTCCGCTCCCGGCTCAACCGCGCTCGCCGGAAGGTGCAGCGCACGTTGCGCACCGCTGACGACATCGCGACTCCGGAGGAAGCCAACCACCATGGATGAGATCCAGCTGATCCGCAGCATGGTCGCGGAGACCGAACTGCCCAATTCCGATGACCTCTCGCCCGTTCGCGAACGCCTGATCGCCGCAGCCCGTGCCGAGACCGGTCCGGCCGTCGCACGCCGCCGCGGTCGTCGCTTCACGCTCGTCGGCGCGGTCGCGATCGCCGCGGCGATCGCTGCCGTGGTCGTCCTGGCGCCGTTCGGCGGTCCGGCACCCAGTGCCGAGGCTGCCGGAGTGCTGCGCCGTGCGGCTGATGTCGTGCGCGGCCTGCAGGAGGCCGCACCACGAGCCGACCAGTTCGTGTACACGAAGACAGAGCACCCCGACGGCGTCCGGGAAGCCTGGCAGTCGGTGGACGGCACGAGGGACGGCATGGTCCAGAACGACCCGTCGGAGGAGCCCGCCTGGCTGCCCGGCTGCCGCGACGGCAAGGCACAGGCCACAAAGGGCGGCAGGCCGGTTCCCGGCCGGTTCACCGACTGCACGCCGGAGCCCGCGTACCGCCCGGACATGCCCACCGACGTCGCGGCCATGCTCGTGTTCCTCAACCGCAACGGCCTCGACGACCTGGACAGGTCCAGTGCGAACGACCGGCCGGTCAACGGTGAGGACGTGGCTTACCTGCTCCGAGAGAACTACCTGTCGCCGCAGTCCAGGGCCGCGTTGTTCGAAGCCTTGGCTCTCGTCCCCGACCTCACGCTGGAGCAGGACGAACGGGATGCGGCAGGCCGTCGAGGAGTGAAGATCTCGTGGCCGGACACCGATGATCACGGGGGTGGTGACCTGATCCTCGATCCGGAGACCTACACCGTGCTCGGCAGCGAGGACACCGCCGTGCTGGCGAGGGGCGTCGTGGACCAGGTCGGTCAGCGGCCCTGAATGGAAACGGGCCCCGGCACGCCGTGCCGGGGCCCGCAGCTCTACAGGGGTGTTACAGGTTGGCCGGCATGCCCGACTCGTCGGCAGCCGCCGTCGAGGAGCCGCCGAGCAGGTCCTTGACGATCTTGTTGGCTTCCTTGACGGCAGGCGTGATCATCTTGATCTTGATCTTGCCGTTGGTCATCTTGCCGCCGACCTCGAAGGTCTTGTCCTCGTTCGGCAGCGGGAGGCCCTGGCAGCCGGTGAACTGCTTGCGCGGGGTCGCACCGGTCTGGAAGTAGAAGACGATCGGGTCGTCGACGCAGTCCGTGTTGTACGGGAACAGGCCGTGCGAACCCTCGTTGTCAACGCTGATCAGCTTGGCGTTCGGCAGAGCCTTGGCCGTGGCGAGACCACCCTCGTACGCGGTGGCGGCGTCGAGCTCGCTCTGCGCGATCAACAGACGCGGGAACGTCTTCTTGTCCGGCTTCGGCATCGAGTTCTTGGTCGGCCAGTACGCGCACAGCGGCGTGTCCATGAACGGCGCGATGAACGGCGCGTTCACGGTCAGGTCGGCCAGCCAGTACTTCCAGTAATGCAGGTTCTGGTTCCACTGGCCGTCCTGGCAGCGGATCGCCTCGAACGTGGCGTCCCAGGTCTCGACCTCGGCGGCGGCGGTCGTGGACTTGACCGCGACGCGCTCCTTCTTGGCGATCGCGGCGAGCGCGTTGTCCTTGGCCTTGGCGATGAACGCCTTGTTCTCGGCAGTGAGGTCCGGCGTCGTGAGCATCTTGGAGACGATCTGCTCGACCTTCTCCGAGGCGGTGCCCTGCTCCTTCGAGGCGTCGATCACCGAGGCGACGGCGGAGGCGGCCGCGTGGTACTGCGAGGTGTCGTACATCGCCGGGATCACGAACCAGGCGACGAAGAGCTGACCCACGAACTCACGGGTGCCGCCGGCCTTCTCCCAGTTGCGGCGGATCTCCATCGGGTCGGTGCCCTGGCCGTACTTGGCGTCGTTGCGCGCCATGAACGGCAGCAGCGCCTCCTGGAACTGGCGGTCGCGGGTGCGCGGCTGCAGGTCCCAGGTGTTCTCCAGCGTCGACTGCGAGGCGTCGACGGCCGAGTCGAGCAGGAAGCGGTGCGTCTTGCCCGGGAACGTGGCGGCGTACCAGGTGCCGAGCCACGTGCCGTAGGAGTAGCCGATGTAGCTCATCTTCTTCTCGCCGAGCAGGACACGGATGAAGTCCATGTCGTAGGCGGTCTGCTCGGTGGTGATGAACCTGGTCAGCGGGTTCTCGAGGCAGCCGTCGACCTTCGCCTTGTTCAGCACGTTGACGTCGGTGCTGTTCGGAACGGTGTAGCTGCACGTGAGCGGTGTGGAGAGGCCGACACCGCGCGGGTCGAAGCCGATGAAGTCGTACTGGCCGGCGAGCACCGGGGTGCGCAGGGCCATCGCCGCTCCCCACGGCAGGCCGGAGCCACCGGGGCCACCGGGGTTGACCAGCGCGATGCCCTGGCGGCTGGTGCCCTTGTAGGCCGTCTCGGTCTTGGAGACCCGGATGCCGATCGTGTTGCCGTCGGCGGGGTTGTGCCAGTCGCGCGGCACCTGGATGGTGGCGCAGGCGAGGCCCTTGACGGTCTTGAACTTCTTGACCGTCTCCTCAGCCACGCCGGGGAACGTGCACTCTTCCCAGGTGACCTTCTGGGTCGTCAGAGCGCCCGCCAGCTTGGCCGTGTCCGGGTCCTGCTTCGCCGCCGCGCTCGCCGCCGGCGCGAGCACGAGGCTGCTGGCCGCCAGCACCCCCGCCAGCGCGGCGATGCCGCCTCTGAAGTACTTCCTCACGGTGGAGATCCCTTCCTGCCCCCGACACGGCTGGGATCAGCCGTGCCTTCAGAAGGGAGGAAGGGTTTTCAACGCGTTTGACACTCGTGGGTGATGGCAGAAAGTCGCCACGTCTGGAAACTGTCACCAAAGGTGTTCACAGAGTGATGAACACTCTTCGCTCTATCACCCTTCGTGACTAAAGCCAGCCGCGCCGTGACGCCTGCACGCCGAGCTGGAACCGGGTCTGCGCACCCAGCAGCTGCTGCAGCCGACTCACGCGACGGTGCACCGTCCGTTCGCTGACGCCGAGCTCGCGTGCGATCGACTCGTCCGTCAGACCGGCGCTGAGCAGCGCCATCAGCCTGCGCGTGGCCGTCGTCGGCTCCTCGTGGGTGTCTTCCTGACTGCCGGGGGTGATCGACACGGCCATCCGCCAGAACGCCTCGAACAACTCGATGAGGGCACTCAGCAGCACGGACGGGTGAATGAGAAGTGCCACGACGTTCCCTCCGGTGACCGTCGGCACCGCGATCAACGCCCGGTCCGAGTCGGCGATCACGAGCTTGAGCGGCACCCCGGGAAACGCCCGCGCCTGCTCACCCACGGCGATGCTCGCCCGCACAGAGGCGAACCCCGGCTCGGTCTGCAGGAGCGAGGAGTCGTAGACGACCCGGTACCCGACACCGCGGGCCAGCGCCGGAGGCTGCGCGGGACTCGCCTGCGGCTGCGGGCTCAGGTACGAACCGGGGTCGAGTGCCCGGATCTCGGTCTTCGCCTGGCTCTGCATCTCCTCGAACGCGCTGATCACCTCGTCCGCGTCCTTGAGCACCTCGACGAAGTCCTGCGACCCGTGCTCGGCATAGGCCTTCGCCAGCACGTCGGCCGTCTCCCTGGCCCTGATGGCCGCAGCCTCGTAACCGGAGGCGACGGCAGCCAGCGCCGATCGCGGCGGCCGCACCTCACCGTTCTTGATCAGCCCGAGCCGTTCGAGCTCCTCGCGCGCCGCACCGGTTTCGGCGTTGTCCCCCGCCAGCATCGCCAGGTACAGCTTCTCGGCTTCCGGCGACAACCCCTCGTGCACACGTCTCCCCTCGGTACCCAACCGAAGGTACCTGCTCAGACCTTGGCAGCGCGCCGCATCGCTCCGAGGAACAGCGCGTCGAACGCCCGGTCGGACAACACCCTGCGTGCGAAGAGAATCGGCCCGGCACCGAACCCTGCCGCGTACCGCGTGCGCGGCCTGCGTGCCCGCGCCGCCTTGACGATCACGTCCGCGATGACCTTGGGCTCCGACCCGCGATCGGCCTGACCGAAGAACGCGCTCAGCTGCCGGACCTGCTCCTTGTACGCGCCCGCGCCGGACGTCTTGCGCAGGTTGTCGAGCGCGATGTCGGCCCACTCGGTCTTGATCGCACCGGGCTCGATCACCACGACGTCGATGCCGAACGGCTTCAGCTCCAGCCGCAACGAGTCGCTGAGCCCCTCCACCGCGAACTTCGTCGAGTGGTACCACCCGCCGAGCGGCTCGTAGATCTTGCCGCCGATCGACGAGACGTTCACGATCCGGCCGCTCCTCCGCTCCCTCATGTGCGGCACCACCAGCTGCACGAGCCGCGCCAGGCCGAACACGTTGACCTCGAACTGGTACTTGCCCTCGGACAGCGGCACGTCCTCGAACGCGCCGTACGAGCCATAGCCGGCGTTGTTGACGAGGAGGTCGATCCGCCCGGTGTCGGCGATGATCCGCTTGACGCCCTCGACCATCGAGTCGTCGTCGGTGACGTCCATCTCGACCACGCGGATGCCCTGGGCGGCCAATCCCTCCATCCGCTGCACCCGGCGTGCCGCCGCGTACACGACGTAGCCGGCTTTGTGCAGCTCAATCGCGGTGGATTCGCCGATCCCCGACGACGCGCCCGTGACCAGTGCGACCTTCATCGCCCACTCCTAACTAACCAGTTGGTTGCTTTCCTCCAGGCAACCACGACACGGCTCGCGTGTCAACCAACTAGTTGGTTAGACTGCGGCGGTGGTGAGGGACAGGGAAGCGACCAAGGCGAAGCTGCTGGAAGCGGCGCTGGCCGAGTTCGCGAAGCACGGGATCGCCGGTGCGCGAGTTGATCGCATCGCGGCCAAGGCCGGGTGCAACAAGGCGATGATCTACGCCTACTTCGGCAGCAAGGAGGACCTCTTCGACGAGGTGCTCCGGATCCAGATCGCCCGTGTGATCGAAGCCGTTCCCATCACCCCTGACGACCTGCCCGGCTACGCGGGCCGCCTCTTCGACGTCTACCAGCAGCAGCCCGAACTGCTCAGCCTCGCCGGGTACCACCGCCTGGAGAACGGCTTCGAGGCGATCGGCAAGGCCGAGGGTGACGCGCACACCGAGAAGGTCGCCGCCGTCGCCGAGGCTCAGCGTGCCGGCCGTCTGCCCGTGGACTTCGACGCGGAAGAACTCCTCAGCCTCGTTGTCCACATGTCGATACTGGCGTTCTCCACGCCGGTTGCGAACCGTGACCTGGTCGTTCGCTCGGTCGCGAAGCTCCTCGCCTGATAGATAGCCGTAGCATTTATGGGAACCGGGTAAAACTAACTCAAGGTGAACTCGACCTACCCTTGTGTGCCTATGACCTGCTTGTAAGTGTGAGTTCGGCACGGTCATGCACAAATCCGATGTAACGCTGAAAACATCAACCACGACCTGGAGTGCGGCAGGTGTCGGTTGATTGCGAGTTGCATGGAGAGGTTCCAATACTGCGTGGCGGCGAATTCGCAACGTCCGAACGGGTGAACTATGTTCCGGAATCGAGACGCTTGACGGGCGAACTCGCCTGGAAGAGAGCCTGGAGTGGCACACTGGACAGCAAGCCGGAGGCTTTCGGGGGACCTTGCATGACCGTGCGCAATGACGTGGAGGGCGCTGTCCACGGCACAGTCGTGCAGGCTGGATCAATTCAGAATTTGACTGTTTCCCCTGGTGACAGGGAATATCGCGCGATGCAGCTGCCCACGCCGCCGCATGCCTTCGTGGATCGCGTCGACGTGTTGCGCACCCTGGACGAGGCACTGGCAAAACATGAACGCCGTCCAGCTTTGTTCGTGTTGACCGGTATGGCCGGTGTTGGCAAGAGTGCGGCCGCCGCACATTGGGCGCACGTCAACCAGCACCGATTCGACGGTGGTGCCCTGTACGCCGATCTGGACAACCATCGGAACCAACGCGGCGTAGGAATCAGCGACCTCGTCGCCATGTTCCTGCGTGGACTCGGGGTCCACAATTCGTACAT
Organism: Lentzea roselyniae; assembly: GCF_039537795.1. NCBI lineage: Bacteria > Bacillati > Actinomycetota > Actinomycetes > Pseudonocardiales > Pseudonocardiaceae > Lentzea > Lentzea roselyniae. The sequence goes on from NZ_BAABBE010000005.1 coordinate 362,081, forward strand.
CCCGCCCACCACCGCCGAACGGATCGCGCTGTTCCGCAGCCGCACGGCGGACAAGCGGTTTCTGGTGCTGCTCGACGGTGTGGACGAGCCGGCACAGGCGCGTTCCGTGGTGCCGTCGTCCTCGGGCAGCGTCGTCGTGGTGACCAGCAGGCAGCGTCTCGCCGGGCTGACCATCGACGGTGCCGAGTTCGTCGACCTCTCGCCGCTGGGCACGGCCGACAGCGCGAACCTGATGGCCGGGATGATCCCGGCCGGCCGCATCGACGCGGACCGAGGCGCGTTCCAGCACCTGGTGCGGCTCTGCGCGGGGCTCCCGCTGGCGTTGCGCGTCGCCGGTGCCGGGCTGACACACCACAGGAGGTGGTCGGTCGCCCGGTTCGTCGAGCACCTGTCCGATGACCATGAACGGCTGACCAGGCTGGCGTTCGAGGGGGCGGGCGGTTCGGTGGCGCAGATGTTCGACACGGCCTACGCGGATCTCTCGGAGGACGTCCGGCGGCTCTACCGCTGTCTCGGTCTGCATCCCGGCCCGCACTTCTCGGCCGCACTGGCCGCGGCCGCCGCGGACCTTGCGGATCCGGACGAACTGCTCGACGAGTTGTGTGCCGCGAACCTCCTGGAGGAAATCGGTGACGACAGATTCCGGTTCCACCAGCTGATCGCCTTGCACGCGCGAAAGCGGGCGGAAACCGAGCTCTCCGGCGAAGAACGAGCCGAGGTGGTGCGGCGGATCGTCGACTGGTTCGAACTCGGTGCGGCTGCCGCCGATGTCGCCGTGCTGGCCGGCCGATGGCGATTGTCCGAACCGGATCTGAGCGCGTGGCCGGTGCAGTTCGACTCCGCCGCCGCGATGACGTGGCTGAGTGCCGAACGCCCGAATCTGCTCGCCGTCATGCGGACCGCCGCGCAATTCGGCTGGCACGACGCGGCGTGGCGGATGTGCGATTCCCTGTGGGGCTATTACCACAGCTCCAAGCAATACGCGGACTGGATCGACGCGCACCGGCTCGGCATCGACGCCGCGCAATTGAGCGGAAGTCCGCTGGTTGAGGCACATCTGCGCAACCGGCTGGCGCGTGCGCACATAGAGATGCGTGATTTCGCGGCGGCCGCGGAGCAACTCGACGAAGCCGCCGCGCTGCCGTCCGACGAACGCGTCACCGCCGTCCTGATGGAGTCACGCGGGCTGCTGTACCGGGAACAGCACCGCTATCCCGAAGCCGCGGACGTCTTCCGGGAACTCGTGGCGAGACAACGCGAGGCAGGCGACGATCGCGCGTTCGTGCTGCAGTCCTATCAACTGGGCGACGTGCTGGTTCGCGCGGAGCACGCCGAACAGGCGGTGCCGGTGCTCACCGCGGCGCTGCGGATGATGAAGCGTCTGCGCAACGAGGAACTCGTCGAGGCGCGCGTACGTATCGTCCTCGGTGCCGCCTACTGCCGCCTGCGCAAGTACAACGACGCCCGCTCCGAGTTGGAGTCCGCAGTGGAGGTCACGCACGCCCGCCAACAGCCGGTGAAGGAGGCGCAGGCGTTGGAGGAGCTCGTCGGCGTGGCTCAGGCCGCCAGCGACGGAGCCCTGTTCGAGTCCGTGACCCGACGGCTGGCGCGGCTGTACGAGGCCGCGGGAAACCCGCGCAGCGCCGAGGTGCACCGCTGGATCGAGGCGGGGCACCGGCGCGAGGACACGTGACTCAGTTGATCGACTCGACGACGACCGGGTAGGTCTCGTTGCCCATCACCACGCCGAACTCGCCGCACGCCAACGGAGTTCCGTGCGTGCGGCGCCAGTGGAGCACCACCGCGACCACGAACGGATCACCGCGTGCCGTGACGACCTGGTCGTCCCTGAAGTGGAGCAGGACCCGGCCGCTCTCGGTCATGGCGGCGGCCAGTCCGGCCTTCGAGAGCCCCAGCTGCTCGGCGATCTCCGGCATCGCCTCGTCGTCGGGAAGCACCTCGCTGTAGACGATGATCTCGGCGTTGTCCCTGGCGGTGGCGTCGACCTCCAGCTCCGAGACGACGCGCACGGAGTCGGGGAAGTCGGTTTCCTGCAGGAGAATCTCGGGATAGCGCTCAAGGTGCTCGGTGCCGTCGGGCTTCGTCGTGACGACAGCCCGGTGTGATCTCGTCGGTTTTCCTCGTATCGCCTCTGGAGGTTCCACCTCGGTCCCGCGTGGCCTTCCGGTGAGCGGAGGCAGATCCATCAGGCCGCGCAGCGCGTTCGCGGCGGCCTTGAGCCCTTCCCCCGGCAGCTCGAACAACCTGTCGGTGTGGTGCTTCCACCGGCCCGGCACGTGGCCGCGCAACGCGTCGTCCACCCGCTCCCGCAACGACGTCTTGCCGAGGCGGGGCAGCTCCGCGTGCAATGCGGCGAGCGGCGACTCCTCGTCGAGCTCAGCGCTGCCGCAGGCCGCGATCAGCACCGGCAGGTCCATCGCGACCGCGTACGCCGTGCAGGAGCCGTGATCGCCCACGACGAGATCGGCGGCCAGTAGCGCGGCCTGCCAGCGGGTGTGGTCGATGATCAGCAGTCCGGAGTCGAGCTCGTCGCGCAGTTCCACGCGGAGCTCGAAGGGGCTGTCGCCGTACCAGATGTTCGGGTGCATGATGAGTGCGACTGCGTACTCGTCCGACGGCAGGTCCGCGACGAGGCTGGTGATGATCTTCTTCTGCGTGCGGAACGTCGACCGCTGCCCCCAGGTCGAGGAGACCACGATCAGCTTGCGCTTGCCGATGCCGAGCAGTCGCCGGCAGCGCCGCCGGTGCTGCCGGTTTGCGATGAGCTTGTCCCGCACGAGATCGCCGATCACGATCTCGCGACCGCGGGCTTCCGGACACAGACGGGTGCTTTGCTCGGAACAGGAAATGCCGATGAGGGCGGGGAAGACCTCACCGGCGTGGGTTAGCTCGTACGCCGACAGCCCGGCCGCGCCAGGCCTGCCGCCAGTGGAGATCAGGCGCTTGCGGTTGTAGCCGACGCCGTGCGGTACCACGAAGAGGTTGCCGGACAACTCGCACAGCTCGGCGAGCTGCTGGTCGACGTGTGCCGCGAAAATCCCGTCCCAGTAGAGCTGCTTCGCCTCCTCCCACTCGATCTGTTCCGCACCCAGGGCGCGCAGCTTGGTGGTCACCTCTCTCGCGAACTTGCTGCCGACGTCCAGCACGAACTTGATCGCGAGGCTCACGCCCTCCCCGACGACCTCCAGCAGTTCGAAGACTCTGTCCATTGAGGTGTGGGTGCGGATCACGACGAGCAGGTAGCGGTCGATCCGGCGAGTTTCCTTCTCGTAGTCGCGCCCCACTCGGTGTCGCCACCTGATCGGAGGTGGTGGTGTGAGGGGGAGGAACGGCGGCTTGATCAGCGCTGAGAACGCGCGCATGCCGTCGAGGAGCCGCTGCCACCAGGGGCGGCGCTCCTTCAGGGCTGGGTCTCGCCTTGCGATCACGGCCTCGTTCCACTTTCGAGAAGGCGGCTGGCCGCCTAATGTCCCTGTGGCGAGCCGCGAGCTGGCCGACAGTGAGATGGCGAAAAGCTACGTCGCAGATGGACACCGCGCAACCCCACGAGGAGAAGAAGATGACAGTCCCTGAGCACAACCCGGTGGTCCAGCAGCGGCGGCTGCGTGCGGAGCTGCGGAAGGCCAGGGACCAGGCAGAACTGACCCAGGCCCAGGTCGCGGAAGAGATGGATTGGTCGGTCTCGAAGGTCATTCGGATCGAGACGGGTGCGGTCGGGCTCTCCATCACCGATCTACGGGCGCTGCTCCAGCTCTACGGGGTGGTCGACCGGGCCGCGGTCAACGAGCTGGTGGAGGTCGGCAAGGCGAGCCGCAAGCGTGCGTGGTGGGACAGCTACCGAGAGCTGGTCGGCGATGTGGTGGCCAGGTTCATAGGGCTCGAGTCGTCGGCGTCCCTGGTACGGCAGTACGACAGCGGTGTCCTGCCTGGTCTGCTGCAGACCCCGGGCTACGCGCGCGCCACGCTTTCGCCGTTCAACACCGATCAGGAGGTCATCGACAAGAAGGTCGAGTTCCGGGGAAAACGGCAGGAAATACTCAAGCCGCACTACCGCGTGAAATTCCACTTCGTCCTGGAAGAGACGGTGCTGCGCCGGGTGGTGGGTGGACCGGCGGTGATGAAGGAACAGCTCGAATGGCTGCGGGAATTGCGCCGCCAGCCGAACATTTCCATCAAGATGATTCCGTTCTCAGTGGGCGTGCACGTCGGTGTCGGCCTGGGTTCCTTCGTCGTGCTGGAGTTTCCCGGTGATGAACAGGACCACATCGCGGCGGTGGAACACAGTGGCGTCGGTGTGAGTTTGCAGGACGATCCGGAGCAGGTCAGCAAGTACGTCGAGGCGTTCCTCCAGCTTGAGGACCTGGCAGGCACTCCGGACGAGCTGGACTCCCTGATCGACACCCTGATCCGAGAGCTTCAGTGAATTCTGACCGATCGGAACAAGTGGATCGGAGTAGCGTCGATCCCTCGGTCGGAGGTAGAGCGCCCGCGAATCACCCGGATACGCTGGATGCGATCTTGTTGCTTCGGTCGAGGGGGCTCGATGGCGGACGAGAAACCGGTGTGGCGGAGGAGTTCGCACTGCGATCCGCTCAACTGCGTCGAGTTGACGTTTGTCGGCGACTCGGTGTGGGTGCGCGACAGTTTCGACCGGGATGGACAAATACTGGCCATCCGGGTCAAAAACTGGACGCACTTTTTGCGGCACGTGCGCCGGCTGCCTTGACCGGCCGGCAGGCCTCGATCAGGTCCTGCGCAGCAGGTAGGTGTCCATGATCCAGCCCTTGCGCGCACGGGCCTCGTCCCGCGCCGCCCGGATCTGCGAGGCCACGTCCCCGACCCGCCCGGAGATCAGGATCTCGTCCGGCATCCCCAGGTAAGCACCCCAGTAGATCCACGTGTCGGGATCCACACCCTCGAACGAGTACGACGCGTCCAGCATCACCGCCACGTCGTCCACATCGGAGGGCCAGCCGGCCGCCAGCCGCCGCCCGGTGGTGATCTGCACGGGCTTGCCGACCTGGTTCAGCGACACCTTGTGCCCTGCCGTCAGCGCCGCCACCGACGTGACGCCCGGGATCACCTCGACCTCGAACGACTCACCGCGGCCCAGCAGGTCGTCGAGGATCGCCAGCGTCGAGTCGTACAACGACGGGTCGCCCCACACCAGGAACGCGCCCACCTCGTCGGCGCCCAGTGACGACAGCAGCTCCAGGCACACATCGGCCCGTGCGCGCCGCCAGTCGTCCACCGCCTGCACGTAGTCCGTGGCGGTGCGGTCGCGCTCCGGATCGCGGCCCTCGAGCCAGCGGTACGGGCGCGTCACGTGCGCTTCGAGGATTGACGCGCGCAGGTCGACGAGCTCCTGCTTCACCGTGCCCTTGTCCAGGACGAAGAACACGTCGACGGTCTGCAACGCCTTGACGGCCTGCACCGTCAGGTGGTCGGGGTTGCCCGCGCCGATACCGATGACCAGGATCTTTCGCACGGGCCACACCCTAATCCCACGGCGCGGGGCTCTACCCGCGCATGCCGGGATCGCGGGCCGGCGCGCGTCAGCGCCGTCCGGCCGGCTGAGCGGTCAGCAGGGGCGTTCGTCGATCAGCCGCAGGGTCTTCCCGCTGCGGGGGTTGACCTCGAGCGCCCCCACCCACTCGACTTCCAGCGGTGCCACGGTTCCGCGTCCTGCCTGGAGCTCGAACCGCGGGCTGATCACGTGCACCTGAGCGCGGACGGCCTCGAAGTCCTGCACCTCACCGGCGATCCGCAGCACCAGCTGGTCCCGCGCGTCGACCCGCCGGATCACGACCTGAACACCGTTGTGCACCACGCCGGCACGGTCGACCGCGGCGCGCAGGTGGTCGAGGTGCAGGGTCACCGGACCGATGCGGGCACCCTCGTCCGCGCGCCCGAGCAGCCGGAAGATCCCGTCCTCCCGGTCGACCCACTCGGCCAGGTCGCCGACGGGGTAGCGGATCATCGGCTGCAGCCGTCGTGTCAGGTCGGTCTGCAGCAACCGGCCCGGCCTGCCCGGTGACGTGATCGGCCTGCCGGTCTCGGTGTCGACGATCTCCGGCACCGAGCTGTCCACAAAGGATCGGAACACGCGCGGGTCGTCGGAGCCCAGCACGGCGGTGCCGATGATGCCACCGTCCACGCTGCCGTAGACGAACGACCGGAACTCGGCGTTGGGGAACGCCTCGGCCAGCAGAGCCCGCTGGTCGTCGTACAACGCCTCGCCGCTGAACAGGATCAGCCGCACCAGCGGCAACGCGCCGGTCTCCGCGACCACGTGCGCCGCCAACCGGCACAACGTCGTCGGGAAGCCCGCCACGACGTTCGCGTCGAAGTCCTGCATCGTCGTCAGCGTGAACTCGACGGGCGCGCTGCCGGTGACCGGCAGCTGCACCAGGTCGATCGGCGACCGCTGCAGCGAGTTCAGCGCGAAGATGAAGCTGGAGTACAGCTCACCGGCCGCGAACAGGTTCGCGACGCGGTCGCCGTGCCGCAGTCCCGCCGCAGGGAGTGTTTCCGCGTACGTGCGGCACATCGCGTCCCATTCCCCGTTGGTGTAGAAGGACACCCGAGGAGCCTTGGTGGTGCCGCCGGTCTTGAAGATCAGCCCGTCGGTGTGCGCGCGGGTCAGCACCTGGTTGTCCCGGATGGTGTTCGCGGCCCAGAACGCGGCCTGGTCGACCACCGGCAGGTCGGTCAGCTCGGTGCCTTCGATGCCGTCGTACAGCTCCCGGTAGAACGGGGAGTGCGTGCGGGCGTAGCAAATGAGGTCGAGCACGGACATGTCACACGCTCCTGCTGGTGCGCTGGTCGACGACCGCGATCAACTTGCCGCTGCTCTTCGTGCGCGCGAAGTCCGCGAGAGGAACGTTCTCGACGCGCACGGCCAGCAGCGCGTCCTGTTCCACCGCTTCAGCGACCTCGGCGTAGCGGGAGAGCAGCGTGCTGCGGACGGTGGCGAGGTCCGGAGCGCGGCCGTGTTCCAGTCGTACCAACAGTTCCTCGCCCGACGAGTCCTCGTTCAGCTCGATCTGCAACGCGCCGGAGTAGTTGTGCTCGTCCTCGAGGACCGTGAGGAAGCGGCGGTAGTTCAACGTCTGCGCGGCGGCCCTGAACACGTCACCGGTGCGCCCGAGCAGCTCGAACCGCGGCGTACGGCGGCCGCACGGGCAGTCGCCGGGGATCCAGCGGCCGAGGTCGCCGATCTCGTAGCGCTCCAGCCGCTGCCCGCGCCGGGTGTGCGTGGTGAAGACGAGCCTGCCGGGTTCGGAACCGCGCACCGGCCGGTCCGACTCGGGGTCGAGGATCTCCAGCGTGTGCAGGCCGGTGAACAGGTGGTGCACCTTGCCTTCCGAGGCCTGGCACTGGTAGCCGACCGGGCCGGCGTCGACCGTGGCGTAGGCCGCCGAGCGGATCGTCTCGACACCGAACTCGTCGCGCAGCCGTGCGATGGCCTGCGCGCCGAAGTGCTCGCCCGCGTAGAAGATCTTGCGGATGCCGCCGTACTCCTTCAGCTTCTGGCCGTGCTCGGCGAAGAGCCGTTGCACGAACGAAGGCGCGGTCAGCAGCGTGTCGACCCGGTTGTCCACAATGGCCTGGGCGATCGCGTCGAGCTGGCCCCACTCGCCGCCCATCGGGAACTGCACGGCGTTCATCCGCTCCAGCGCGGAGAAGAAGCTGACGAAGCTCGCGTACATGTGCCCGTTGAAGAACAGGTTCATGATCCGGTCGTGCCGCGGGTCGAGCCCGGTGGCGAGCAACGCCTCGGCGCCGACCCACATCTGCTCGTCCCAGTCGGCCCAAGTGTAGGCGGACAGCTTGGGTGCACCCGAGCTGCCGCCGCTGCGGAAGTACACGTCCGCCGGCCGGTCCTGCAGCGTCTCGAAGTCGGACTTCAACGTCACGGAGACCTGAGGGACGGGCAGCTGGCGCGACTCGGTCAGGTCGTCCAGGGAGGCGTCCGCGGTGAACCTGTCGTCGAGCTGCACCGACACCCGGTTGCTGTAGCGCTGCAACGCGTACACGCCGTCGTGCGGCTCACCGCTGTAGCCGCCGAGCATCGAGCCGGGCGTGGTGATCCGCTGCACGCCGACCGAGACGAACGCACGGGCCAGTGCAGCCGTGTCCGGGCGATCCGCCGCGAGCCCTACGGTCTGCAGGTAGCGGCGCATCCGCCGCAGCACGGAGGTGATCTCCTTGCGCGGCAGCGGCTTCACCCACACCGTTCGGTACAGCGGCGAGGTGCGCAACGCCGGGCGCACGTCGGCCAGCACCCGCCAGTGCTCGCCGGTGTGCACCTTCGTGAGCCCGAGGTGCTCTTCCAGCTGTGCGACGACCACGATGTTCGTGATCTCCGCCCATTCGGCCCGCGACGGCTCGCGGGTCGGCGGCCCGGTCAGCTCCAGCACGGTCGCGAACCGCTCGGCGAACGCGAACACCTGCGCCGGGTCCTCGGTGTCGAGGTAGATCACCTGCGGACTGGAGCACGCCTGCTGCTCCAGCTGGCACACGTCCGCCGCCAGCGCGTGCAAAGTGTCCACATCGGACCAGGAATCGCGGGTCAGGTAGGCGAAGGACAGCTTCGGGCCCCAGTCGATCACCCGCGTGCCCGGCCCGGCCAGCTCGGTGACGCCGGTGACCGCTTCCTCACCGCCCCAGACGGCGACGGCGTCGGCCGCGCCGATCACCTTCGTCATCCACGCGGTGTTCGCCGACGAGAAGCGCAGCACGATCAGGCGAGCGGCGATCTGGCCGGTGTGGTCGTGCGAGGCCAGCGCGGCGAGGACCTCGGCGGTGAAGCCGGAGTCGTCCGAAGCGACCTTGATGACGTTGAGGTTGCCCGACAGCAGGCCCTCGACGGCGCTCAGCACGCCGGCCGCGGGCGCGTTGCCCGCCGTGACGTGGGCGAGCAGCCCGAGCGGCACCCAGGCCTCGTACGTGGGCGTGCGGAAGTCGAACCGCACCATCCGCGCCGGGTCGAGGTTGCCGAGCTCGCGCCTGAGCTTGCGTTCCAGCTCGGGGCGGCTCAGCGCGTGCCGCAACGCGTCCAGGGTGTCGTCGATCTCCTGCTCGTCGAGTCCCCACGCGACCAGCGCGGCGCGGTGGTTCTCCAGCACGAGCTTCTCGGCCGCGGCGAGCACCACGAGCGGGCTCAGCCGCGGGCCGGTGATGACCTGCTGGGTGCGGTCCTCCAGGGTGTCGAGCCTGAGTGCGACCGAGTCGTCGCCGACCCACTCGCCTTGCCAGAAGTGCCTCATGACTTGCCTTTCAGGAGCTCTGCGGCTGCGATGGCGCAGGAACGGTTGCGGGAGACGCCGGCGCGGCCGAGGATCTCGAACCACGGGGTCTCGTTGCCGCAGCCGCACTCCTCAGGTGCGTGCAGCGCGGCGAGATCACCCATCAGCACGCTCTGCGCGGGTGCCGAGGTGATGTACGGGGAGACGAACTGGATGTAGCCGGATTCGCCGTGTGGCAACGGTTCCAGCGTCCGGACGTCCCTGATGATCGCGCGTGACCAGGTGGGCACGTGCAGGTTGTGGTGCGCGCATTCGACGTACGGCACCGAGTGCTCGACCGAGCCGTAGCTGTCGCGGATCCGCTCGTCCGGGATGCCGAGCATCCCGGTGACCTTGGCACGCAGCTCGTGCTTGCCGATCTGCTTGTCCGCGTTGCCCTTCCAGCCGCCGCCGAACCACACCAGCGAGCGCTCGTTCAGCCGCAGCGGCTCGATGCCCATGGCGCGCATGCGGTCGATGGTGAAGCTGAGGAACGCGGGGAACCCGAAGATCCGCACCGGCAGGCCGTCGTCGGCGAAGCGCTGCAACGCCCGGATGCAGCCGAACGCGTCGAACTCGTGGCCGGTGCCGGTGTGTGCGAGGCCGTAGCCGACCGAGCGCACGGGCGCGAAGTCGGTCATGAACTGCCCGGTGAACGAGCTGCCGAGCTTGACGGAAGGCGTCGGCTGGTTGAGGTTGATCAGGTAGTGCACCGGCTCGGTGTCGTCGATGAACCCGTGGTGGTCGTAGATCCGCGCGACCATCCGCTGGCCGGCGCGCAACGTCCAGGCGTCCCAGAACATCTGCGACTTCTGCCCGGTCGTGCCGGATGACGTCGCGTGCACGACGACCTCGTCGCGCGGCACCGACAGCACCTCGTGCAGCTTGAAGAAGTTCGCGTGCACGTACGGCTGTTCGGTGATGTCCTTGACGGGCTTGCCGTTCCACAGGCTGCGGAAGAACTCGTTGCGTTCGGCGTGCCACCGGTTCGACTCGTTCATGGCTTCAAGGAACAGGTCCTGGTCGCTGTGGTCGTACGGCGCCGCGATGTCGCAGAGCGCTTGGACGGCACCGAGCGAGGGATCCGGCACCGTTGCCGGTCCGAGGTGCGGGTTCATGCGTGAAACACTCCGTTGGTGTTGAGGAACTTCTGCGTCCACAGCTCGATGTACTGCTCGGTGAAGGGCCGGAACGCCTCGTCGATCGTGAGCCCGCGGAAGTCGGGCGGCTGCGGCGTGTGCACCATGACCACGTAGTCGTGGTAGTGGTCGCCGTCCTTGCGCATCGCCGGGTAGAGCGCCACCGGCAGGAAGCCGAACGCCAGCAACGCGCTCAGCTCGTCGAACTCGTGCAGCGGCACCAGCGTCTCGACGTGCGGCGCGCCCAGTCCGGCCAGCGCGTCGATCACGCCGCCGAGGTGCGGGATGATCATCTGCGGATCGGGTGTGGCGCCGAAGATCGTGCAATAGCCGTCGTGCCGGTTGAGGTGGCCGTAGATCTGGTACGCGCCGTGCTCGTCCGCCAGCAGGACGTTCGGTCTGTGCAAGGGGTAGAACCTGCGCGCGGGGTCGTTGATGGTGCGCTCGAAGTGCCGCTGCACGAACTGCGGTGCCTCGATGATCTCCAGCCGCGACTGTTCGGTGCCGGGGGACTCGGCGTCCTCGACGAACTCCGGGAGCGTCGGCAGCCCGATCGTCGCGTGCGCGGCCGTGACGAGCTTCTCCAGGCCCTTGGGCACCTTGTGCACCTCTGCCCGGCGGCCGAGCACCCCGTCGCGGTGCCTGGCCAGCAATGCCATGGTCTCCCGCCTGGCGTGCTTGAAGAGGTTCGGCACCAGGCCGAGCGCGTGAAAACCGTTGCGCAGACACACCCTCTGCGGCGCGATGTGCACGGTGCGAGCGGTGCCGTAGACCGAGTCGATCTCACGGGTCGCGAGCATCCGGCCGGTGATCTGCCCGACGGCGTGGTGCGCGATACCGCCGCCCTGCGCTTCGGGGTCCACCACCAGCCCGGCGATCTTGCCCAGCCGGTCCTGGGCCTCGACGTGCCCGGTGATCGAGGCGACGACCCTGTTGTCGTTGCGCCACACCAGCCACGTGGTGTGCGCGGCCTCGATCTCCGCCGCCATGACCTCGGGGTCGGTGCCCATCGCGATGGGGTAGTTCGCGCCGTGCGCCCGCCGGTACAGCCTGAGCAGGTCGTCGATGTCGTCGAGTCGAGCCGGCTCGAACTCGGGTGCCACTGCGGTGTCTCCTTCGTCTTCCGTTTCGGGCGCACACGAAACAGGCCGGTGCTGAGGACCGGCTTCTCGGCAATGCGGGGGTTTGACCGATTTCCAGGCTACTGGCCGGTACTACCGCCGTTCAGGTGAGGGAACCGTGCTAGCAGCGGAATTGATTCCTGATGGCGAGCGGGATCACACGAATTATCAAGTCCGACCTAACTTCAAATGGCCCTGTTGCGCCTTCTGGGGGAGTCTTGGCTGGTTGAAAGCTTGATCACCGCTGTGACCGGCGTCGCTTTCCCGGTTCCTTCAAACGTTTTCAGCTTCTTGTCCGGCCTCTGTTCCTTTCTGTCATGTGTCAAAAGCGGTGTGCTTTTTTCGTGCTCCCGCATCGCTCCCTGGCAAAGGGAGAAACGGGAGACGGGTGTTGACGACGGTCTGAGCGCACTCGAAGCTGTTCGCGGTGCGTGCGACAGGGGGAGGGAAACCCGTTGGAGTTGGCGGAGTTACCGGAGCGGGCTCGGCAGGTGTTCCTCAGGTTGTGCTGCATGGAGGAGAGCGATCGGCTCACGCACTTCCTCCGCGACGCCGACGACGGCCTGGCCGTGCTGTCCGAGCACGGGCTGATCACGTTGGCCGGCCGGCGGGTGCACCTGGATCCCGGCGCGGTGGTCGCCGGCCGGGCGATGGTGAGTCCCGAGCTCGCGCGGTCGGTGGACGAGGAGCTCGCCGCGCACTGGACCGCCTCCCTCGACGTCGCCCGCGACAAGGGGCAGGCCGACCTGATCGTGACCGCCGCGATCGGTGCCGCCCCCTACCTGCACCGGCTCGGACGCTGGGACGACCTGGCACGGATGTGCGGCACCGCGCTGGCCCACGACCGCGAACGCGGCCTGGCGCTGAGTCGTGAGGTGCTGGCGGAGGCGGTGGCGACGGAGAACTTCCTCGTGGCCTCGTGGGCAGCCCGCGATGTCAGCGAAGCGCTGCGGGCGGACGGCAGGCTGGACGACGCGCGGGAGCTGGCACGGCAGGCGAGTGAGCACACGGAGAGGGCCGGGCTCGGGCCGTGGTCCCGCGCCGCGGCCAGGGTGCGGGAGCTGCGGATCCGGTCAGACCAGGGCGATGACCGCGCCGTGCTGGACGAGGTGCGGCAGCTGCTCGCTGCGCTGCCGGAGACGTCCGGCGAAGAGGAGAACACGACTTACACGCACGCGCGCGGAATGGTGCTGGAACTCGGCATGAACGCCGCCGCCGGGATCGGTGACCAGACCACCAGCCTGGACTTCACCGAACAGATCCTCGCCGGCATGCTGGCCGCGAACGCGCCGGAGGCTGACCTGGCCAGGGCCAGGTACGTACTGGGCGGCCGGCTGGTGGCGCTGGGCAGGGACGACGAGGCGCGCGAGCCGCTGGAGTGGTGCCGGGCGTTCTGCGCCGAGCACGGCGACATCGGCTTGCTGGTCCAGGTGATCGCCGTCCTGATGGAGATCGAGGACCGCGCGGGCAACCACGCCAGGGCCATCGAGCTCACCGCCGACGCGCTGCGGCTCGCGTACCTGATGGGCGACCCGCACCTGATCAGTCTGCGGCACCACGACTTCGCGGTGTTGCTGGGCCGCGTGGAGACGGCGTCGCCGAAGGTGCTGGCGCACTACCTGGCGTCGATCTTCGTCGCGATCCGGACGGACGCCCCCAACGTGGCCACCGAGATCGAGATGCTGGCCTGGTACGCCTTCGCGCACGGCCTGCCGCCCCGCATGGAGCTGTCCGAGTACATCGCCCTGGCCGAGCAGACCGAAGGCGTGCGGCTGGGCGAACTGCTCTCCGCCCTGCCGCAACGCCTGCCCGACGAACTGCAGGTGGCCGACCGCGCGATGACGCGGGCGGGCCAGATCATGCAGGACTGGAGCCCGTTCCTGACCGCGGTGGTGCTGCGCGCCGTCGGGGACGACCGGCCGGGGGTGGACGAGAACCTGGAGATCGGGTTCACCGGCCTGGAACAGAGCGCGGGCACGGGGCCGCTGGTGACTGCGCTGCGCCGTGTCCTGGCCGGTGAACGAGGCCCAGAGCTGTTGGACGGTCTGGGTTTGCTGCCGTACGGGCTCGTGTCGAAGGCGCTCGACGCGATCAGTGAGCAAGAACGTGCAGGATCCTGACCGGCTTCTTCGGCGCGCCGTCGAGCGTCCCGTCCGGCTGGGGCACGATCCCCGCCTTGACGATCCGGTCCAGCGTGTCCATGCCATGGGTCACGTGCCCCATCACCGTGTACACGGGCCGGATGTTGGCGAACGAGTGGACGATGAAGAACTCGCTGCCGTTCGTGCCGGGCCCCTGGTTGCCGTACGCGATGGTGCCGCGCGGGTAGGTCTCCTTGCCGGTGACCTCGTCGGCGAACCGGTAGCCGGGCCCGCCCTCCTCGGCGCGGTAGATGTCGCCGCACTGCAGGACGCCGAGGCGCGCGGTGTCGGTCAGCCGCCAGCACCGGGTCATCGTGTAGAACCAGCTGCGGGCCAGGTGCGCGAAGTTCTCCACGCCGCACGGGGCGTTGGCCCGGTCGAGTTTCGCGATCACCACGCCGTAGTTGGTCACGATGGTGACCTTCATGGTGCCCTTCGCGGGCACCGTGGCCGGCGGCGGCTGGACCGGACGGGCCGCCGGGTTCTCCGGGGTCGGGATGAACTCGCACTTCGCGGTCGGTGGTCCGGAAATCGGCTCGGCCTGGGCCGTGGCGGGTGCCAGCACGGCCATCATCAACACAGCGAGCAGTAGCCTCATGAATGCCGACCGTAGTCGCGGTGATTCCCCTTGTCAGCTGCTCACACGCTGACCGGTTCGCGCTGCTCGACCGCCACAGCCGTCTTCCGCCGGGGCTTGCGCTCCAGCCACCACTGCGAGATCAGCAACGGCACCACCCACCCGGTCCACGTCGCGATCCCGGAGATCGTGTTCGGCAGCTCCGCCTCCGGCACCCGGTCCGCCAGCGCCATGAACGCGAGCACGCCCCAGATCCGGTTGGTGATGATCGAGACGGTCAGGGTGAAGCTGCGGATCATCCACTTGCGGTGGTCGCGGAACTGCCGCCGCCGCGCCGCGCGCCAGGCCAGCCACGTGAAGAGCAGCCACAGCACGGCCAGGATCACGTTGCTGACCATCGCGACCGGGCCGAACGGCGTCATCCAGCCGATGACCAAGCCGGACAGCCCGGCAGGAAGCACACCGGCCCACACGTAGATGCGACCGACACGACGGTGCCATGCGGGGAAACGGCCGCGGAACCACGGCCAGATCTGCACCACGCACGTGATGATGGCGATGGACGCGAAGACGACGTGCACCACCAGCAGGGGGTAGTGCGGTCCCCAGTCCGACTGCACACGCGCCGATGCACGGTCACCGGTCAGATACGGCGGTAGCGAGAACGCTACGAACGCCACCACCACGAAGGCCAACGGGCCCACCCAAGGCTTGCGCAACCACGTCATGGCACCACCATCGCGAGTGGCGCTTACCGATCGCGCACCGCTCGCTGACGTCCCACAAACCGCTGCTGAACGCGTCAACCAGGTACTTCGGCAGGTGTTGGAACGCGGTGTGTGCAGGCCTTCTGACACCTCGCTGACACCTGACGGGGTGTAGCTGTCAGGTCGCTGTGAGCGCAGTTCAGCAATGTCAGCGCCATGAAGCCGACCAGCCAGATCGCCGCCGCGGTGCGGACGCTCCCGAGCAGCCACCCGGCGCCGGACGCCCGAGCCGCGTCCTGCGGCGGACGTGCCCGCCACGGCCGGGCCGAGCGGCTTCATCGCGCCGGGAACGCCCGGCAACCACTGGGGAACTTGGCTCAAGCGCCCGGCTGCCGCCCGGCCGCAGTCGAGCGACTGCTGAGGGGGCGCGCCGTGACCGGCTACATCACCGACTGACTTTTCCGCCCTGCGTCAAAGGCTTTCGCAAAAACCGTTGAGGGAGAAGCATGTTCAGCAAGATCGCCAGCGCACTCGGTGCCGCCGTCATCGTCGGTGGCGCGCTGCTCGGGCTCACCGCGCCCGCACAGGCAGAGTCGGCGCCGGGGTGCGGCGCGGTGACCCAGATCGGGTCGACCGCGTACATCAAGAGCGGCAGCACCACCATCGGCTCGGTCAAGCAGTTCAAGGGCTGCAACAAGAACTGGGCCTACACCTACGTGTGGGAGGGCTTCCGCTCCTCGCACTCGAACTGGGAGGTCTGCGTCTCCGTCGCCACCGGCGCGAGCGCTCCCTACTCGCTCGAAGGCCTGCAGTGCCACGGCAAGAAGGCCGACAACTGGTCGTCGGGCACGAACACGCTGAACGTGTGCACCCACGCCGTCGGCAACATCAAGTGGGGCGGCAACACGCCCACGGCCCGCACGAGCGTCCGTTGCTGAACATGAAGAAGACCGTTCTCACGGCGATCGCAGCCCTGTCCGTGCTGGCGCCTCTGATGAGCGCCGGCACCGCGCAGGCGGACGTCCGCTCGTTCACCGCCACGACCACCCTCGACGGCCGCACCGTCAAGGACCCCGACGTGCCGGTCGGCAAGAAGCGCGTCGCCGACATGTACGCCAAGGGGCAGAAGGTCAACGTCGTCTGCCAGGGCACCGGTCCGGACTACGGCGGCAAGAAGATCTGGGACCTCACCACCGAAGGACTGTGGATCCCCGACGGCTACACCAGCAACCCCTCGGACACGATGGTGCTGCCGAAGTGCGCCACCTCGAAGTCCTTCCCCGCCAAGGTCGACCTCAACGGCCGCAAGAACAAGGGCGACGCCGCAACCGCACCCGGTTCGGTCGTCGACAAGTACGAGGCGGGACAACAGGTTCCGGTCAAGTGCCAGGCGCAAGCCGAGAACGGCACGATCTGGGACCTCACCACTGACAACCTTTGGGTGCCGGACCACTACGTCAAGACCGGAACCGAAGGTTACGTGCAGGGTCTGGCGCGTTGCGACACCGACGGCATCGAACCGGGCGAGCAGCCGCCCGGCAACGCCGTCCACGGTCGTAGCAACGGCCCGGCGGGCCCGACCACGGGCACCAACGCGGAGAAGGTCCAGCGCGTGCTGGACATCGCGAAGGCGCAGATCGGCAAGGGTTATCTCTACTCATGGGGCGCGGGTGGCAAGGGCGGTGCGTCGTACGGCGTCCACCACTACCCGGACAACGACCCGTCGCAGGGTGACGACTACAACCGCCTCGGCTTCGACTGCTCCGGTCTGACGCTCTACGCCTTCTGGAAGGGCGCGGGCATGGACATCGGTGCGTGGACCGGTGCGCAGAACACCAAGGGCCGCGCGGTGGCGATCGCCGACCGCAAGCCGGGCGACCTCGTCTTCTGGGGTCGTTCGGACAACGACTCGGACGTCACCACGCACGTCGCCATCTACCTGGGCGACAACAGGATTCTGGAAGCCGCGCCGCCGCGTGACGGCAAGAGCATCCGGATCAGCGATCTGAACAGTCACGGAACGCCGTATTCGAAGGTCCGCCGGATCTTCGGGTGAACGAGGGGAAAACCATGGACATCAAGAGAATGCTCTCCGGAGTGGCAGGGCTCGCGATCGGGCTCGGGGTGCTGGTGATCGGTGGCCCGCAGGCCGGCGCCGCCACCAACTTCGAGATGCCGTTCCCGTGTGGACAGACCTGGCAGGGCAACACCAGGACCGGACACAGCCCGGCACAGGCGGTCGACCTGAACCGCGGCGCGGACGAGGGTGACGCGGTCGTCGCGTCCGCGTCCGGCAAGGTCACCAAGGTTCGCAACGAGGGCAGCACGAGCTACGGCCGCTGGATCGAGATCGACCACGGCAGCGGCTGGACCACGCGCTACGCCCACCTCTCCGCGCAGCGGGTGTCGGTCGGCCAGAGCGTCTCGCAGGGCCAGACCATCGGCAACGTCGGCAACACCGGCGGTTCGACCGGCGCCCACCTGCACTACGAGCAGCTGCTGAACGGTTCGCCGCAGAAGATCAAGTGGAGCGGCGACACGATCCTGTACTACGGCACCAAGAACTACAAGTCGAACAACAAGTGCGGTGGCGGTGCCCCGACCAACCCGTACACGCCGGAAGAGGCGTGCGGCGACGGCTACAAGGTGATCGACGGCGCGAACGTCGAGGGTGCCCGCGTCTCGCTGCTGTACAACGCCGCCAACGGCTACAACTGCGTCGTCGCGATCAAGACCACGAAGCTCGGTACCGCGTCGGACGTCGGTGCGTTCCTCGAGGTGCAGGGTGAGGCTCGCACGACCGACCGCGACGAGTACGGCTACTACGCCGGCCCGGTCAAGAAGAAGGCGCCCGGCAAGTGCGTGAAGTGGGGCGGCATGGTCGGTTCCTCCACCTACACCAGCGGCTTCGAGCACTGTGGCTGATCTCAGGGGCTGACGTCAGGCTCTGATCTCTGATCCAACAGGTTGTCCTTTCACAGACCGGGTGCGCCGAGCGATCGGCCGCCCGGTCTGCGGGTGTTTCAGGCGTGATTCACTGCCACTGACGTCCCGGTCTCTAGAAACGCCGCTCCTGGGAGGAGTGGTGCGTCGGCGGAGTGCGGGGGGACAGGCTTCGGTCAACGCCCTGGGAACGGAGGAGCTGATCGGCCTGCTGCACGGCGTCAGCTGATCACGCTCTCCAGCAGGTTGTCCTTGCGCAGTCCGGGTGTGCCGAGCAGTTCGGCCGCTCTGTCCTCGTGCTTCTCCGCCCCGGTCTTCGCGAGCGTGCGGTGTGCGAGGCCTTCGCCGTACCGGTCACCGCGGGCGCTGGTGATCTCCAGGCAGCGCTGGGCGTCCTTTGTGGCCTCTTCGGTCTTTCCGGCCGCCAGCAACACTTCCGCGCGGCACAGCAGCGCCTGCCACTCGTCGTTGTGCTCGCCCGTCGCCCGGCACAGCTCGATGCACTCGCCCAGCGCGACCTCGGCCTCGTCCAACCGGCCGAGCTTGAACAGCGCCTGTCCCTGAGACGCCAGCGCGTATGCCGTGCCGGCGGCGTCCTGGTGCTCACGGGCGTGCTTCAGGCTCTCGGTGGCCGCTTCGAAGGCCAGTGGGTAACGTCCGGCGACCTGGTGCACCTGTGCCAACGCCGACAGCGGAACCCGTTGTGCGCCAGCGGGGCCGTGCTTCTCGATGAGTTCGACGGCCCGCGCGAGGGTGACCGAGGCCTCGTCCAGTTCGCCCAGCTCACGCTGGATCGTGCCGATGCCGGCGAGCGCACGGCCCTGGCCGAACGGGTCGTCGGCCCGCGCTGCCAGTACCTCTGCCAACTGGGCGCGGGCGGTCTC
This sequence comes from Lentzea roselyniae, assembly GCF_039537795.1. Lineage (NCBI taxonomy): Bacteria > Bacillati > Actinomycetota > Actinomycetes > Pseudonocardiales > Pseudonocardiaceae > Lentzea > Lentzea roselyniae. The sequence goes on from NZ_BAABBE010000005.1 coordinate 380,904, forward strand.
GAACGAGCCGATCCGGCGGTTGGCCGCGGACTGCACCAGGAGCGCCGTCTGCAACGCGGCCGACGTGTTGATCGTCCGTGCCGCCTGGTTCGCGATCTGGCCGAGCTCGATCAGGTCGGCGACTCTGTCCTGTTTGAACAGATGCGGGTACAGCATGTGCGCGATGGCCAGGGCGTGTTCGGCCAGCGCCGGTTCGGCCATCGTGGATCGCGCGGCCGCGAGCAGGTTCTCCGCCTCGTCGTTGAGCCACTGCAACGGCTCGTCGAGGTCCTGCCGGGTGACGGAGTTCGTGAGCGCGCCAAAGGCGTGTGGGCGCAGTTTCTTCAGCGCCGCGGTCAAAGTCTCGCGGTAGTGCGTGAGCGCACGGGTGAGGGCGGCGTGCTTCTCCTCGTTGGCGTGCTCGGCGCCGAACAGCCGCAGGAGATCGTGCACGCGGTACCGCTCAGGCCCGCACGGCTCCACGAGCTTGGCGTCCACCAACGGATCCAGCACCCGGTCCACGTCGTCCTGCCCGAGCAGCGCCTGCGCCACCGGCTCGCTGACCGTTGGCACGTTCAGGCAGCACAACAGGATGAACGCCCTGGTCGAGGCGTCGTTGAGGCCCTCGAAGCTCAGCTGGAAGCTCGACCTCACGCCGAGGTCGTCGAAGTTGAGCTCGTCCAGCCGGTGCCGCTGGTCCGCGAGCCGGCGAGCCAGCGACCTCGTCGTCCAGTCCGGCCGGCTGCGCAGTCGTGCGGCCGCGATGGTGAGGGCGAGCGGCAGGTGGTCGCAGGCCTTGGCGACCTGTTTCGCGGCCTCACCGTCGTCGCCGAGCAGCTTCACCGCGTCGGCCTCCGGCAACGGGTCGAGCCGGACGTGCCGCGCGCTGAGCGTCGCCAGCATCCGGCGGCTGGTGATCAGCACGGTGGAACCCGCCTCGCCCGGCAGCAGCGGGCCGACCTGTGCCGCGTCCACCGCGTTGTCCAGCACGATCAGGACCTTGCGCCTGGCCAGCGTCGACCGGTAGAGCGCGGCGGCTTCCGAGGTGTCCGTGGGCACCGCGAGCGGTGGTGTGCCGAGCGCGCGCAGGAACCTCCTGAGCACCTCGGCGGAGGACAGCGGCGAACGTCCTGGCGTGGCGCCGTGGAGGTCGACGTACAGCTGGCCGTCCGGGAAACGTCCGGCCATCGCGTGCGCCGCGGCGGTGGCGAGGGCGCTCTTGCCCTGCCCGCCGGGCCCGTGCACGGCGATCACCGTGTCAGCACAGCTGGTGATCAGCTCGATCTCGTCGCGGCGCCCGACGAACGGTTCCGGAGCCTTGGGCAGTTCACGGGGCACGGCCGGGATGTCGCCCTGCAGGATCGCGGCGTGCAGGTCCTTGAGCTCCTGCCCCGGATCGAGCCCGAGCTCCTCCGCGAGATGCCGCCTGCCCTCGTCGTACACCCTGAGCGCGTCCGCCTGCCGTCCGCTGCGGTGCAACGCGACCATGAGGGCGCCCCGCAACCGTTCCCTGGTCGGATGCTCGGTGACGTACCCCGTCAGCTCGCTGACGACCTCGTGGTGCCGGCCCTGCTTGATCGCTTTCTCGACACGTCGCTCGATCGCCCCGAGCCGTTCCTCCTCCAGCTGGTTCGCGAGCTGCGTGTTCGTGGTCAGCTCGGCGAGGGCCGGGCCGCGCCAGTGACTCAGCGCCTCGTCCGGGTCCTCCGCCTCGCGGAACAGCTGCAGGTCGAGCGACCGGTCGGGGATGTCGAGCCGGTACCCCTGCCGCGACCACTTCAGTGAGACCCCGGGCAGGTCCTTGAGAGCGCGCCTGAGCTGGGAGACGTGCACCTGGACGGCCTTGCGTGCGCTGACCGGCGGATCGCCGTCCCACAGGATCGACATGAGGTGGTCGACGCTGACGGTCTGACCGGCGTGCAGAAGCAGCAGTACCAGGACCTGGCTGGGCTGACCGGGGGAGATGCGCACGTCCCGCTGCCCGTGCGTGACGAGCAGCGGCCCAAGCACCCCGAACCGAACGCCGTCCACGGGTGCCACGATATCCGGTCCGAAACCGTGTTGAGGCCGCTACGCTCGGTGACGTGACCATGCACCGGCTGCGAATCAACGGTCAGATCCACGACGTCGACGCCGACCCGGAAACCCCGCTGCTTTGGGTGCTGCGCGACCACCTCGGGGTCACCGGCACCAAGTACGGCTGCGGGGTCGGTGCGTGCGGTGTGTGCACGTCCATAGTGGACGGACAGGCGTTCCGGCCCTGCGAACACCCCGTCGCCGGCCTGCGGGAGCAGGACGTCCTCACCATCGAGGGCGTCGAAGACCATCCGGTGCAGCAGGCGTGGCTGGACGAGGACGTCACGCAGTGCGGGTACTGCCAGCCCGGCCAGATCATGGCCACGATCGCGTTGCTGACCAATCACCCCGACCCGACCGACGAGGACATCGACGAGGCGTTGCGGCACAACGTCTGCCGGTGCGGCACCCATCCCAGGATCCGCAGGGCGATCAGGAACGCCGCCGCGCGGATGAGGGCCGACTCGTGAACCCCTTCGTTCGCATCGACCCGGAATCCGGCCGGATCACGGTCACCGTCCCGGTTCCGGACACGGGCCAGGGCGTGCGCACGGCCGTCGCGCTGATGGTCGCGGAGGAGCTGAAGGTCTCCGTCGAGAGCCTCACGATCGAGCAGGCGGAGGGCGACTCGGACACCTACGGCGAGCAGATCTCCGCCAACTCCAACACGATGCAGCGCCTTCACGAGCCGATCCGCACCGCCGCCGCCACCGTCCGGCAGCTGCTGGTCGAGGCTGCCGCGCAACGCTGGCGGGTCCCAGCGGCCGACTGCCGTGCGTCCGACGGCTTCGTGCGGCACGGCGACAACCGCCTCAGCTATGGCGAACTGGCAGAGGAGGCCGCGAAGCTCACGCCGTCCGATGTCGTCCTGACGCCACACGGCGAATGGCGCGTTCTCGGCAACCCGCAGATCAAACGGGTCGACCAGGACGCGATCGTCACGGGCAAGCTCGCGTACGCCATCGACCAGCCGGCCGACCTGGTCGCGGTCGTCGCCAGACCACCGTGGATCGGCGCCACGCCAACGGGTTTCGACGACACCGACGTCCGCAACGCCGAGGTCGTCCAGCTGGACAACGGTTTCGCGTTGCTCGCCAGGGACACCCACACCGCCCTCAAAGCCAGGGAAGCGCTCAGAACGACCTGGCAGGGCGGCTCTCCGGACGCGGACAGCGACGAGTGGCTGGCCGCCCTCGAAGCCGCCCTGCCGGAAGGAAAAACGCCACCGGGCGACTACGTGGAGAAGATCTACGTCATGCCCATGCTCGCCCACGTTCCGATGGAACCGCCGACGGCGACGGCGAAAGCCTCGGACACCGAAGTCACCGTGTGGGCTCCGACCCAGGCGCCTGATCAGGTGCGCAAACTTCTCGAAGCGGACTTCGCGAAGGTCAGGGTGATCCCGACGCGCGCGGGCGGCGCGTTCGGGCGGAAGTTCGAAGTCGACTTCGTGCTGGAGGCAGTCCAACTCGCACGGCACACCGGCAGGACGGTGAAAGTGCTGTGGACAAGAGACGATGACATGCGACACGACTCGTACCGTCCATTGTCGGTCCATCGCGTACGAGCAACGGTCAACGACGAAGGTCTACCCACGTGGCGGGATCACGCCGTTTCCACATGGCCTCTCTCGTCGGTGCTCGAAGTCACGAGCAACCCCCAGATCATGCAGATGATGGCGAACAAGTATCCGTACGACGTAGAGGGAGAGGTCCACTTCGCCATCTCGCCACCACCGATCAGAACAGGGTTCTGGCGCAGCGTCTACGCAGGTCAGTCCGTTTATGCGGAAGAGATGTTCCTGAGTGAGCTGGACATGGCGGACAACCAGCTCGAACGCCGGCTGAAGCTGTTGACTGACCGGCGCGTCAGAAAAACTCTCGAAGCGGCTGCGGAAGCCCATCACGGAGAACCACAGGCCGTGGCCTGTCATCGTGACTACGGCTCGGCAGTCGCGGTGATCGCCGAAACAATACGGGACGGGCGTACGAAAATCACCGCGGCGGTGGACGTCGGCCCGGCACTGCACCCCTCGGGTGTACGCCAACAGGTCGAAGGCGCGATCATGGACGCGGTCTCGGTGGTCAAAGGTGCGCGAATCACCGTCAAGCAGGGAAAAGTCGTGCAAAAATCGTTCGGGGACTACCCGTGGGCGCGGATCGGCGACACACCCGAGATCAACGTCGTCGTGATGGCGTCGGACGCACCTGTGGGCGGATTGGGTGAGCTGGCGTACCCGGCTGCCGCAGCGGCACTCGGATTTCTTTCACGCTGAAAACAGAACAGGGATTTGCGGTAGCGTCCGGATTAGTGGGTCACCTCATTGGAGTAACGGCGGTGCCGCGATCATCCCAAGTCGGGCATCATCACCTGGCTCGACCAAGTCGTAGAACGAGGGGTCTCGTGTGACCATCTTCCGTGCCGGCCGGACCGGAGCGTGGTGGATGTACCTGGTGGCAGGTCACCTGCTGCTGGGCGTCTACTACCTGATTCCGGTCAGCCCTGCGGGGACAACGGGTCAAACGGTACGAGTGGTGCTCTACTGCACGATCAGCGCCTCGGCGGCGATCGCCACATTCACGGGGGTGCGCCGCAACCGTCCCCAATGGAGGCGGCCTTGGGTGTTCCTCGCACTCAGCCAGGTCGTTTACGCGATCGCCGACCTCACGTTCTACACATCGCACTACGTCTTCAAGTACACGGTTTACCCGTCCTACGCCGACATCTTCTACCTCGGGCACTACCCGTTGATGGTGGCGGGCGTGATCCTGCTGATCCGCCGCCGCACCCCCGGACTCGATCTGCCGAGCCTGCTCGACGCCGCCGTGCTCGCGGTCGTCGCGGGCATGGCGTCCTGGCTCTACGTGATCGGCCCGCAGGCCCGGCTGACGTCACCGGTGCTGGTGAAGGTCGCGTCGCTCGGCTACCCGATGATGGATCTCGCGCTCTTCGTGGTGGCACTGCGTCTGATCTTCGGCGCCGGCCCGCGCCCGCGCGCGTTCATCCTGCTCACGGCAAACCTGCTGGGAATCCTGACCGCGGACACGATCTACGTGCTGCAGCGTCTCGACGGCAGCTACCACGCGGGCAACTTCCTCGACGCCATCTGGTTGTCGGCCAACCTGTGCATGGGTGCAGCCGCACTGCACCCGACGATGGCGCGGCTCGTCGACCGCGCGCACGTCAAGGACGTCGGGCTGAGCCGCGGCCGGATCATCGCGCTGTCGTCGGCGGCGCTCGCCGCCCCGGTGCTGATGCTGATCCACGACGTAGGCCAGTCGTCGCAGGACGTGCTGGTGCTCGCGGCGGGCGGCGCGCTGCTGTCGTTGCTGATCATCGCGAGGCTCGCGGGGCTCGTGGCGGACCAGCGCAAGCTCGCGATCACCGACAGCCTCACCGGGCTGCACACCCGCAGGTTCTTCGAAGCCCAGCTGCCGCTGGAGATCGCCCGCGCGCGGCGCAGCGAGGGCTCGGTGGCGGTGTTCATCATCGACGTCGACCGCTTCAAGTCGATCAACGACAACTACGGCCACCCGGCGGGTGACGACGTGCTCATGGAGGTCGCCGCACGGCTGCGCGCGGCTTCCCGATCAGGTGAAGTGCTCGCACGGTACGGCGGCGAGGAGTTCGCGCTGCTCGTGCCGGACGCCGGGCCCGGCCGGCTGTCCGTGATCGCGAACCGGCTGCGTGAACGCGTCGCGGAGAAGCCGATTCCGGTCAACGCGGGCAACGACGACATCCCGTTGTCCGTCACGGTGTCGGTCGGCTCGGCGAGCTTCCCGACGCACGGCGACGGCCCCGACGACATCGTGGTGATCGCGGACCGGGCGCTGTACGCGGCGAAGGCGGCGGGGCGCAACCGGATCGCGGTCGGCCCTGAGCCGCTGCCCGCGGTCGACCCGGACACCGACGGCGCGATGGCCGAGTTCCTCTGCCAGGTCGCCGACCGGGTGGACGGGTGGCTGCACCGCTACGACCACAGCCGGTCGGTCTCGCGCTGGGCGGGTGTCGCCGCCGGCGAGTTCGGGCTCGACGCGCCGACGATCAGGGTCGCGCAGCTCGCCGGCCGCCTGCACGACATCGGCAAGATCATCATTCCCGAGGTGGTGCTCACCAAGCCGGGGGCGCTGTCGGAGGAGGAGTGGCGGCTGCTGCGCCAGCACCCCGACTTCGGCTACCGGCTCGCACGGATGGTGCCGGGGTTCGCGGGCGTGGCGCACGTGATCAGGCAGCAGCACGAGCGCTACGACGGCGACGGCTACCCGGACGGGCTGCGCGGCGCGGACATCAGAGCCGAGGCGCGCATCCTGTCCGTTTGCGTGGCTTGGGCCGCGATGCGGTCAAATCGTCCACATCAGACAGCGCTGGACGAGAACCGGGCGCGGCGCGAGCTGTGGGCGGGCCGAGGTCAGCAGTTCGACCCGGACGTCGTGGACCTCTTCCTGGACCTGCACACCCAGGGCAGCATCGGAATGCTCCGTCCGTCCGGATTGTCCATTCAGGAGGCTGGCTTCCCCGCCGACTTCAGGCCTTGATCGCCAGGTAGTGGCATGCTCTGCGCCATGAGCACGGAGTACGCCATTCCCGCTGAGGTGCCGAGCCCGGAACGTCCGGCACCGCCGGGTGGGCCGCTGGGGAAGTGGTTGCTCGCGGATCGCGTGGCGCCGTCAGGGCCGGAGAGCCACGACTCGCACGCGAAGCCGCACGCGTGGTGGAAGGTCATGACGCTGACCGGCGTCGACTACTTCTCCACGCTGTCGTACCTGCCGGGCATCGCGGCACTGGCCGCGGGAGCGTTGTCACCGCTCGCGACGCTGCTCATCGTGGCGTTGACGCTGCTCGGCATGCTGCCGATGTACCGGAGGGTGGCGCGCGAGAGCCCGAACGGCCAGGGCTCGGTCGCGATGCTGGAGGACCTGCTGCCGTTCTGGCGGGGCAAGGTCTTCGTGCTGGTGCTGCTCGGCTTCGTGGCGACGTCGTGGATCATCACGATCACGCTGTCCGCGGCCGACGCGTCGGTGCACGCGCTGGAGAACCCGTACGTCCCCGAGTCGTTGCGCGGTTACGAGCTCGCGCTGACGATCGTGCTGCTGCTGATCCTCGGCGGCGTGTTCCTGATGGGCTTCAGCGAGGCCGTGGGCGTCGCGATCCCGTTGGTCGCGGTGTTCCTCACCCTGAACGCCGTCCTGGCCGTGGTGGGCCTCGTGGACGTCTTCGCGACGCCGGACGCTCTCGATCGCTGGATCTCGGCGCTGGGGGCGCACGGCGGCGTCTTCGGTGTCGTCGGCCCGGCGATTCTGGCGTTTCCGTTGCTGGTGCTCGGTTTGTCCGGCTTCGAGACGGGCGTCAGCATGATGCCGCTGGTCTCCGCCTCCGGGAAGACGCCGGAGGAGCGCATGGAGAGCCGGGTGCGCAACACCCGCAAGCTGCTCACCACGGCCGCGTTGATCATGTCCGTGTACCTGATCGCGACGTCGTTCATCACGACGGTGCTGGTGCCGCAGGACAAGTTCGCGGAGGGTGGTCCGGCGAACGGCCGCGCGCTCGCCTACCTCGCGCACGAGCTGCTCGGCGAGGCGTTCGGCACCGTCTACGACATCAGCAGCATCCTGATCCTGTGGTTCGCGGGCGCGTCCGCGATGGCGGGCCTGATCAACATCGTGCCGCGTTACCTGCCCTCCTACGGCATGGCACCGGAATGGGGCCGCGCGGTCCGTCCCGTGGTGATCGTCTACACGATCATCTGCATCATCATCACGATCATCTTCAACGCCGACGTCAACGCGCAGGCCGGCGCGTACGCCACGGGAATCCTGGCGATGATGGTGTCCGGCTCGTTCGCGGTGACGGTGTCCGCGTGGCGCAAGAAGCAGCGCCGAGCCACGATCGGCTTCACCGTGCTGACGCTGGTGCTGGTGTACGCGCTGGTGGAGAACGTGATCGAGAAGCCGGACGGCATCACGATCTCGTTCGGCTTCATCATCGGCATCGTCGTGATCTCGTTGGTGTCCCGCGTCTCCCGCACCACCGAGCTGCGCGTCGACAAGATCAAGTTCGACGAGCAGGCTCGCCGGTTCATCACCGAGACGATCGCGCACGACGACCGGATCACGTTGATCGCTAACCGCCGCCAGGCCGGTGACAGGGCGGAGTACGACGAGAAGGAGAACGAGCAGCGCGGCATGAACCCGGTGCCCGGTACGGCGGACGTGATCTTCCTGGAGATCGACATCGTCGACCCGTCGGCGTTCAGCGACGTGCTGTGCGTGCGGGGCGTGGAGATCGACGGGCATCGCGTGCTGCGCGCCTCCGCTCCGGCAGCGCCGAACGCGATCGCGGCGATCCTGCTGGCGTTGCGCGACTCGACCGGAGTGATCCCGCACGTGCACTTCGAGTGGTCGGAAGGCAATCCGCTCGCGCACCTGTTCCGCTACCTGATCCTCGGTCGCGGTGACACACCACCGGTCGTACGCGAGATCATCCGCTCGGCCGAGGCGGATCCGTCCCGACGGCCACGCGTGCACGTCGGATAGCTGGCAGACTTCCCCCGTACGTCCGACTAATAGGGGGAAGGACGCTATGCATCGCAGGTTTCTGCTCGCCGGTCTCGCTCTCGCACTGGTGGCGGCGGGGATTTCTCCAGCCGCCGCAAGCGAGTCCGCAGAGACGACCGTCCGGCCTGTACGTTCGTGCGCCGATCTGGTGCGCTCGTACGACGTGCCGGACGCTCGCACACGTGTCGCCTCGGCCGTCGTGGTGCCCGCCACCGCAACAGATCCGGAGCACTGCGCCGTCAAGGGAACGATCGAGCCGAACATCGGCTTCGAGCTCAAGCTGCCCACCACGACCTACCGCGGCCGGTACCTGCAGTACGGGTGCGGCGGCTTCTGCGGCGCCGTCATGTTCTTCGGCCAGGTGTTCCCGGAGTGCGGTCCGGCCTTCGGTGACGCGGCCGTGGCGGCGACCGACGACGGCCACGAGGCCCCGCCGGAGTACGTGTTCGACACGAAGTGGGCCGCGAACAACCAGCAGGCCCGCGACGACTACTTCTTCCGCGCACCACACGCGTTGTCGAAGGTGTCGAAGCGGATCATCTCGGTGTTCTACGGCGCCGAGCCGCGCAAGTCGTACTTCAGCGGCTGTTCCAACGGCGGTCGCGAGGCACTCCTGCTGGCCCAGCGCTACCCGCACGACTTCGACGGCATCATCGCGGGGGCGCCGGCGTTCACCTACACCGGCCTGATCGGCTACCAGGCGTGGCTCGCCCGCAACGTGATCCCGCAGGACAAGATCGTCCTCTTGCACGGCGCGGTGATGAAGGCGTGCGACGGCCTGGACGGCCTGGTGGACGGGCAGCTCGAGGATCCCCGGTTGTGCAAGTTCGATCCGGGTTCGCTGGCAGGTCAGCTGACGCCGGACGAGATCGAACGCGCCCGGCGGCTCTACGCCGGACCGGCCGACCACGGCGTGCGTCTCTACCCCGGCGGTCAGGCCTACGGGTCGGAGCTGTCGTGGTCGTCCTGGATCCACCCGTCGCCCCAGTTCGGCGAGGCGATCGCCGCGGGTCTCGCGGACAACGCGTTGAAGCACCTCGTGTACCCGATCGGCAAGCCGCACTCGTCGCTCGCGACGTTCGAGTTCACCGTGCGCGAGTTCCGGCGGCTCGTACCGGAAACGGTGAAGGCGAACGCGATGTCACTGGACCTGCGCGAGTTCCGGCGGTCGGGCGGCAAGCTGATCATCTGGCACGGTGCGGGAGACCAGGCCATTCCGGTGGAGGGCACGCTCGACTACTGGCAGCGGCTGACCGGCGGCCGTACGCCGGACTGGGCGCGGCTGTTCGTCGTGCCGTCGATCTGGCACTGCCAGGGCGGCGACACCCTGACCGACTTCGACCCGTTCAAGGAGCTCGTCTCGTGGGTCGAGGGAGGCCAGGCGCCTCATCGCGTGATCGCCACGGGCCGTGACGCTGCGGGCAACGTCGTGCGCACACGCCCGGTGTTCCCGTATCCGTTGCGCGCCAAGTACGACGGCTCGGGATCGGTGGACGACGCGGCGAACTTCGTGGCGGCACCGGGCTTCGGCTTCTCCGACCGGATCAGGTGGGCCGGCGAGGATCTGTACCACCGGCCCGGACCCGTTGCGCCCTAACGGAACTTCTCGACGGCGGCGGTGATGGCCTGACTCATGCCGTTGCTGTCCTTCGCCTGGTGGCCCGCGTCGTTCAGAATCACGAGTTCGGCGTCGGGCCACCGCTTGGCGATCTCCCACGCGGTGGTGAGCGGTCCGCCGAAGTCGTTGCGGCCGTGGATGAGCACGCCCGGGATGCCGTTGAGCTGGTCCAGGTTGTCCATGATGTAGGTCGGCTCGAGGAAGCAGTCGTTGCCCCAGTAGTGCGTGACCGTCCTCGCGAGCCGGTACCGCACGACCGGGTCTTCGTACGGGGTGCCTTCGAAGTCGTTGTCGCCACCGGTGATGGTGGACAGGTCCCACTTGTTCCAGTCCCACGCGGCTTTCTCGCGCACCTGCGGGTCCGGGGAGTTGAGGAGCCTGTTGTAGGCGAGGGCCAGGTTGCCCTTGCGGTCTTCCTCGGGGACGCCGTTCTCGAAGGCTTCGAAGTGGTCCGGGAAGAACATGCCGAGGCCGCGGGTGATCCACTCGATTTCTTCCGGGCGGCCGGCGGTGACCGCTGGGATGACGATCTCGCTGACGCGGTCCGGGTGCTGGATGGCGTAGGCGAGGATGAGGGTGGATCCCCAGGAGCCGCCTGCCAGCAGCCACTTTTCGATGTTGAGGTGTTCTCGGAGCTTCTCGGCGTCGTTGATCAGGTGCTGGGTGGTGTTGTGCTTCATGCTGGTGGCCGGGTCACTGACGGGCGGGGTGCTCTTGCCCGTGCCGCGCTGGTCCCAGAGGATCAGGTTCCAGTGGGACGGGTCGAAGTCCTGGCGCCAGCGGGGGTTGGAGCCGGAGCCCGGGCCGCCGTGGAAGACGACCGCGGGTTTGCCGTTCGGGTTGCCGCTTGCTTCCCAGTGGATCTGCTGGTCGTCGCCTACTTCGAGCATGCCTTGGGCGTAGGGCTCCACCTGTGGGTACATGGTGGGGAGGGTATTGGGGTGCGGTGGGTGGTGCCGACCGGATTTCGGTGGCGCTGCGGCGGCCGCCGGTACGCCGACACGCCCACTGCGAAGGCGCGGTGGGCGTGTGCCTGGTGCGGATGAAGTTCGTTGGGGCGTCAGGCCTTCTTCTTCGCGGCGATCTGGTCGATGACCTCGGTCTGCGACACGATGATTTTGCCTGCGAGCGCCTTGGAACCCACGTGCACGCCCTGGGCCTGGGCGTCCTTGGCCATGTCCACGCCGCTGCGGAGGTGGCGGGAGAGTGCGGCCAGGAAGAGGTCGTCGAACTGCTTGCCCTGGGCTGCCTTCAGGCCTTCGACGTCCTTGGCGGTCATCATGCCCGCCATCTTGTGGGTGGCTTCGGCGTCGTCGCCGGGGATCGGGATGTTCCAGGAGCGCAGGTAGGTGGACATCTGCTCGATCTCGCCGGCTTCGATTGTGGTGATCTTCTCGGCCACGTCGAGCACGAACTGGTCCTTCGAGCGTTCCAGGGCCACCTTGGAGATGTCGATCGTCTGCCGGTGGTGGGGGATCATTCTCAACGAGAATGTCGCATCCGCCTTGTTGGCCGCCGGTTCGCCGGAGCTGGTAGCGCCGCCGACCGCCGAGCAGCCCGTCAGCGCTAGCAGTCCTAGCACGATGATGAGCAGACGCGCACGCATGAAGCCTCCCGTCTTGGTGTTCCCTGACGAGGGATACGGGTGGCCGTTGTGTCCGGTTCAGTGAAACTTCCGGAGCCGGTCAGCTCAGCTCGTTGAGGGCTTTGACCACGCCGAACACCACGTCGGGGTGGCCCAGCGGGAGTGGCGCCGGGATGCGGTCGTCCGGGGCGTCGTGCGTGCGGACCACCACCTGGGCGAACGTTTCGTCGACCTCCACCTCCGGGTCGACCAGCAGGACCGAGCGGACCAGGTCCTCGTGGTGGCGGACCAGGTCGATCACCTCGGCGGCGATCGGGCCGCTGGTGACCACGTCCAGCACGGTGCGGGGGTCGTCGCGGTGCATGCTGAGGACCCTGTCCACTGTGGACTTCCATTCCGGGGCGGCAGGCACCCTGAGCCACACGACGCGCATCCGGTCCGTCAGTTCTCGCCAGGTGGCGGGGATCTCGTCGTGCGAGGCTTCGCCGGCTGGATCGATCACGAGCACCGTTGCCGATCCGGCGGGGCCGTCGGCCACGACACCGGGGCCGGTCGCCCTGGCGGGCTGGTTCAAATCGCGCATGCCCGGGGCTACCCGCTCTGGCGGTGGTTTGCACTCAATACCAGTGGCGTGATTGGTCCTGGGGCAGGCGGACAGGACCACCTGTGAGCGTGGACTTGTTGACAGCCACCGATTCTTCGTCCGCTTCCGGTGACCGCTTGACCACTTTCCGAACCCAGGTTTATGGTCTAGACCACACCGAAACTGGATCGGCGAGCGATCTAGGTGCTCCCGGTTCCCTCCCCCTGCCATGGGAACGATCCAAGGAGTTCGGACGATGAAACTCACCCGAAAAGCGGCGCTCGTCATGGCCGCGGTCCCTGCAATTGTGTTCATCACGCCGGTCGGTTCGGCGAGTGCGCACGGCTACGTGTCCTCGCCTCCCAGCCGGCAGGCGCAGTGTGCGTCGGGCGCGGTGCAGAACTGCGGTGGTCCCCAGTGGGAGCCGCAGAGCGCTGAAGGCAACAAGGGCCTGGTGACCTGCAGCGGCGAGGATCGCCAGGACTTCGCCGTGCTCAACGACGACAGCAAGCCGTGGCGGGTGACCAACACCGGCACCACCCTGACGATGACCTGGACGTTCACCGCCCGGCACCGCACGCGTGACTACGAGTACTACATCGGCAACACCCGCGTGCACTACGTCGACGGAGGAAACGCGGCGCCGGTCGACCCGGTTCGGCACACCATCAACCTGAGCGGGTTCTCCGGCCGCCAGAAGCTCCGTGCGGTCTGGAACATCGCCGACACGGTGAAGGCGTTCTACTCCTGCGTCGACCTCAACATCGGCGGGACCGGCGGCAACCCGACCCCGCCGCCGACCACGACCAATCCCACGCCACCGCCTGTTGGCGGCACCTGGGCGGCGAACACGTACTACGCGGTCGGCGCGGCGGTGACCTACGGCGGGTCCTCGTACCGGTGCCGGCAGGCGCACACCTCGCTGACCGGCTGGGAGCCGCCGAACGCGGCCTCGTTGTGGGAGAAGATCTGATCCGATGAGGCGCCTGGTGATCGTGGTCGCGGTCCTGGCGCTGGCGGGGTGCGGTGGAGAGGCGATCGTGCCGGGCGGCCAGTCCGCCCACGGCGGGCACGACGCTGCCTCCACCGCACCACCCGCTCCCGCCGCCAGCGCGAGGTTCAACGACGCGGACGTGATGTTCGCTCAGATGATGGTCGACCACCTGCAGCTCGGCATCAGCCTCTCGCAGCTGGCGCTGGCGAAGGCCACCAAGCAGGAGGCGAAGGACCTCGCGGGCGCGATCGACGCGACCCAGCGGGAGGAGCTCGCCATGCTCAAGTCCTGGTTGAAGCTCTGGGGCAAACCGGAGGGTGGCGGTGCGAACCTGCACGCGGCTCACGGTGGCCAGCCGTTGCTCGACGACAAGGTCATCAACGACACCAAGGAGAAGAGCGGAGCCGAGTTCGACCTCACGTTCCTCAACCTGATGGCCGGGCACCAGGGTGCCGCCGTGGAGATGGCCCTCACGGAGAAGAAGGAGGGTTCCAACCCGGAGACCACGGCCTACGCCGAGCGCGTGGCCAGCACCCGGCAGGGCCAGATCGCGCAGATGCTGAAGGTCATCAGCGAACAGTAGGCGTTTGGTCAGCGGCCCGGCGTTCCCTTCCCGGCATGGACGTTTTGATCTCGGGAGCGGGCATCGCCGGGCCCGCACTCGCTCACTGGTTGTCGCGTTTCGGCTTCTCTCCCACGGTCGTGGAACGGGCGCCGTCGCTGCGTGCCGGCGGTCAGGCCGTGGACTTCCGCGGCGAGGCCCACCTGTCCGTGCTCAAACGGATGGGGGTGCTCGACGCGGTGACGGCTGCGAGCGTTTCGTTGCCGGACATGGTGTTCCGCGACCCCTCCGGACGTGAGCGGTGCCGGTTGCCCGCGTCCTTCACCGGTGGCGAAGTGGAGATCCGGCGCGGTGACCTGTCACGGCTGCTGTACGAGGCGAGTGTCTCCGATGCCGAATACGTGTTCGGCGACTGGATCACCTCCCTGCACGACGATGGTGCAGGCGTCGACGTGACGTTCGCGCACGGACGGTCGCGGCGGTTCGACTTCGTCATCGGCGCGGACGGCATGCGCTCCGGCGTGCGGCGGCTGGTCTTTCCCGAGTACCGGCCGAAGTTCCACGGCTACTACTTCGCCATCTGGGACGCCGACTGCGACGACCGCGACATGACGTGCGCGCCAGGCGTGCTCACCGCGCCCGGCTGGCTGATGTTCAAGTCGTCGATACCGCCGGAGCTGATGCCGGACGCGCTGGTGGCGCCGGGTGTCTACTTCGACTCGATCAGCCAGGTGCGGATGCCGAAGGTCAGCTCGGGACGGGTCACGTTGATCGGTGACGCCGGGTACGGATCGACGCTGGGCGGCATGGGCACCGGGCTCGCGGTCGTCTCCGCCTACGTGCTGGCGGGGGAGATGGCCGCTGGAGGCGATGCCTTCGCCAGGTACGAGGCCCTGATCGGCCCGTACGCGCGGGGCTGCCAGGGCAATCCTGGACCGTTCCTCGCACCCGCGACCAGGCTCGGGATGTGGGTGCGGGACCGGATGTTCGGCTTCCTGCCGAAGGCGCCGCTGTTCGCCAGGATCGACCTCCAGCGGGCGACCGCGATCAAGCTTCCCGACTACGCGCCAGTTCGCTGAGCGCGTCCTCGACCTGTTGCTTGGCCGCGTTGTGCATCCAACCGAACCCCAGCTCCTGCTGGGCTTCCCGCAACAGCTGCTCGGCCCTGGCCGGATCGCCCCTGTGCTGGGCGATCTTGGCCAGGCCGGTGTTCGCGAGCGCCCTGGTCGCGGCCAGGCCGGCCTGCGTCGCCATCTCCAACGCCAGCAGGTAGTCGCGCTCGGCCTCGTCCTGGTCGAGGTCGAGCAACCGGTCCGCGCGCCGCCCGCGCAGCTCGGCGAGCTCCTCCACGGCGCCCAGCTCCTCGACGGCCCGCAGTGCCTCGTCGGTGAGGGCCAGTGCCTCGTGCGGGTCTTCGGTGAGGTTGGCCAGCACGTCCAGAACCTGGGCGGAACCCCAGCGTTCACCCAGGTCGTGGAACTGCCGCAGCGCCTCGCGGGACTTCCCGATCGCCAACGCCCGGTCGCCGTCCGCGGTCCAGCTCAGGTAGGCGCTGCTGAAGCCCAGCAGACCCTTGATCCACGGGTCCTCACTGCTCTCCACCTCGTCGTGCAGCCGGATCCGCGGGGTGCTGGGGTCCGGCGGGCCGGCGAGCATGGCCCACGCGATGAGCACGAACGGTTGCTTGATCGGGCCGCTCAGTTCCTGCAGCTTGACCTGAACCCGCTCTGGCGCAGCCAGCGCCAGCAGAATCGCATACTCCTCTGTGGACTCCTCTGGCACTCGCGCGAGGAGTTTTTCCGCCAGGCCTTGGACTTCCGTTCGGCTGCCCTTCACGTACCAGTACCACGACAGCTCACGCACCAGTTGCAGAGCCAAAGCAGGATCGTGGTCGGTGGCCCACTCGACGGCCTGCATCAGGTTCGCGTGCTCGGCGGTGAGCCGCGCGAACCACTGCACCTGGTTCCGCAGGCGCAGCTCGGGATCCGCGCGGCGGGCCAGCGCGTGGAAGTAGGCGGCGTGCTCGGCGTCGACGCGCTTGTGCTGCGAGCAGAACTCGCGGATGGTCACCAGCATCCGGTAGCGGCCGTCGCTCGCCTCCACCAAAGACTTGTCCACCAACGCTTCCAGCACCTCGATGTCGTGCCGGCAGACCTGCTCGACGGCTTCCAGCGTCGCACCGCCGCTGAACGTGGCGAGCGACGCGGCGAGATCGCGTTCGTCCGCGTCGAGCAGGTCCCAGCTCCACTCGACGACGGCGCGCAAGGTCTGGTGGCGGGGTGCGGCGGCGCGATTTCCCTTGATGAGCAAGCGGAAGCGGTCGCCCAGCCGGGAGGAGATCTCCTCCGTCGTCAACGTCCGGGTACGAGCCGCGGCGAGCTCGATCGCCAGCGGCAGGCCGTCGAGCTCGCGGCAGATGTCGACGGTGTGCCGGTCCTGCACGAACGCCGGGTTCACCAGGCGGGCGCGGTCGGTGAACAAGGCCACGCTCTGCTCGGGCTTCAGCGGAGGCACCGGGCACAGCGTCTCGCCGGTGATGCCCAGCGGTTCGCGGCTCGTGGCCAGGACGCGCAACGAAGGACACGTGCTGAGCAGGTGCTGCGCGAGCCGCGCGGCCTCGGCGATCACGTGCTCGCAGTTGTCCAGGATCAGCAGGGCCTCGCGGTCGCGCAACGCCAGCGTGAGCCGGTCCTCCGGCGCGAGCACGGTTTCCTTGAGCCCCAACGCCTGCAGCGTCGCCGCCGGCACGTCCTTCACCGGTGCCAGATCGACGAAGATCGCGCCAGGACCGGCAGCCTGCAGGGCGAGCCGGGTCTTGCCGGCACCGCCCGGGCCGGTCAGCGTGATCAGCCGCGACGTCAGCGACGCGATCCGCCGCAGTTCCTCCTGCCTGCCGATGAAGCTGGTGAGCTGCGCCGGCAGCTCGCGGTGCGTCTGGCCGCGCAGGATCTGCAGGTGAATCGCGCGCAGCTCGGGCGACGGATCGGTGCCCAGCTCCTCCGCCAGCAACGACCGCGCGTCCTCGTACGCCTGCAACGCTTCGGCCTGACGCCCCTGCTGGTTCAGCGCCTGCATCAGGTAACCGCGCAGCCGCTCGTCCAACGGGTGCTGCCGCACCAATGAGGAGATCTCCTGCACGTCGGCCTTGCCGAGCCGGATCCGCGCGGCGATCAGCGCACTGGTTGCCGCCGACCGCTGCTGCTCGAGCCGGGTCGCGTGGTCAGGGGCGTCGACGTCGGCGAGCGCAGGACCGCGCCACAGCCCGAGTGCCTCGGCCAGCAGGGATTCCGCCACCTGCGGATCACCCTGCTCCAACGCCTGCCGCCCGTCCGCGGCGAGCGCGGCGAACCTGTGCGCGTCCACCTGGTCCGGTGCCAGGACCAGCCGGTACCCGGCCGGGTGGAACTCGATCAGCGACGCGTCCCCGAGCGCCCGGCGCAGCCGCGACACCTGGCCCTGCAACGCGTTGGCGGCATCCGACGGCGGCTCGGCACCGTAGAGCTCGTCGACCAACCGGTCGAGCGGGACGATCTCGCCTGCCCGCATGGCCAGCAGCGCGAGCAGGGTGCGCGGCCGCGGCCCACCCACCGCGACCTTGCCGTCCGGGGAGTGCGCTTCAACTGGGCCGAGAATGCCGACGTGCACGGTGTCAGCGTACGAACCGGCCGGGACTCGTACCCAGGACACGGCGAAAGTGGCGAGTCAGGTGCGACTGGTCGTGGAACCCGGCCAGCACCGCCGCCTCTGCCGCCGGACGTCCTTCCACCAGATACCCGCGCGCAAGATCCACACGCCGCCCGGTCAGATACCGGTGCGGCGGCAGCCCGAACCGCCTGCTGAACGCCCGCACCAGGTGCGTCGGGCTGGACTGCAGCTCCACCGAGGCCTCGGCGAGCGTGATCCCGGCGGGCAGCGACGCGTCCAGCAGCTGCCGCAACCGATCGGCCAGCGTCGGATCCGCGTGCACGGCGGGCGACGTGCCCGCGAAGCGGTGCCGGAGCCGTTCGGTGATCAACGCCAGCCGGCTGGACGCCTCGAACGGGTCGTCCAGCGCCAGGTGCAGCTGGTGCACCCGCTGCCGCAACAGGGGATCGACGAGCATCGGAGTGTCGACGGCCTTGCCGATCAGGTCTGACGGTAGCGCCGAACTGTCGAGGTACAGCACCCGCTTGTGGAAGCCGGTCGGATGCGCGGACCGCCCGTCGTGCGGCACGTGCGGCGGCAACAGCGTGACGCCGGAAACGAGTGCGCCGTGCTCGTGCCGGTCCAGTTCGTAGCGCACGGCACCCGTGTCGATCAGCATCAACGTCCACGCGTCGTGCGTGTGCGCCGGGTAGACGTGAGTGGTGAAGGAGGCGTGGAAGACCTCCTTGATGCCTTCCACCGCCGGCTTCCAGGCGGCGACGCTCATGTCAGAAACGTACAAGACCCCCATCCCGAATGCCCGCGATCGTGGGTACATGTTCGACACCAAGATCGCTGTGTTGCTGCGCGACGACCTGGCCGGATGGCAGGCGCTGAACGTGACCGCCTTCCTCGTGAGCGGGCTGCCCGACGAGCTCCGCGGCGAGCCGTACGTGGACGCCGACGACGTCAACTACCTGCCGATGTTCCGTCAGCCCGTCGTGGTCCTGCAGGGCGACCAGGAGCTGCTCAGGAAGGCCCACGAGCGTGCGCTGAACCGCAACCAGCCGATGGCGATCTTCACGGCGGACCTGTTCGCGACGGGCAACGACGCCGACAACCGTGCCGCGGTGCGCAAAGTCCACACGCAGGACCTCGACCTGGTCGGGATCGCGGTGCACGGGCAGAAGAACGCCGTCGACAAGATCTTCAAGGGCGCCCGCATGCATCCGTGATTGACTTCGAACCATGTCGGTCGGTACGCGTGAGCTTGCGCTGTTCGAGGAGTACAGTGCATCAGCCTCGGCCGCACCGACGCTCTCGTGCAGTGGGTGACTCCCGACGACCAGCCCAAGCCGTCCGCCCTCTCGTCGCAGGCGCATCACCGAGGTCAGCGCGGCCGCCGGAAACGCGCTTCAATTCTGACCGTGATCAAGCTGCTCCGGATGGCCGTGTTCCTGCTGGTTCTTTCGGCGGAGGTCTACCTGATCGTGGTGCTGGGAGACCGGTTCCGTCCCGTCAACCACTTCAGCTACTTCACCGTGCTGTCGAACGTGTTCGCGGCGTGCGTGGCGTTGCTGGGGGTGTTCAGACCGGTCTCCCCGCAGATCAGGGGAGCGGCCGTGCTCTACATGACCACCACGGGCATCGTGTACGCGGTCCTGCTGCAGGGCGTCGACGTGCAGACACCCGCCTATGCGAACTGGGTGCTGCACGTCGTCGTCCCGATCCTGGTCGTCGTGGAGTGGCTGCTCACGCCGGAACGAACCACGAGAGTGTGGATCTGGCTGTCGTTCCCACTCGCCTACCTGATCTACACGCTGGTCCGCGGGCCGATCGTGGGCTGGTACCCGTACCCGTTCCTCGACCCGCGCCCACGTGGGTACATGGACGTCGCACTGACCTGCGTGTCCGTTGCCGTGATCCTCGGTGCGCTGGCGTTCTTCGTCTCGTGGGCCGGTACGAAATTGGCCCAGAAAAACAGCGCTGTCTTGTCCCACGACTAGGGCCAATCGTCGCCCTACGGTCTGAGTCATGACCAGGCGACTCGCGTACGCGCAGCTGACGAACTCCATCGGTGACGGCGGGTTTCTCGTCGTTTCGGCGTTGTACTTCACCCAGATCGTCGGTCTGGGCGCGGCACGGGTCGGGCTCGCCCTGACCCTCGCGTGGGGCGTCGGTGCCGTCGCCGGCGTCGCGCTCGGACACGTCGCCGACCGCCTCGGCCCGCGCACCACGGCCGTAGTGCTCGCGAGCGCCACCGCGGTGAGCATCTCGATCCTGCTCCTCACCCGGAACTTCGCGGCGTTCGTGCTGGTCATGTGCCTGTACGCGAGCTTCCAGAGCGGCCTGCAGGCGTCGCGGCAGGCTCTGCTCGCCGGTCTCACGACGCCGGAGGAACGGACGCGAGCCCGTGCGCGGATCCAGTCCACGGCCAACGCGGGCATCGCGATCGGCGCGGCGATGGGCGGGTTCGCGTTGCACCTCGGCACCGAGGCCGCCTACACGGCCGTGTTCGTGCTCGACGCGCTCAGCTTCCTCGCCGCGGCAGCGATTCTGGGCACGCTGCCGGAGACCGCGATGACCCGCGCCAAGGGCAGGTTCGACGTGCTGAAGGACCGCCCGTACGCGCTGATCACGTTGATCAACGCCGTGATGCTGCTCTACATGCCGCTGCTGAGCCTGATCATCCCGCTGTGGATCGTGCAGCGGACCGAGGCACCGACGTGGCTCGCCGCCGCCCTGCTGGTGCTCAACACCGCTGCCGTCGTGCTGTTCCAGGTGCGGATCGCCAAGCGCGCCACCGGTCTCGGCGAGGCGTCCAGGCTCGTGCGGCACGCCGGGCTGATCATGTTCGCGTCGTGCGCGGTGTTCGCGGTGACGGCGTTCAGTTCCGGCGCCTGGCCCGCGGCGGCGTTGCTGATCGCGGCCGCCGCGCTGCAGGTGCTCGGCGAGATGTTGCTCGCCTCCGGGGCGTGGGAGATCAGCTTCTCCCTCGCGCCCGCCGACCGGCAGGGCCAGTACCAGGGCTTCTTCGCGACCGGCACCGCGGTCGCGCGCATGGTCGGCCCCGCGCTGCTCACCACCGTCGTGCTCGGCTGGGGCACGATCGGCTGGCTCGTGGTCGGCGGGCTGTTCGTCGTGGCCGGCTACGCGATGGGGCCTGCGGTGCGCTGGGCTCGTGAGAAGAACTCCACCAGCTCCGGCGCCATGACCGACGACTTGTACATGTGCGTCTGACCCGGCAGCGTCCGGTGCTCCACGTCCTTCCCGACCACCTCCGCGACGTTCTTCATGGCGTTGCGGAGGTACTCGGGGCTCTTGCCGCCGTCCATCGCGAGCGTCGGCACCTTGACGTTCCAGCGGTCGGCCGGCAGCTTCGAGCCGCGGCCGTCGTCGCCGAGGATGGTCAGGTCCCACGGCAGCGTGTGCGCGACGAGCTTCAGCTTCTTCCACATCGGGGTCAGCTTCATGATCGCGACGCCGAAGCCGGGCGCGCCGACGATCTTCATGAACTTCGTGAGCATGCCGGACCGGTCGCCGCGCGCCAGCAGCTCATTCATCGTCTGCACGATGTCGCCCGGTCGCGGCGTGTACGTGTCGTCCACGACGAACGGCGCCTCGTAGAGCGCGAGCCGGGTGATACCGGGCAGCCGTGACGCCGCTTCCATCGCCAGCACCGCGCCCGAGGAGACGCCGAACACGAACGCCGAACCACCGGCCACCTTGATCAGCGCGTCGATGTCCTCGACCTCGCGCTCCAGGGACCACGGCGTTGCGCCGTCGCCGGTCTCGCCGCGGCCGCGCCGGTCGTAGGTGTAGACGGTGAAGTTCTTGTCCAGCACGGACGCCAGCTCGGTCGTCGGCCCGAACTTCCGGTGGCACATCGCGCCGTCCACGAGGATCAGCGCGGGTCCGGAACCGGTGATCGAGTACGCGATCTCGGTGCCGTCGGCGGAGGTCGTGAAGCGCGTCATTTCTGCTCTCCCAGGGTGGTGTCGAGGAAGCTCTGCCAGTCCTGCTCGGACTCGTCGCCGGAGAAGACGTGGTGCGCGGCGATCATCGGACCGTGGAAGCCGCGCAGGAAGCGGTACATGCCGCGCTCGGTGCGCAGTCCGAGGGTGTGCGCGTTGCGGTGGTACTCGACGGCGCCGGGGAGCTTCTCCGCGAGCGCCTCGTCGAGCGTCTTCCAGGCCGCGTTCCAGTCGCTGATCATCGGCCCGAACACCGTGAGCGGGCGGGCGGTCCGGCCGGGGAAGTGGTGCAGGTACTCGACCAGCGTCCGCCAGAACAGCGCGCCACCGAGCTTCATCGCCTCGAACTCGTCGGCCCAGTCGTCGCCGGGCAGGAAGCCGCTCGTGACCATCCGCAGCACGGTGCTGCCGTGGTCGCGGCCCTCGACCATGAACTCGTAGGCGATGAACCGGCCGTCGGGTTCCACGCCGCTGTCGTGCTTGAAGTGGTGGGGCGGGTCCCACGCGGTGATCTCGTGCGTCGGCCGGTACTCGCCGAACGCGAGCTTGACCTGGCCGTTCTCCGCCTCGTTGCGACCCATGAACCACGAGTCGATGCCGGGACCGGTCGCGATGGCCTCCCAGACGTCCTCGACGGACGCCGGCACCTCGATCTCCTCAGTGCCCTCGAACCCGTGGCCCATCAGTTCTCCCCTCCTGGCTTCGTGGATGGTCCCATCCTGGCGCCGACGACTCTCTTAGTCAAGACAGTGCTTCTAGTCTTGACAAAAAAAGTTGTCGGTGGTTCCGTTCTCGCCACCAACTTCGTCAGGAGGAACCCATGTCCCGCATCGCGTGTGGTGTCGTCGCCGGCCCGCTCTACCTCGTCGTCGGCTACGCCCAGGCCTTCACCCGCGAGGGCTTCGACCTCTCGCGGCACCCGTTCAGCATGCTCAGCCTCGGTTCGCTCGGCTGGATCCAGATCGCGAACTTCGTCGTGAGCGGCGCGTTGTTCGTCATCGCCGCCAGCGGCATGGCGAAGCACACCAAATGGGGCGCGCGGCTCATCGGCCTGATGGGCGTGGGGATGATCCTCGGCGGGGTGTTCGTCGCCGATCCCGGGCTGGGCTTCCCGGCAGGCGCACCGGAGGGGCCACCGTCGTCGATGTCCTGGCACGGCGCGTTGCACGCTGTGGCGTTCGGACTCGCCATGATCGGCTGGATCGGGGCGTGCTTCGTGTTCGCGCGTAGGCTCGGGGGATGGCTGGCGGTGATGAGCGGCCTGACGGGCGTGCTCCTGATGGTGCCGATGGCGTTCCTGGGCAACCCGTCCGGCACCGTGCTGCTCTACGTGGTGGCGACGATCGGCTGGCTGTGGACCTCGGCCGTGTCCCTGAAGCTGAGCCGGTCTGCCTACTCGAACTGATCTGCCCCGAGTGCGGGCGCGTCACCACCGACGAGGACGCGCCCGGTTGTGCGGCCTGCCGTCAGACGAGCTGATGGGCGTGCATCTTGCTGATGTCGTAGGACACCCCGCAGAACGTGCACTGCAGCCCGTACCTGCTGCTGATGGTGAACAGCGGGATGAAGAAGATGGTGGGCTTCGTGTAGCGCCGGAACAGGTTGTGCGCGGCCTGGTGGTGGCAGTGCCCGCACACCAGTGACAGCATCCGCAGCTGCTCGATCGTCGTCCGCCAGCCGAAAATGACCATCTGCGCTCCCTGGGTTGGCTGTCCCTTTGACGTCTGACGTCCTGTTCGAGTTGCAGTGAGCCCGGCATCTTCAGAAGCTGCACAGGTGGACGACCTGCTGCGGCCCTGGCAAGCCTGCGACGCTCCGATCATCCTGGCCGCGGCCGCCGAGCCCGGGATGGACCGCCAGTTCACCGCTCCGGTGGACTCGCTGGCCGCCGCCGAGGAGTGGATCGCGCTGTGCACGGCCCGGCAGGTCCAGGGTGCCGCGTACGCCTTCGCCGTGCTGGACGACGGCGTACCCGTCGGGAACGTCACGGTGTCGAACGTCGAACTCCGCCACCTCACCGGGTGGGTGTCGTACTGGGTGCTGCCCGAGGCGCGCGGCAAGGGGCTGGCCACGAAGGCCTGCCGGGAGGTCAGCGAGTTCGCGTTCGCGGAGCTGGGGCTTTTCCGGCTGGAGCTCGCGCACCGGCTGGACAACCCCGCGTCCTGCCGGGTGGCGGTGGGCGCCGGGTTCCGGGCGGAGGGTGTGGAACGGGCCAAGCTGCTCTACGACGGGGTGCGGTACGACACCGAGACCCATGCCCGGCTCGCGACTGATCAGGTCTGAGGTTCGCTTCCGGGGCAGCCGGGTAACCGGCTGTGCATGAGCGACGTGCAGGACGAGCTGCTGCGGACGCTGACCAAAGTCGCGAACGCCTTGCGCAGCGCGGAGATACCGTTCGCCCTGACGGGCGGATGCGCGGGTTATGCGCGCGGTGGGCCGGCGAGCGAACACGACGTGGACCTGCTGGTGCGTGAACAGGACGCGGCCGAGGCGGTCCGCGTCCTCGTGCAGCGCGGCCTGCGAGCCGCGGAGCCCCCTGAGGACTGGCTGTTGAAGGTCTACGACGGCGACTCGCTGGTGGACCTGCTGTTCCGGCCCAACGAGCGCCCGGTCACCGACGAGATCCTGGCCATGGCCGAGGAGCTTCCCGTCGGTTCGGTCGTGCTGCCGGTGATGCCGGCGACGTTCGTGCTGAGCAGCAAGCTGCTGGTGCTGGACGGGCACCGCTGCGACTTCAGCGAGCTGCTGCCGTTCGCCCGCGCCCTCAGAGAGCAGATCGACTGGGACCAGGTGCGCGAGGAGACCAAGCACTCCCCGTACGCGGAGGCGTTCCTGGTGCTCATCGAACGCCTGGAGATCATCGGGAGGGGCAATGGAATCCGAGCAGTACCTCGCGGCAAACCTGCGTAGGGCGATGGCGGAGGACCCCAGAACGGCCGAGCTCGGCGTGCGGGTCACCGTGCGCGGTGATCACGTGATGCTCTCCGGCGACGTGGCGTGCGCGGAACGGCGGAAGGCGCTCGAAGAGGTGCTGCACGAGGCCGCGCCCGAGCTGAAGATCTTCAACGACGTGCGGGTGACGCCGGCTGGAGAACCGGAGGGTGAGGAGGACCTGCGATGATCCGGATCGCAGCTGTCGGCGACATCCATCTCGGCGAGGACATGCGCGGCAGGCTCCGCCCGGCCCTCGAGAAGGTCGGTGAGCACGCGGACGTCCTGCTGCTGGCCGGTGACCTGACTCGGCACGGCACGGTCGCCGAGGCGCAGGTGGTCGCCGAGGAGTTCGCGGATCTGCCGGTGCCCGTCGTCGCCGTGCTCGGCAACCACGACCACCAGGACGACAAGCCGCTCGAAGTCACCAAGACGTTGCAGGACAAGGGCATCCACGTGCTGGAGGGCACGACGTTCGAGGCGCGGATCAACGGCTGCACGCTCGGCGTCGCGGGCGTGAAGGGCTTCGGCGGCGGGTTCGCCGGCAAGTGCGGGAGCGCGTTCGGTGAGCGCGAGATGAAGGCGTTCATCCAGCACACCTGTGACATCGCGGAGACCCTGGAGCAGGCACTGTCCGAACTGGACACGGACATCAAGGTGGCGCTGACCCACTACGCGCCGGTGCCGGACACGTTGCGCGGAGAGCCGCCGGAGATCTACCCGTTCCTCGGCTCGTACCTGCTGGGCGAGGCGATCGACTCGACCGGCACGCATCTCGCCATCCACGGGCACGCGCACTTCGGCACCGAGCAGGGCATGACACCGGGCGGGGTGCGGGTCCGCAACGTGGCGCAGCCGATCATCCGGTCCGCCTACACGGTCTACGTGATGGAAGGTGCGAACGCATGACCGTCGGTGACTTCATCGTTGGACGGTTGCGCGACTGGGGCGTCAAGCAGGTGTTCGCGTATCCGGGCGACGGCATCAACGGGATCGTGGCCGCGTTCGGCAAGGCGGACAACGACCCGAGGTTCATCCAGACGCGGCACGAGGAGATGGCCGCGTTCGCCGCGGTCGGCTACGCGAAGTTCAGCGACGACGTCGGTGTGTGCCTGGCGACATCGGGCCCGGGCGCGATCCACCTGCTCAACGGCCTGTACGACGCGAAGCTCGACCACGTTCCGGTCGTCGCGATCGTCGGACAGACCGCCCGCACCGCGCAGGGCGGCAGCTATCAGCAGGAAGTCGACCTGCACTCGTTGTTCCGCGACGTCGCCTCGTACCTGGTCGACGTGACAGTGCCGGAACAGCTGCCGAACGCGCTGGACCGCGCGATGCGCACGGCACGGGCCGATCGCGCGCCGGCCGTCCTGATCATCCCGAACGACGTGCAGGAGCAGGAGTACGAGCCGCCGAAGCACGAGTTCAAGTACATCCCGTCGAGCCCGCCGTCGCGGTCCTCCTCGTGTGTCGTCCCGGCGAACGACGAGGTGCGGCGCGCGGCCGACGTGCTGAACAGCGGGTCGAAGGTCGCGATCCTGATCGGTCAGGGTGCCCGCGGTGCGGCTTCGGAACTGCGCGAGGTCGCTGACCTGCTGGGTGCCGGTGTCGCGAAGGCGTTGCTGGGCAAGGACGTGCTGCCCGACGACCTGCCGTACGTGACCGGGTCGATCGGGTTGCTCGGCACGCGGCCGTCGTACGAGCTGATGCGCGACTGCGACCGGCTGCTGATCGTCGGATCGAACTTCCCGTACTCGCAGTTCCTGCCGAAGTACGGTGCCGCCCGCGGCGTGCAGATCGACGTCGACGGCCGCGCGATCGGCATGCGCTATCCGACCGAGGTCAACCTCGTGGGCGATGCGCGGGAGACGTTGCGGTCGCTGATCCCGTTGCTGGAGCGCAAGACCGACCGCTCCTGGCGGCACACGATCGAGGCGAACGTCGAGCGCTGGTGGGAGGTCGTGGAACGGCAGGCCGCCGTGCCCGCCGACCCGGTCAACCCGATGCTGATCGTCTCGGAGCTGTCGAAACGACTGCCCGCCAACGCGATCGTCACCGCGGACTCGGGTTCCGCCACCAACTGGTACGCGCGGTTGCTGCGCATCCACGGCAACGTGCGGTCGTCGTTGTCCGGCACGCTGGCCACGATGGGGTGCGCTGTGCCGTATGCGTTGGGTGCCGCCTTCGCTCAGCCCACACGTCCGTTGATCGCGTTGGTCGGCGACGGCGCGATGCAGATGAACGGCATGGCGGAGCTGTTGACGTTGAAGCGTTACGGCATCCGATGCGTCGTGTGCGTGTTCCACAACAACGACCTCAACCAGGTCACGTGGGAGCTGCGCGCGATGGGTGGCGCGCCGAAGTTCGAGGAGTCGCAAACGTTGCCCGACCTGTCGTACGCGGCTTATGCGCGGTCGATCGGCCTGCAGGGCATCGAGGTCGACTCGCCGGACCAGCTCGGCCCGGCCTGGGACACGGCCCTGGCGTCCGAGGGCACGGTGGTGCTCGACGTGCGCTGCGACCCGAACGTGCCGCCGATCCCGCCGCACGCGACGTTCGACCAGATCAAGGACATGACCGAGGCTGTGCTGCGCGGCGACCCCGACGCGTGGGAGGTGCTGCGCCGCGGCCTGCAGACCAAGATCCAGGAGTTGTTGCCGTGAAGCTCGGCTATTTCCTTTCCTCAGAAGAACACGGCCCGCGTGAGCTCGTCCGGCACGCCAGGATGGCCGACGATCACGGCTTCGAGGCGCTGTGGATCTCCGACCACTACCACCCGTGGAACGACGAGCAGGGCCAGTCGCCGTTCGTGTGGGGCACGATCGGCGCGCTGTCCGAGACCGTGTCGCTGCCCATCACGACCGCAGTCACCTGCCCCACCCTCCGCATCCACCCGGCCGTGATCGCCCAGGCCGCGGCCACGGCGGCCGTGCAGTGCGAGGGCCGCTTCGTGCTCGGCGTCGGCAGCGGCGAGGCGCTGAACGAGCACGTCCTGGGCACGCACTGGCCGTCCGCGGACGTGCGGCTGGAGATGCTGGAGGAGGCGATCGGCCTCATCCGCACGTTGCACCAGGGCGACGAGGTCACGCACCACGGCAAGCACTACACGGTCGAGAACGCCCGCGTCTACACGCTGCCCGAACGCCCGGTGCC
Organism: Lentzea roselyniae; assembly: GCF_039537795.1. Classification (NCBI taxonomy): domain Bacteria; kingdom Bacillati; phylum Actinomycetota; class Actinomycetes; order Pseudonocardiales; family Pseudonocardiaceae; genus Lentzea; species Lentzea roselyniae. Next base: position 408,537 of record NZ_BAABBE010000005.1, read on the forward strand.
GATCTACGTGTCCGCGTTCGGTCCCAAGGCGGTCAAGCTCGCGGCCCGGTGCGGCGACGGCTACATCTGCGTGGGCCCGTCCGGTGACCTGGTGCAGCAGTACCGCTCAGAAGGCGGGCGCGGACCGGCGCAGAGCGGCCTGAAGGTCTGCTACGCGGAGTCCGAAGAGGACGCGGTGAAGACCGCGCACCGCCTGTGGCCCAACGACGGCCTGCCCGGCGAGCTGGCGCAGGTGCTGCCGACACCGCGCCACTTCGAGCAGGCGTCCGAACTGGTCACGCCCGAGATGATCCGCTCGTCGATTCCGTGTGGCCCGGATCCGGAGAAGTACGCGGAGAAGATCAAGGAGTTCGCCGACGCCGGGTTCGACGAGGTCTACGTGCAGCAGATCGGGACCAACCAGCAGGAGTTCTTCGAGTTCTGGGCCAAGGAAGTCACGCCGTTGATCGATGTTTAGACGCAGGTGCGCAGGGCATCCGGTCCTATGAGGAGATTCCTGCGCGAGCACAGCCTGACGCTCGTTTTTGCCGGGCTTTTCCTCGCGGCGCTGGTCGGCCAGCTGTTCACGGGCCACGCCGACTACAACGAGCGTCAGGCCGCGCTGGGGCAGCCGTTGCTGTCCCTGGGGTCCTACCTGTTCTCCGCCGACTACCTGGTCGACGTCACGGAGAACTGGCAGTCCGAGTACCTGCAGTTCTTCCTGTACGTCACCGCCACCGTCTGGCTGATCCAGAAGGGTTCGCCCGAGTCCAAGCCGGCGGGCAAGGTCGGTCACGAGAGCGACAAGGAACAGCAGGTCGGTCAGTACGCGACCGAGTCGTCGCCGACGTGGGCGCGCGCGGGAGGCTGGCGCACCGCGGTGTTCTCGAAGTCGCTGGGACTGGCGATGCTGGTGTTGTTCCTGTTCTCCTGGTCCATGCAGTGGGTCGCCGGCTGGTACGCCAACAACTCCGACCCGCTGGCCGAGAAGATGGGCCTGTTCCAGTACTTCCTGAGCGCCGACTTCTGGAACCGGTCGCTGCAGAACTGGCAGTCCGAGTTCCTCGCGATCGCGTCGATGGCGATTCTCAGCGTCTACCTGAGGCAACGCGGCTCGCCCGAGTCGAAACCGGTGGGTTCGGCTCACTCGGTGAGTGACGAGTCTGGCTAGGTCAGGCAGAATCAGCGGCATGACCACCAGAAAGGGCCATGCCGCGTAGGCGCCCCGCACAGGTCCGCGCACAGTTGCCGTTCCGGCGGCCGCCGCCGGTCCGTCAGATTCCGCGTGTTTCCGCACTCACGACGCGGTGCGTAGCTGAGCTCGAACGCGCGCGCTTCCGTACTGGCAGAACCGCTGAAGCCCTCGAGGGCTGGGCTCGGTTCGTGCGCGGCCCGTCGGCCGCCATCGCCCGCTACAGGATCGAACTGAATCCATGTCCGTGTTGCGACGATGACGATCCAGCCGTGGGACGCGCATTCCTTCGCACGGTGCTGAACACCTTGCCCGCCAAGGCGGCCCGCGAGTTGCTCGAACTCGTCCGTCCGCTCGACCGGCTCTACCTCGCCCGCTCGTCGCCGACCCCGGAGCACGCCGAGCTGCGCGCTCTCCTCACCTGCCGATGAGGAAGCGCGGCGGGACGTGTTGTCCCGCCGCGCCCTTCTACAAGGCAGCGCGACCACCTTCTCGGGCCGTCGCCACCGCCTCTACGCGAGGATCTCGCCGACCGTGCCGGCACCCACGGTCTTGCCGCCCTCGCGAATCGCGAAGCCGAGCCCGGCGTCCATCGCCACCGCCTTGCCCAGCTCCACCGTGACCTCGACGGTGTCTCCCGGCATCGCCAGCGCGCCGTCCGCCAGCTCCACCACGCCGACGACGTCGCCGGTGCGGAAGTGGAACTGCGGCCGGTAGTTCGACGCGATACCGGTGTGCCGGCCGCCCTCCGCGTGGGACAGCAGGTACACCGACGCGCGGAACCTCGTGTGCGGCGCCACGCTGCCCGGCAGGGCCAGCACCTGGCCGCGCCTGACCTCGCCGCGACGGACACCGCGCAGCAGCACCGCGGCGTTGTCTCCCGCCTGGGCCTGTTGCATCGGCTTGCCGAACGTCTCGATGCCCGTGGCGACCGAGGTCACCGCGGAACCGAGACCGACCACCTCGACCGCGTCGCCGAGGCCGAGGACACCGCGCTCCACCGCGCCGGTCACGACGGTGCCGCGACCGGTGATGGTCATGACGTTCTCGATCGGCATCAGGAACGGCCCGGAGAGGTCCCGGACGGGCACCGGCACGTGCGCGTCCACGGCCTCCAGCAGCGACACCACCGAAGCGGTCCACTCCGGGTCGCCCTGCAGCGCCCGCAGACCGGACACGCGGACCACCGGCGTGGCGTCGCCGTCGAAGCCGTAGCGGGAGAGCAGGTCGCGGATCTCCAGCTCCACCAGGTCGAGCAGCTCCGGGTCGCTCACCGCGTCGGCCTTGTTCAGCGCCACCACCACGTGCGGCACGCCCACACGGCGCGCCAGCACCACGTGCTCGCGCGTCTGCGGCATCGTGCCGTCCTCTGCGGACACCACGAGGATCGCGCCGTCCAGCTGCGCCGCACCCGTGATCATGTTCTTCACGTAGTCGGCGTGGCCGGGCATGTCGACGTGCGCGTAGTGACGCGTGGGCGTCTCGTACTCGACGTGCGCGATGTTGATCGTGATGCCGCGGGCCAGCTCCTCCGGCGCGCGGTCGATGCGGTCGAACGCGGTGAAGGTGGTGCCCGACGGGTCCATTTCGGACAGAACCTTGGTGATGGCGGCCGTCAGCGTGGTCTTGCCGTGGTCGACGTGACCCATGGTGCCGATGTTGAGGTGCGGCTTGGCGCGCACGAACTCCTGCTTCATTTCCCTTGTCCTCGAAGCTGCAGCTGGGATCTCAGAACCCGTGGATCGCTACAACCCTCCTCCAGCGGTCCTGAAGGAGAGGACTGGAGAAGGGTCAGATTCGGGCGCCGGCCAGCTGTGCCGAGGCAACGGCGAGCGCGCCCGCAGGAACACCTGCGCACGTGTTGAGCTCAGCCGTCAGGAACATGCCGTGATCGTGACAGACCTACGGATTCGCTGTCATCCGGTTTTCCACGAGCCTGATCAGCGCACGGGCGGCGGGGCTGTGCGGACCGGCGGAACGCCACGCGAAACCGAGCCGGCTCCACGGCGACGGGTCGGTGATCCGCACCGCGTGCAGCTCGGAAACCATCGACAACGCCAGGATCGCCGGGCCGAGCCCGCGCTGGGCCAGCATGATCACCATCGGTGGCGCCGAAGCCTCGAACGCGATCCGCGGCTGCCGTCCGCCGCAAGCCGCGTCCAGCGCCCCGCGCAACCCCGTCCCCGGTGGCAGGCTGATCAACCCGCGCGTCAGCAGCTCGTCCAGCGACACGGATTCCCTGCCGTACCAAGGATCCGAAGCGGACACCGCGGCCACGAGCGGCTCGTCGGCCAGTACCCGGACTGCCAGCCCTTCAGGTGTCGAACCGGCGTACCCGACCAGAGCGAAGTCCAGTTGACCGTCCAGAAGGGACGCGATCAGAGAATCGGAGTTGGCCTCCACCAACGTGATCTCGACGTCAGGGTGCAGCGAGTGGAACGAGGACAGCAACTCCGGCAGGTCCATGATCCCGCACGACACCACCATTCCGACGCGCACGGCACCACGCACCAGCCCGGCCATCTCCTCGACGGTCCGCCGCGCGGACTCCACCGACTGCAACGCCGCCCGCGCCAACGGCAACACCGCCGCGCCGACGTCGGTCAGCGTGACCGTGCGCCCCGACCGGTCCAGCAGGTCGTGCCCGAGCTCCCGCTCCAGCCGCCGGATCTGCGCACTCACCCCCGGCTGCGCGACGTGCACCCGTTCGGCGGCCCGCGTGAACGAAGCCTCCTCGGCGACCGCGACGAAGTACTCCAGCTGGCGAAGCTCCATAACCAACGATTATAGAAGCGAGCACAACTAGATCTTGTACATATAGCCGCACCACAACCATGCTGAAGTCATGCAGATCTTCCACCCCGGTGACACCGGCTACGACGAGGAACGCAGCGGCTTCCAGACCGGACTCCGCCACGAACCGCAGGTCATCTTCGCTGTGGAGAGCGCGAAGGACGTCGAAGAAGCCCTGCGGTACGCGGAAACCCACGGCCTCGACCACGCCGTCCAAGCCACCGGCCACGGCCTGACCACCACGACCACCGGCGTTCTCATCTCCACCAAGCGCATGAACGCGGTCGAGGTGGATGCGGAAACCAGGACCGCGCGGGTGGAAGCGGGCGCGATCTGGCAGCAGGTGCTCGAAGAGGCAGCACCGCACGGCCTCGCTCCGCTCAGCGGCGACGCGAGCGACGTCGGTGTCGTCGGCTACACCCTCGGCGGCGGCTACAGCGTGCTGGCGCGCGAGTTCGGCTTCGCGAGCGACCGCGTCCGCGCCACCGAGACGGCCGGCGACGTCGTCACCGCGCTGGAGTTCGAGCTCCTGCCGATCGACCTGGTCCACGCGGGTGAGCTGTACTTCGACGTCACCCACGCGGAAGCGGTCTTCGAGGCCTTCCACAAGTGGGAGCTGCCGGACCACGTCACGGCGTCGCTGACGACCATCGCCTTCCCCGCCGGTTTCCCCGGACCGCTCGGTGGCCGCAGCGTCGTCCGGGTGACCTGCGCGAGCACGCAGCCGTTCGACTTCGACCACCTCCGCGTGGCGCCGAGGCTGATCGAGGAGTGCGGCCGGAAGCCGTTCGCGGCGGCGGCGGGCAAGCCACTGCCACCGCACACCTACCAGGGCGACAACGTCCTGCTCAGCGACCTGCCGCTGGACGCGCTGCACCGCGTCCGGGAGAAGGCGGCCAACGCGGAGGTGCCGGTCTTCCTCGGCCTCATGCCGCTCGGTGGCGCCCTCACCGCGAACGCCACCCACCTCCTCAAGCTGATCTCGCCGCAGCTCGGCGCAGAAGCGTCGCACGCTGAGGTGTTCGACGAAGTGCGATCGTTCGTCGTCGGCAGTGCGCGAAATTTCCGTTACGCCGTAGGCTGACCGATATGACCACAGTGGTTCTCGTGGAGGACCACGACATGGTCGCCGAGGCGATCGGGCTGGCGCTGGAACGTGCCGGGATCGAGGTGGTCGCCCGCGCGACCACCGTCGCGACCGCGCTCACGGACACCCGCCGGGCCAGGCCCGACATCGTCCTCCTCGATCGCAGGCTGCCCGATGGCGACGGCACCACGCTCATCCCCGAGCTCGTCAAAGGGGGTGCCAGGGTGCTGGTGCTGACCGGGGAGGCCACCGCGTCGGTCGCCGCCCGCGTGGCCGAGGCCGGTGCCGCCGGGCTGATCCTCAAGTCGGCGCGGCTGGACGAGCTGGTCGAGGCCGTCCGCAGGGTCGCGGACGGCGAGGTGGTGTTCGACCCGAAGCTGCTCGCGGGTGTGCTGGACCGGCTCACCGGCCGGGTCAGGATCGCCGGCACCACCCTCACGGCCCGCGAGCAGGAGACGTTGTTGCTGCTCGCGGACGGTGCTGGCACCGAACAGATCTCCAGCAGGCTCGGCGTCGCCCGCAACACCGCGCGCAACCACGTCCAGCGCGTGCTCGACAAGCTCGGTGCCCGGTCGAAGCTGGAGGCGGTGTCGATCGCCCGCCGCGAAGGCCTGCTGGACTGATGCAGATGCACCAGACGGCTTGGTTGGCCTGCGTCTGCCCCCGTCAGCCTGGTTGAGGCACTGTGCAGCAGTGGCCACGAGCTCGCTCACCGAAGCTGTGTTCTCGCTGCCGGAGGTCGACCGGCGCGGCGGCGTGGCACTCGCCCGCGACTTCGCCCGCCGCGCCGCGTCCGTCTGCGGTTACCTCGGCTGCCACGAGGACGTCGTGGTGGTGGTCAGCGAACTCGCGACCGACGCCGTCCGCCACGGCAGTGGCCGCCCGCTCGTGCGCATCCTCGGCGGCAGGGACCGGCTGCTGGTCGAGATCGTCGACACCGCCTGGCCGCGGCTGCGTGACTTCGGCTGGGGTCAACAGCTCGTCGCCAGGCTCAGCGAGAGCTGGGGTATGACCGTACGTGCTGGTCAGAACGTTGTCTGGTGTGAGATGACGGCCTGACCCGCATGATGAGGCCGTGCAACCGGACTCGTGGAGGGAGAGCGACCTCTTTCGGCTGCTCGTGCTGGGCGTGCGCGACTACGGGATCTTCATGCTCGACCCGGGCGGGCACATCGTGAGCTGGAACCAGGGCGCCGAGCGCATCAAGGGCTACACCGCCGAGGAGATCATCGGACGGCACTTCTCGACGTTCTACCCTCAGGAGGACGTCAGGGCGGGCAAGCCGGCGTGGGAGCTGCGGGTCGCGAAGGCCGAGGGCGCGCTTGAGGACGAGGGCTGGCGGGTGCGCAAGGACGGCACCCGGTTCTGGGCGAATGTGATCATCACGGCCCTCTACGACGACACCGGCGAGCTGCGCGGGTTCGGCAAGGTCACCAGGGACATGACCGAACGGCGGCGCGCCGAGCAGCAGCTCACCGACCGGCGCAGGCTCCTCGCCCACCTCGTCGAGGCGCAGGAGCGGGAACGGCAGCGCATCGCGTGGGACGTCCACGACGACACGATCCAGGCCATGGTCGCGGTCGACATGCGGCTGCAGCTTCTCACCCGCAAGCTGCCGGAGGAGCACCGAGAGTCCGTCGAGCAGCTCGACGACGCGGTTCGTACCGCCATCAGCAGGTTGCGCAACCTGGTCTTCCGCGTCCGGCCGCCCGGCATCGAGCGGCAGGGGCTGCGCGACTCGCTCGCCGCGTACCTCGCCGACACCGCCATGGTGGGACAGGTCGACAACAACCTCGAACGCGAGCCCGGCGACGACGCGGCGATCACGATCTTCCGCATCTGCCAGGAGGCCCTCACCAACGTCCGCAAGCACGCCAAGGCCTCCTCCGTCGCCGTCCAGATGTCCACAGTGGATCGCGGGTTCCTGGTCAGGGTGGTGGACGACGGCGTCGGGCTGCCCGATCTCGACCCGAACGCGGGTCACTTCGGCCTGATCGAGATGCGGGAACGCGCGGAGGCCTCAGGTGGCTGGTGCACCGTGAGCACGCAGGACAGCGGCGGCACCGTGGTCGAGTTCTGGCTCCCGGACGTGCGGCCGTGATCGTCAGGGTGCTGATCGCCGACGACGATCCCCTGATCAGGGACGTCCTTCGTGACGTGCTCGACGACGAGCCGGACCTGGAGGTGGTGGCGGTCGCGTCGGACGCCCGCGAGGCCGTCGAGCTGGCCGAGCGGCACTCGCCGGCGGTCGTCGTGCTGGACGTCCGGATGCCGCACGGCGGTGGTTCGCGCGCGGCGAGCGAGATCCTGCACCGCGCACCCAGGACGCGAATCCTGGCGTTCTCCGCCTACACCGACGTGGGCGCGGTGGACGAGATGCGCCGCGCGGGCGTGGCCGACTACCTGGCCAAAGGCGTGCCGAACGCCGAACTGGTCGCGGCCGTGCGCAGGCTTGGTGTGCGTTAGGTTGCACACAGCAATAGGTTGTGGTGTGGAAGCAACAGCCGTAACGTCGAAGTATCAGCCGGGTTCAGCAGGGTGCTCGGAACGGTATCTATGCGCTTCGGCCACCGGGGAGTGCTGGTGAACGAAGATCTGTTCAGGGAATCGCCACTGCTCACGGTGCGTGCCGCCGAGGTCACCGGAGTGATGGTCGTCACGGTGGAAGGTGAGATCGACGTCGACACGGCGGACGTCGTGCTGGACGCCTTGCGGCTCGGCTTCGAATCCGGTGGCCCAGCTGTCGTCGTGGATCTCACGGCGGTCAGCTTCTTCGGCTCGACCGGCATCTCCACGTTGATCACGGCGCACGAGCTGGCTGACGAGCACTGCAAGAACTTCCACGTCGTGGCACCGCATCGCGTGGTGAAGAGACCGTTGCAGGTGACGGGAGTCGCGGACGTCCTGTCGCTGCACGACTCTGTCGACGAGGCGTTGTCCGTGCTGAAACCGGTGCCCAGCGAGTAGGCACCGGTTTCCCGGCTTCAACCGGCGAGTTCGACGAGCTTCGGCACGACGTCGTCCGGGTGCGGCATCGCGGCGATCTCCGCGGCGATGCCGTCGACGGCGGTGCGCACGTCGGTGCTGTGCAGGAGAGTGCCGACGGCCTCGCGCACGGCGTCCGAGGTGAACTGCTCACCGACGAGCTGCGCACCCAGGCCCGCGTTCGCGACGATCTCGGCGTTGCGGAACTGGTCGGCTCCCTGTGGCAGCACCACCTGCGGCACGGCGAACGCCATCGCGGCGACCGTCGTGCCGGCGCCACCGTGGTGCACGACGAGATCTGCGTGCGCGAGCAGATCGGCCTGAGGCACCCACGGCAGCACGTGCACGTTGCCCGGCACGCCGGTCAGCGCGGACGGCTCGACCAGCGGCCCGGTCGCGACCAGCACCTCGGCGTCCACTTCGGACAGACCGGCGATCGCGGTCCGCAGCACGTCCTCGTTCGCGAACGCGGTGCCGAAGGTGAGGTAGATCAGCGGCCTCGCGTGCTCGACCACCCAGCCGGGCAATTCTCCCGGTTCGGCGAACGGGACCGGTCGCATCGGAATCCGCTGCACGCCGGAGAGATACGCCAGATCCTGCAAAGACGGCGGAAACACGTCGAGGTAGGGCGATCCGAGTCCGTAATGCTGCCCATTCGGCAAACTGATGCCGAGTTCGGCGACGTACTCCAGGAACAGGTCGCGCATGGCCTCCGGAACCAGCGTGTCGTCCACTTTGCCGAAGCCGTGGCACACCGCCGGAATTCCAGCTTGCAGGGCAACAACGCCGGCGCCGGGGTTGATGATCTCGAAGACGACCAGGTCGGGCTTGTTCTGCTGCACGATCGGTGTCAGGTCCTCGACGAACCTGCGTGGCAGCACGGAACCGAAAGCGTCGACGGCGGTCTGCCGCAACATCTCCCGCTTGAACTCCGGTGTGCCGTGTGAACTGTTCGCCACCTTGAAGGCATCCCAGATGCTCATGCCCGCGTCGACCGGGGTGAAACCCAGATTGCGCACCGGTTCCTGGAATCCCGCGTCGACGGCGTAGACGATGTCGTGTCCCTGCTCGCGGGCGGCGATCGCGAGCGGGAGTAAGGGGTACATGTGTCCGTGCGAGCCTAAGCTCGAAAAGAGAATGCGCACCAACCCACACTAGTGTCTCGTGATCCTGTTGGGTTTACTTCGCGTTGTTGTCGACCAGCTTCTTGACGCTGGCCTGGACAACGCGGACCTTGGCCAGGATCTCGTCGGCGGAGGCGGTCCAGGTGAAGGGCTTGG